>CAMVMK010000007.1 GCA_947168585.1 uncultured Fretibacterium sp.
GGTATTATCCAAAAAAGTATAACCCCGTCAAGAAGAAAGCGTGAAAATATTTTGCGCGGAATTAATTTAGCTGGAGGCGATGAAAACCATGATTAAACTTGAACACTTGAAAAAAGTTTACCCTAACGTTGTACCGTTGAAAGACGTGAACGCGGAGATAAACGAAGGCGACATAATTTCTGTTATCGGACCTTCAGGAACAGGAAAAAGCACGCTCCTAAGATGTATAAATCTTTTGGAACGTCCTGACGGCGGAAAAATTTTCTTTAAGAACGAAGAAATTACTTCGCCTAAATGCAACGTCCCTAAAATCCGTCAGAAAATGGGCATGGTTTTTCAATCGTTCAATTTATTCGGGCATTTAACAGTGATTGAAAATATCATGCTCGCGCCCGTGAAATTAAAAGGCGAAACACGGCAGGCGGCTTACGACAACGGCATGAGGCTTCTTAAAATGGTAGGATTGAGCGATAAATATCTGAACTATCCTGACGAATTGTCCGGCGGCCAGAAGCAGAGAATTGCAATAGCGCGGACTTTGGCTATGAATCCAGATGTTATTTTGCTCGATGAGCCTACAAGCGCGCTTGACCCTACAATGGTCGGAGAAGTTCAAGCAGTAATCCGCGAACTTGCAAAGACCGGGAAAACTATGATGATAGTTACTCACGAAATGAATTTTGCCCACGCTATCTGCAACAGGGCTTTTTATATGGACGAGGGCGGAATTTACGAGGACGGAACTCCCGATGAGATTTTTGTAAATCCCAAACGCGAAAACACACGGAGATTTATTCACAGACTTAAAACTCTTGAATTTTCGATCGAGAGCAAAAATTACGATTTTCCGGCTGTTGTTTCAGGGATTGATACATTCTGCCAAAAAAATATGATTTCAAGACGCAAGACAAATTCTCTTCATCTTTCTTTTGAGGAATTAATACAGCAAATTTTACTGCCGTCATTAGTAGAGCCCAAAATTAAAGCCGTCATCGAATATTCTGAAGAGAACGATGAAATTTCTTTTGAAGTTTTTTACAACGGTGCTGTTATTTCTCCTGAAGAGAGCGATAATAAATTATCGTATGGAATTTTGAAAAGTTCTGCTTCCGAACTCACTCACGAGGCATATAACGGGCAGGATTACTCGAATAAAGTTAAAATGATCTTTAAGTAGTGAGGGGTTAGGAGTTAGGGGTGAGGAGTTTTTTTACTTCCTACTTCCTAACTTCTACTTCCTACTTGCTTTTATCTTACTAAGCAGGGTTTTTTGTTATCGAACTTCCAGCCCGGAATTAAATACTGCATTCCGATAGCGTCATCACGTGCTCCTAAAGCGTGCTTGAAATAAAGTTCGTTGGCTTTTTTAATCTGAGACATATCAACATCAACGCCGAGACCGGGCTTTTTAGGCAGGTCGATACAGCCGCCTACAATCTGCATAGGCTCAACAGTAAGTCTTTCTCGTCCCTCCTGCCAAATCCAGTGAGTGTCGATACCGTTCATTTTTCCAGGAATTGCCGCCGCGCACTGAACTACCATAGCGAGCGAAATATCAAAATGATTATTTGAGTGGCAGCCCCACATTAATCCGAAATCAGCGCATAACTGACCGACACGGACTGAGCCGTTCATTGTCCAAAAATGAGGGTCGGCCAAAGGAATATCGACAGCCTGAAGAGTTAAAGCGTGGCACATCTGCCGCCAATCCGTGTTAATCATGTTCGTAGCAGTCGGCATCATTGCGGCTTTTCTAAATTCGGCCATGACTTCGCGTCCGCTGAAACCGCCTTCAGCACCGCAGGGGTCTTCGCAGTAAGCTAAACACTCTTTTAATTCCGGCGCAATTTCGAGAGCCTCTTTCAAACTCCAGCACCCGTTGGGGTCTAAATCAACGCGGGCATTAGGGAAAGCCTTTTTAATTGCCTGAACAGCTTTTAATTCTTCGCGCGGCGGCAAAACTCCGCCTTTTAATTTGAAGTCTTCAAAGCCGTATTTTTCGTGAGTAGCCTTAGCAAGAGCGACAATTTTTTCGGGCGTGAGAGCTTCTTCGTGTCTAAGTCTGTACCAGTCGCAGGGCGAGTCGGGTTCTTCTTCGTAAGGCAGGTCTGTTTTTTTTCTGTCGCCGATATAGAAAAGATAACTTAAAAATCTTACTCTTTCTCTTTGAACGCCGTCCCCCATGAGAGCCGCCGCAGGAACGTCTAAAAATTTTCCCATTAAGTCAAGCAAAGGAGCTTCGACAGCCGTAACGACATGAACGCCCGTTCTTAAATCGAAAGTTTGCAGGCCGCGAACGTCGTCTTTAATATTTTCATCGAGCCATTTGCGGATTTGATTTAACGTGTTTTTGTAATCGGCAATTCTGGTACCTACAACGAGGTGTTTAATATCTTCGAGAGCCTTAGTAATTTTTTGTCCGCCAGGGACTTCGCCTGCTCCGATATTGCCGGAACTGTCCTCAAGAATTACTATGTTGCGTGTGAAAAACGGCGCGTGAGCTCCGCTTAAATTTAACTCCATGCAGTCATGACCGGCAACGGGGTAAACGTCCATTTTTACAATCGTTGGAATCATAAAATTCTCCCCTTTTGAAAAATTTTTAATTTATTATTCGGTGATAAAATTCTATCAATGCTAATTTTAATTTGCAAGACTCTTAAAAATAAAATTTTGTTTCGTGAATTTTTGAAAAGTTCTCGAGAAAAAAATGATTTTGATTTTTAATTTTGACTGCCTCATAAAATTTTGCGGTTACGAATTAAAATTAAGATTTTTTGAGTGGAAAAATGAGTGGAAAAAATAATTTTTTATTTCAGTCAGGGAAATTTTACTTTTGAAATTATATCATAAAAAATAAATTTTCGTTCAATTTTTTAATTTTCGCCGTGAATATCGTAAAAATCCGAGAGCCGCAAAAAAAGTTACCCCCCCCCACGAACTGCAGCTTCCTCCTCCGCTGTTAGTATCAGTATTTTCGGAGTTTTTATTGTCTTTAAGTTCAGCTGCGGCCGCGTTTACGTCCATTAAAATATTTTCAAAATTAGTTTGGTAATTATATTTTATTGCCGCAGGAGCTTTCTCGAATGAGATTTCGCCGGTGTTTTCGTTGAGATTGAAGAATATAATTCTGCCGTCATCGTCAAGAGCCTGAAAGTCTTTAATATAATTAAGTTCGCTCAAAGAATTTTCAGCAGCTGAAAAAATTTCCGGGTCTATCCTAAATAAAAAATCTATAAAATTAAATTTTTCGCCTATTTTAACGCCGTTTATATTTTGATGATCGCATTTAAGAATATCTAAATTTTCAAAGCCGGATAAATTTAGTCTTGTGAGGGAGTTATAAGAGCAGTTTAATTCAGAAATTTTATTACAGCCGTTTATTTCGAGTTCGATAATTCCGCAGGAACTGCAATTTAATTTTTCAAGATTTACACAGCCGTTAGTATTTAATTTTGTAAGAGGCGAGTTGCTGACGTCAATTTTTATGAGGGTGCTGCTGTTTTTTACGTTAAGTTCTTGAATTTTTGTATCTTCCGGCAATAAAATTTCTGTAAGTCCTGTAACGTTAGATAAATCCAAAGTTTTAAGTTCAGTAACGTTTTCAATTTTTTCGATTAAATCAGCAACATCTTGGCCGTCAGCGTTGCTTAAATCGCCGTATAAAATTACGTTTGAAGTATTTTCAAATTTTTCTTTTAGTTCTTCTTCAGTGAGATTGTTGAGGTCTTCAGTGATTATATTGACAGGAGGAGTTGTTTCGTTTGAGCCTGAATTATTATCGTTATCGTTATTATTTGAGTCAGTTTTTTTAGTGAAATTTAGTGTTGTTGTAGAATTTTTTTCGTTTTCTGTCGTTAATTTCAGCCATAACGCGGGACGAACGTATATAACTGTATTGTCTACACCGAAGCCAAGAATACTCAGTTGACCGTCTTGGTACACTGCTGCTACGCGACTATTAGTACTGCCAAGCGACCTAAGCCACCAAGTGTATGCACTATTATTATTCAATCTTGCTATTCTGTCGTTATCGTCTTTGAAATAACTTTTTGCATCGTCCAAACTCAAAAAGAAGATTTTGTCATCGCCGGTATCATCAATAATTTCAGTACTATTCTTATTTTGCCCCTCGCCGTCTTCAATCTTAACACTTAATATTTGGCTTTTTTCATTGTCTCCGAAGTTGTCAATCATAAAAAATTGTTTTTCGTTTTTGTTTGTACCGTTCAGCCATACTTTAACATCGCTTTCTGACCAAGTATTTTTGCTCTTGGATTTATTATATTTCATTTCTTTTAGACAATTTTCCGTAACTAACAACGCCCGTTTATTGGTATCATCAACGGTCAAAATCCGCCACGTTAAAGCGTTACCATTATATTTTCCAAATGTATACGAGCCTCTGACAACCGGAAGCAAATTTGAAGCAAATTTAATTTCAGTTTTATAATCTCCGTCTGAAGTATCGCCGGTAATAACTGCTCCGATAGTTACGCCGGCTTGAGCGTCAATCGAGGCCGCAGAAAATTCGATTTTATCGCCGCTGTTTAAGATTTTATAAGAGTCTGAAGTTCCTAAAACTAAATTGTAATTTATAGTCTGTGAAGAATTATTTGAATTTGTAAATTTACCGTCATGCTGAACAGTAACAATAACGTTTTTATTTTTATCAAATTTTTCTGACGCTGTAATTTTAAGCGTGCCGATTTCGTTATAAGAATTTTTAGAAAAATTTAAGTCTGTTTTATTTTCGGGAGTTATAAGCTGGTATTCAGTTGTTTCGGCGAATAACGGAGATGTTAAAAGAGTGAATAAAATAACGAGAAAAAATCCTTTATATCTCATAAAATTTTTTCACTTCTTCTTCAGCCTCGTCAAGAGCCGCGCTGAGTTTTTCAGAATTTTTTCCCCAGCCCTGCGCACTGAACGAACTTCCGCCGCCTTTACCGTCAAGAATTGAAATAGCTTTTTTGAATGCGGGGCGAACGTCAACATTTTTATTGTCCCTGTTTGTTCCGAACATTATAAAAACGCCTTCGGAATTTTCACAAGCGAGCAAAGCTACAGCCTCGCGGTTAATTTCAGTTATTAATCTGAATAAATGTTTAACATCGTCTTGAGAAGAATTTTTCATGACGTATTTAATGATTTTATTTTCAGCTAAATCTTCAGCAAGAGGACGCAAAAATTTTTCGAGAGTTTTTTCATTTTCGTTTTTCAAGTCTTTAATTTGGGATTTCAAATTCAAAATTTTATCGTTTATACTTTCATAGCCGCAGACTAATTCGGTCTCAGCTTTTCGGACTTCGCTGTAAAAAGACGCAAGCCAGCGGTAAGCCGCCGCACCGCATTTAAGGTAAATTCGAGTGCCGCCCTTGTGATTTTCAAAGGAAGTTATTTTTATTAATCCTACCTGACCCGTTGAACTTACATGAACACCGCAGCAAGGAACATAATCAACACCCTCGATTTTTACTATTCTAATAGGAAGTTCAGCATTTTCCGGCGGAAGTTTTCTCGCAAATTTTTTAACTTCTTCAATATCCGGATATAAAATTTCTACGGGAATGTCGCGCCATACAGCTTCGTTAGCGGCTGCTTCGGCCTCAAAAATAAATTCTTCTTTGACTGGAGTATCTATGTCGATTGAAACATTGCCGCCCTCAATTCTCATGCGGGCCGTGTGAAGTCCGTGAAGATTGAATAACATTCCTGCGAAAATATGTTCGCCTAAATGCTGCTGCATGAATTCAAATCTACGCTCCCAATTTAAGACGCCGTGAACTTTTTTATTATTTAATCCGCCTGCAAGAACATGAATAATCTCGCCGTTTTTCTCTAAAACTTCTTTGACTTCAACGCCGTCAATAAATCCCGTATCGAAAGGCTGGCCGCCGCCGCTCGGAAAAAATAAAGTTTTGTCAAGAATTACGTGAAATTTTCCGTCATGTTCATATTGATTCAAGACTTCAGCGTCAAATTCGCGGGCGTAAAGATTTTCATAATAAAGTTTCTGCGACAATTAAATTCACTTCTCTAAAAATTTTTTCACGCGGATTATAACATAATTTTATTAAAATTTCGGAATTTTTGAACCAGCCTAAAAATTTTTGAAAAGTTAGATATTTTCATAGATAACAGAGCAGGTTTTTCATTATTCAAATCATGATTTATAATACATGCTATATATAAGGACGATAAAGAATGAATGAAAAAACAGCTGAAGAAAAATTAAGACAAACCCTTGAGGGCAATATGTCAGGAGACACCGCTAAAAGCACGCCTAAGCGTGTCGTTGTCCGTCGGATAAACAAGCCGGACTCCCCTGCAAAAGTTGCGGATTCTTTTATGGAAGACTTTGAAAAGAAACTCGAGCAAAGTCTTAACTTTGGTAGTGTTTCAAGCAAAAAAGGAACTGAAACTTCCGCACATAAAATAATAATAAAATCAGAACTGTCCGATGATACGCCCGTCAGATCCGGTAAAAACATAAAGCCCCGCGAGCTTAAAACGAAACCCGCAGCTTCTTTTATGGAAGACTTTGGAAAAAAACTTGAGCAAAGTCTTAATTTCGGTAGCTTTTCAAATAAAAAAGATAAAAAAGAAACTGAAACTAAAATAATCATAAAAAGAAAATTAGACGTGTCGGATGATACGCCTGTCAAACCGAAACCAGTTGAAGCTCAAACTAAAATTTCAGAAATTCCGTCAGAGCCTATCGAAGTTGAGCCGGAAAAATCTACAGCACAGCCGCAGGAAGTTCAGCAGGAAATTAAAGTTGAAGAGCCGACTCAAAAAATTACTTCGGAAGCCGTCAGTGAACCTGACGAGACGCAAAATTTCGAGCCCGTTGAAGAAATTAAAGAAGAAGTTAAAGAGACGGAATTAGAGAAAGAAAAAGAAAATCTCGAAGAAAAATCTCAGCCGGAAAATATAGAAGCTATAACTGAAATCGAGCCGTCAGCTAATGAAATTGAAGAACCTGAAACGCAAATTTCAGAAATTCCGTCAGAGCCTATCGAAGTTGAGCCGGAAAAATCTACAGCACAGCCGCAGGAAGTTCAGCAGGAAATTAAAGTTGAAGAGCCGACTCAAAAAATTACTTCGGAAGCCGTCAGTGAACCTGACGAGACGCAAAATTTCGAGCCCGTTGAAGAAATTAAAGAAGAAGTTAAAGAGACGGAATTAGAGAAAGAAAAAGAAAATCTCGAAGAAAAATCTCAGCCGGAAAATATAGAAGCTATAACTGAAATCGAGCCGTCAGCTAATGAAATTGAAGAACCTGAAACGCAAATTTTAGAAACTTCGTCAGAGCCTATCGAGTCCGAGCCTGTGATTGATGCCGAAATTGAACAGAAACATGAAGAGCAAAAAGAGCCTGAAGCTGAAAATTCTGAACTTCCTGACATTCCTTTAATCAGCGAAAATAGCGAAAATGAAACAGATGACGAAACTCAAAGCGGTCTGCCCGATATTCCTGTAGTCAATGCCGATTCTGAAAACGAATTTGAAAATGTCGATACATCTGGTTTAGAAAATGAAAATTTAGATGGCTTTGAATTTGAAGATGAAGATTTAGCTTTAGACTCCGGCGATGATTCTGAAACTAAATCCGAAGAAGATTTTTCACCGTCCGCCGATGTCGTTGTCAATGTCGATGACGAAATCCCCGAGCAAACTCCCGAAGTTCAGCCCGAAGGCGGCCTTGCTCCTATCTCTGTCGAAATGCCGGAGAAAACCGAAACAGCCGAAGATAAATTAATGGCCGACATCGCCGAAGCCATGACCGGCACTCCTGTAACTCTCGAAACCCGCGAGCCTGTTGAGCCTTATAAACTTCCTGAGGATTTTCTTAACGAGGCCAATAAAGACCCGTCCCAGCAGACTGCTGAAAATAAATTAATCGCTAATATTGCTCAGGCTATGTCCGAGTCTACTCTTGACGCTGCCGCCGGTAACGCCGCTCAAAATTTTGAGGACGAATTAGATAATCTTAGTAATGAAGATTTAGCGTCAGTTTTTCCCGGCCGTGAAGAGCCATTGACCGAAGAAATAGATCTTTCAGCTTATGAAGCAGACGAGCCCGAAGTTCAAGAGCCAGCCCCTAAAGTTGAAGATGATGAGCCTGAAAAGCCCGAAACTGAAATTGAATCAACTTTCGATGAAAGCCCTTTGCCTGAGCCTGTCGATGAGCCGGAGCCTGAACCTGCAGAAGAACCGGATTTGACTCTCGCTCCTATTGAAGAGCCTGCAGACGAAGAAACAGAAGAAGCTCCGCAGGAAATTGAAATCGAGAGCGGGCCTGAAATTCAAGAAGAAAATCAAGAACAAGAAATTGAAGCAGAGCCGGAGCCGGATATTGAGCCTGAAAATCTTGAAGTTCCTGAAACTGAAAGCCTTTTATCTGAGCCGGAACCTGAACCTGAAATAGAAGAAGTAAGCGAACCTGAAATAGAAAACGAGCCTGAAGAATTACAGCCTGAAATAAATTTAGAGCCTGAAAATCAAGACGAAGACGATGATTCTGATTCGTCTTTCTTTGACGGACTTCCTGACGAACTTCTTGGGGCTATGTCAATGCCGGAAGAAAGTTCCGAAGACGAGAGTTTAATTTCCGAAAATTCAGAGCCTGATGTAAGTTCTTATTCTTTGAGAAAAAATAAGTCTGAACAGAGTTTAATATCAGAATCAGAAAATGAAAATGACGAGAATTTTGAAGACGTTGAAGAATCTAATGATGATTTCGATATAAATTCTCTCGGCGAAGATTTTAACAGGGCTATTGCAGCACCTTCTAATAAAGAGCCGGAATTTGAGCCTGAACCCGAAATTGAAGAAGAAAATGATTACGGTTTTGACGAAAATTCGCCCTCTCACGGAGGTTTTATGACTACTGACCCGGGCGAAGAAGAAGAAAAAAATAAAGTAAAAGATTTACGCGGCAGATTAGCTGAACGGGGAAATTCTTCAATTGAAATAAACGATGATGATGAAGACGAAAATGATAATGACAACGAAAATTCTAAATCATCGGGAAGAATTGTAACGCCGTTATTATTAACTGCTTTGCTCGGTCTCGGAGGCTTTATAGCGTGGCAGACTATGCAGTTCACTAATAATTTAGCGGGCGGCCTGCCTAATGTTTCTTCGAGTTCTGCGTCAATGCCGGGATCGCTTAATCCGTCATATGAATACGCTGTCGATTTTATTTTTGACTCGAATTTATCGGGACGAATGGCTCAGCGCGGCAAAGACGGCTGGAAAGTCGCAAGTTCAAGGCGTACTCAAGACAGCATAACAGGCCAATTAGGTTATGAATTTATATTTTTGCGGGAAAATAAAAATTAAAGGAGAAAATTATGGGTTTACGCGAAAAAGTAGCTAACAAAATAAAAAGTAAAAGCAGCGGAGGAGGCAATGACGCTCCAATGAAAGTAAAAAGCAAAAAAACTTCATCGGGCGGAGGACTTTTCACAACATTATTATTAATTGCTCTGCTTGGTGTCGGAGGTTTCATAGCGTGGCAGTTAATGCAGCTTAATACTCGCCTTTCGGGCGGTATGCCTGACATGAGCGCGGGATTTTCGTCCGTATCGGGGTCAGGTAATTCGTCATATGAATACGCGGTTGATTTTATTTTTGACTCGAATTTATCGGGACGAATGGCTCAACGAGGTAAAGACGGCTGGCAGGTCGTAGGCTCGCGGCGCACCCAAGACAGCATTACAGGGCAATTAGGCTACGAGTTTATTTTTATGCGTAAAGCGAAGTAAAAAAATCATGGCTTTATTTTCAAAATTAAAAGAAAGTCTTAAGGGCGTTCGTGAAAAATGGAGCGGAGGAATTTCAAAGTTATTTTCCGCTAAAAATTTTGACTCTGAATTTTGGGACGAACTTGAAGCACAATTAATTGCGGGCGATACCGGGCTCGATTTTACTGAAGAAATTTTAGATTTTCTTAAATCCGAAGCTAAAAATAAAAAAATTAAAACTCCGGGCGAATTAAAAAATATTTTCGTTGAAAAAATCACAGACGAATTAAATTCCGTTCCGGGCATGGGCAAAAGTTTTGATTTAAGCAACAAGCCTTTAATTTTATTAATGATCGGCGTAAACGGAAGCGGAAAAACAACTTCAGCCGGAAAACTTGCAACGATGTATAAATCTCAAGGCAAAAAAGTTATCATGGCCGCCGCAGATACTTTCAGAGCCGCCGCAGTCGAACAGTTAAAAATTTGGGGCGAACGTTCCGGCGTTAGAGTTGTCGCTCAAGGTCAAGGCAGTGATCCTGCCGCTGTAGCTTTTGACGCATGGAAAGCCGCAGAAAGTTCTAAATCAGATGTTTTAATTGTTGATACAGCCGGAAGACTTCATGACAAGCATAATTTAATGGAAGAACTGAAAAAAATTCACCGTATTCTTTTGCGCGAGGCAGGCCAAGAAAGGCTTGAAACTGTTTTAGTTTTAGATGCCGTTTTAGGTCAAAATTCTGTTGCTCAGGCCGAAACTTTTAATAATATAATTCCGGTCTCGTCTATAATTTTAACGAAATACGACAACACTGCAAAAGGCGGCGTAGTTCTTTCAATCGCTAAAAAACTGCGTGTTCCTGTCCGCTATATCGGGCTCGGTGAAGGTGCTGAAGACTTGAATAATTTTGAGCCGAACGAATTTGCTGATGCCTTAATGGAAATGGAAAAACTTTCGTGAACAATCCTTACACTGATTTAAGTTTATTAACGCCGGACTCTACGCTTTTATTTTTTTTGCGGACTCTTTTCAGCACTTCCGCAGAGTATGGCGTTTATATTCCTGACTCGGGCGGTGCTGTCGTGATTAATAAAGGACAGTTAATTTCGATGGTCGAGAGAAACTGCTCCGAAGCAATGATTAAAAGACTGCCTCAATTAGCCGAGAGAAATATTTTCAAGCCTCTTGACATTACTAAAATTGACGAGAATGAACTCGAAGACTCTCTTGCTTTATACGTCAAAAACACCGGCTCTTTTTTAGAAAATCTTGAATTTGCTTTAGACCCTGACGCTCCGCAATTTCCTGAATGGTGGAACGCCCCTGTACCTTTTGCAATGTCGTCGCGCGGAGTTTTGAAATTAAATAATAAAGCCGTGAGTATGTTCGGAACGGGACTTGAGAAATTAAACGCTGCTGAACTTCCTGACCGTGATGAATTTATTGTGCGTCTTGACGGCCTTAACGGGACGAGATTTATAGCTTTCCGGTATTTAAGTCCGGGAATTTTCTCGATTGACGACTGCACGGAAGATTTAACTGATGCTCAAGATATTACATGGTGGGCAGCTGTCGGGCGTACTTGGGTAAAAGAAATAGAAGCGCGCGGAGGAACTTGGCAGAGGCTTTCAACCCCTCCCGAAGGCAAAAATTTCCGGGCTTGCGAATGGGACGATGAAATTCAAGGCTATTTGAATATCGAGATGCCGAAGAAAAAAGCTAAGAACGAAGACTTAAATAAAAAGAAAAAAACGGCTCCTAAACCTAAACTTGAAGAAGTTAAAGTTAATGAAGAAGCAGAAAAAGAAAACGAAACTCCTGAAACTGAAATCAAAAAAAATCCTGATGACGTAATCGGTCAAATAGGCCCGCAGGCTATGGCTTTGCTTGCCTCAGGACAGCCGCGTGAAGGAACGTCGTTCTTAATTTAATATTTCTTAATTCTTACTTAAAAACTCCCCCTCACGTAAAAAATCATCCGCGAAAAATTAAAGTCTTAAAAATTTCATTCCGACAATCTGAATGAAACACAATGAAAGGCCTTTAACTTTAATATTAAGGCCGGACTCTAAAATTTATTTAATTAATATGAAACCTTTTCGCGAACAGGATAAAGGTTACTAAAGCAACAAAGCGCACACAGCCAACGCCGCAGTAGTTTGCACCGGTACTCATGAGGAACGGGCGCGAGCGTTTCAAGACTGGGATAAATTCCGGAAAAGAATTTCTGCGAAACGGGCGGGGAACTCTCGAAAAATTTTTATATTTTTAAGAGAGACGGAATTAAAACTAAAACTCTTGCACACGGAAGGCAGGAGCGAACATTTACTAAACATTTACAGGGAGGTATTTTACAATGTCAATGGTAATTAATAACAACATACCGGCTTTACAGAGCTACAATATTGTTAATAACACAAGCAATGCTCTTCAGAAGTCGATAGCGAAACTTTCAAGCGGTCTCCGCATTAACTCAGCCGCAGACGACGCAGCAGGACTCGCAATCAGCGAAAAGATGCGCGCTCAGATCAGCGGACTTGATCAGGCAGTCAGCAACACTCAGGACGGTATCAGCCTCATTCAGACAGCTGAAGGCGCACTCAGTGAGACTCACTCAATTCTTCAGAGAATGCGCGAGCTTTCAGTTCAGGCAGCCAACGACACTTTGACACAGCAGGATAGAAGCTATATCCAGGAAGAAATCGGCCAGCTTAAGGAAGAAGTTACCCGTATCGGCAACACGACACAGTTCAACAAAAAGAAACTTCTTAACGGTGATGCCGCAGTTCTTTGGAGCAGCAGCGACAGCGAAACAAAAGCTATCGTAAACGGCGGTCTCCGCGAGATCGACCAGTTCGGCCAGAAAAAGTCAATCGAAGGCAACTATAAAATCCGCGTAAAAGCAGATCCCGGTCAGGGCGAAGTTCAGAAGTCGGACATCATGAAGATTAAACATGAAAACGTCATCATGAACAAGTCCGTAAACTCTGACTACGGCGTTAAAGACCTCACAGTCAACGGCGTACCTGCAGGCAACTATACAGTTACTTACGAGACTGAAGGCCCTGAAGGTGCTCAGCTTACCGGCTCTTACGGTATCGGCGGCGACTTGTACACTACAACAAGTGCTATTACGCTCAATGACACGACATCACCGGTAACAAAAGTTTCAGTTGTTACTGACGACGGCGTAGAGATTTGGTCAACCACCGGTTCAGACATTTTCGGAACTGGCGGCGGAGCAACAGCGGATGAGCAGAGAGAGTTCTTTGTTGGAACTGACGAGAACCCCGGCGGTGTTTGGAATGAAATCATCGCAGCAGCAAGAAATAAAGGCGTAAATATTACACCTCCTGATGCTGATTCAGTAGCAGATTTGAGCGAAATCACGACTACAAAAATCGGCGGTTCTGCAGCCGGCTTAAAGATCGTCTATGAAGGCGGCGGAAGCGGCACAGGCCCGACATCAGAAATTACGACAACCAGTGCAGAGGAAGCAGAAGCAATCGATGCAACATCTGTATTTGCTCTTGATGCTTCAAACGTTACTGAAAACGCCAGCATTCTCTTTGAAGTTACAAATATTGACGCAGTCAGCCAGTCCGTTACTCTCAAAGCTACGGCCAACAAACTTTCAGAGACCGGCGTAACTTCAACAGCAGTTCAGGATAATATCGTCCTTTCGATCGGCGGCGATGAGCCCAGCACAGTCAAACTTGATAAACTTTTTGATGCAAAAGATGGTGCTTATGCAACGATCACATTCGGAGATAGCGAAAACGCTTTCAACGCCATTCAAGACGGTGCAAAGTTTGTCTACTCAGTTACGCCTTCAGAATTAACCGGCGGCGGAGAGAACACGCTTTATCTCGGACTTGATGCTTCAATGGACAGCGAATCGGATAACAAGTGGGACGGCGGTCCTTTCAACGGCCTTAATCCGACTTATATCTTAGACGGCGACAAAGTAGCAGACACCGAAATCAACATGACAAACTTCTATCTTAACGAGAAGACCGGTGTTGCTACAGAAGGTACAGTAACGCTTGTAACCGACAGCAATTTCCAGATGACCAACGGAGCTATTTCCGGCGATCATGATCCTGCTATCACAGACGGCACAGTTCTTGCAAGCGGCACAGTTGCTTACATCGGCAAAGTTGCTACAGGCGACACGAAACTCCGCGACCTTGACAAGTTCTGGAACTCAGAGGGCGTATTTATGCTTGAAGATCCCAAGACGCTTACCCTTAATCAGGGCGACGGCAAGACAGCAAGCGTAACTCTCTATGCTAACGACACTCTTGACGATGTAGCGAAGAAATTCAACGATGCAATCGCAAACGATCTCGGCCAAAGCAAATATGTTGATGACTCATCGAAGTTCACTACATTTGTTGACGGCGGTACAAAGAATTCTGAATCAGTCGGCGGCACGTTCCTTATCCGTTCAGTTGTACCCGGCAAAGCCGGCGAAATCACTCTTTCAGGAGACGAGCAGTTAATCAACGCTTTCTCGCTCAACACGATTCAGGACTCGAAAGAGACTACATACACCGTTGATGTCAGCGATGCTCACACCGGCGCATCAATAGCTCAGGGCGTAAAAGTAACAGGCAATGTTGCTCACGGCGTAATTTCACCGAACGTTGACGTTGAGTTCAGTGCTCTCGGCGGTATCAACGCTGCCTGGAACGATGACCTCAAGAAATTCACATACACGTCATCGACAGAAGAGTCAATCCTTCACCTTTCAGACAACACGACCGTTCTTCAGATCGGTGCAAACGAAGGCGAAGACATGGGCTTGAACATCGGCGATATGCGCTCGCATGCACTCGGACTTGACGGCGTCAACGTTATGAGCCAGGATAGAGCAGCACGCTCAATCACGATCATCGACAACGCTATCGATAAAGTTTCGACACAGCGCGCTAAATTAGGTGCGTACCAGAACAGACTCGAATACACAGCAAACAACCTGACGACGGCCAGCGAGAATTTGACCTCAGCAGAGAGCAGAATCCGCGATGCCGACATGGCAAAGGAAATGATGCAGTTCACAAAACTTAACATCATGCTTCAGGCTGGTAACTCAATGCTTGCACAGGCAAACCAGCAGCCTCAGAACGTCCTTAGCCTGATCCGTTAGTAGTTAGAGTCATTTACTGACCCTAAAATTTAATAAGCGCTGCAAATGGGGGAAGGGGGGAAACTCTCTTTCCCTTTTTTAATCTAAACGCTTTTTAATTTTTTTACTGCTGAACGGAAGCAGGTGATTGATAATGAAAATGGGATGAGCGTGAACGATCCGTCCGAATTTTTGCAAAATCAATCACAGCCTGCTGAACAACGTCAGGTAGTCAGGACTAAAACACTTGGGAGCGTTGCGGATCAGCCTCAAAAAAAAGATTATAGAAAAATAGCCGAAAAAATTTCACGCGAGCAGGCACGTTCTCAGCAAAACGAACAGCGAGCCGAACGAGCCGATGAAATTCAGGGCAAAATAATCGATAAGGCTTCCGAAATGCGCCACTTAAAGTATGAAGTTATAGATGACGCTGATATTGTTCAGATCAGCGTGGTTAATTCCGCAGACGGGACGGTAGTGCGTAAAGTTCCGCCGGATAAAATTGTCAATTTCGTTAAAGAAGTTCGCGGAAAAAAATCTAAAGAAAAACGAAATTTTGACATTAAAGCATAAAAAATTAGTTAGGGGTTAGGAGTTAGCCTGCCAGCCTGACAGGCGGGGAGTGAGAAGTTTTTTCGTTCCTGCTTCCTGCTTCCTAACTCCTACTTGAAAAAAGGGGTGAGAAATAGAAAATGTCTATGATAATGAACCACGATATGACTTCAATTATGGGGCAGCGGATTATGAGAAATAACTCGCTGGCTATGCGCCGTTCTCTGCAGAAATTGTCATCGGGTTTGCGCACTAAAATTGCTGATTTAGACAGCGTTGCCGAACTTTCTATAGGCGAAGTCATGCGCTCCCGTATTTACGGAATGGAAAAAGCCCTGAATAATTCGCAGGACGGTGTGAGCATGATTCAAACTGCTGTCGGCGGACTTACTCAAACTCAGTCAATGTTAAACAGAATGAGAGAACTTTCCGTTCAGGCTGCTGACGATACTTTAACTCAACAGGATCGAAGTTATATTCAAGTCGAAATTAACGAGATTAAAGAACAGATAGATTTAATCGGAAACTCTACGCAATTTAACAGAAAGAGTTTATTAAACGGCGATAACGCTATTTTATGGAGCAGCTCAGACAGCAAAGTAAAAGCTATCGTAAACGGCGGTCTGCGTTCAATAGATCAATACGGGCAAAAATACAGCGTTGACGGAAATTTTAAGCTTACCGTAGAAACTCAGGCCGGGCAGGCTCAAGTTCAAAAGTCAAACGTTTTTCGCGTCAAGCATGATAATTCTGCAGCAGCTAAAACTGTAAATTCAAATTTAGGCGTTGAAGATATTGAAGCAGCTGGCGATGTTCCTCCGGGAAATTATAGTTTGTCGC
Source organism: uncultured Fretibacterium sp. (assembly GCA_947168585.1). Classification (GTDB taxonomy): domain Bacteria; phylum Synergistota; class Synergistia; order Synergistales; family Aminobacteriaceae; genus JAFUXM01. The sequence goes on from CAMVMK010000007.1 coordinate 16,277, forward strand.
TTTCGAGTTCTGAAAGTCAGGGCGTAAAATTCACTGGTTCTTATAAAATCGGTGAAGCTGTAGAGACTTCAAGAGTAGTTGACATTGACGAAGACACCGGAGAAGTTGAAATCGAAGAACTTGACGAGGACGAACTCACAAGAAATATCGACGAAATTTTTACGATCGAAACTTCCGATGGTTTGACAGACAACGCGAGCATTTTATTTGAAGTTCAAAGTGTAGATCAAAGCAGCGGCATAGTAACGTTAAAAGCAACTGCAAATATTTTATCTCAAGAGGGCATAGCTAAACGGGAAACTATCGACAACATTATGCTTCAAGAGGGCGGAAACGCTATAAATTTGAGCAAATTTTTCGGCTCGAATTCTTTGAGCATTTCCCTCAACGAAGAAAGCGCGAATTATGTCCAAAGAGGCGGGGCTTTTGTCGTAAGTGTTTCAGCTGAAAGTCCTGTTGATGACGCTGTTGGAATAGACATTAACGGCGTTATTGACAGCAATTACAGCGATAAATGGGCGGGCGCGCCGTTCAATAATGAAACTTTGCATTATTCTCTTGACGGTACTAAATTAGCTGACACTGAAATTAAATTTGCGAATTTTATTATTAATGAAAATAACGGCGTTATCTCCGAAGGAAATTTATATTTGAAGACTAATCCGGATTTTCATAATTTTGAAGACGTTGAAGAAGGAACTTTTATAGCGAATTTAACAACAAACGCTAAGGGCGAAACTCCTACCGGAGATACAAGCCTAAGAGATATAGATAAATTTTGGGACGCTCAGGGAAATTTTTTGCTCGCTGACCCTAAAGAAATAACTTTAACTCAAGGCAACGGAAAGCAGGCAAAAGTTACAATTTACGCCGATGATACGTTAAATTCTGTCGCAGCAAAATTGAATGACGCTGTAGCACACGAGCTCGGCCAGGCTGATTATGTCGAGGACGCTTCAAAATTCGTTTCGTTCGTTGAGGGCGGAACGAGCGGCACTGAAGCCGTAGCTGGAACTATGGTAATGCGTTCGGTCTTGGCCGGTCAAAAAGGCGAAATAATAATGTCCGGCAATGAAGATATATTAAACGCTTTCGGCATGAACGAAATTCAAAGCTCAATCGAAAACAGTTATAGCGTAACCGTGAGAAATGCTCATGATAATTCTTTAATTGCTGAACACGTCCAAATCACCGGCAATAAATTAGTCGGAGTTATTCACAAGAATGTCGATGTTGAATTTGATCCCATGCTCGGACTCAGCACAAAATGGGACGATACAGACAAAACTTTCAAATACGCTGAAACAGATATGAGTGAAATTAAGCTTCATCTTGCCGACAACACTACAGTAATTCAAACCGGAGCTTCTGAAGGCGAAGACGTTATGATTAATATCGGCGACATGAGAGCTCACGCGCTCGGCCTCGACAGTGTAAATGTTATGAGCCATGAAGCGGCAATGAAATCTATAGCAATAATTGACTCGGCTACGGATAAAGTTTCCATGCAGCTTGCTAAATTAGGAGCTTCTCAAAACAGACTCGAACATCATATCGGGAATTTAACTGACGAAATGGAAGCGTTAATCGAAGCTAACAGCACAATACGCGATACAGATTACGCTAAAGAAATGATGGAGTTCACGCGAATTAGAATTTTAATGGAATCTAATTCGGCAATGCTGGCTCAATCGAATGCCATTCAAACTAACAGTATTTTAAGTTTAATGCGCTAAAGTTCAAGTTTAAGTTTAAGCGAGAGGTTAAGGGTTAGGGGGGATAAAAAATTCCTAATCCTTAATTTTTTTTGCTTTTATTATGCTCTGAAAAATTTATTTTTTTCGCGCCTCCGTTATATACTTATGCAAATAATTAATAAAGTGAAGGGAGATTTTTTTCTGTGGCTGTTTCAAGTTTAGTTGTGAATATTGATGATTTTGACAAAATGAAATTTAATGCTTTTTGTTCTGATATAGGGCTTGATGCTTCTTCGGTGATTAATATGTTCGTTAAGACTGTTATTCGGGAAAATTGTATTCCGTTTTTAATTTCAAGGAATTCAGATCCGTTTTACAGTAAAAAAAATATAGACTACATAATGAAGTCCGTTCAAGAATTAAAAGACGGTAAAGGCACGCCGCATGAATTAATTGAGGCGTGAAATGACTGAAAAAATTTGGTCGGACAACGCTTGGAATGATTATCTATACTGGCAAATGCAAGACAAGAAAACTATAAGGCGAATTAATTTACTGATAAAAGACATAGAAAGAAACGGCTGCACTGACGGTATAGGCAACCCGGAACCTTTATCTGATAATCTGCAGGGCGAATTTAGCAGAAGAATTAACGAAAAAGACAGGCTCATTTATCACATTGAAGACGGCAGAATTTATATATCAAGCTGTAAGGGACGTTATGACGAAGATTAAAATTTTATTTATATTAAAGGACTAAAAAAATGGCATTTGGACCGGAATTTATATCAGGACTTTCAGGAGCTTTGAAAAAATTTCTGCCTCTGCGGGTTAACCGTATCGAGGGCGGCGACACTTGGGCGGCTCTAAAAAATTCAAATGAAAATTGGCTTTTAATTTCATGGACTTCGGGAGCGGCTGGAATTTGTCCGGCTTCTCAAAACGAAATTAACGCATTAAAAGAAATTTCTCCGGCTCGCGCGTCAATCTCTGAGGCATTAAAAAGCAGACTTATGCACGGCGGCGAAATTATTTCAGTACGTCAATTAAATCACGATAGAATTTTAGAATTTGAAGCACATCGGCGGATTTCTGCAGGGATAAGCGTGAATTATTTTTTAATTTTAGAAATCACTGAGCCTGTAGCAAATTTTTTATTGCTCGATGAAAATCATAAAATCGATGAGGCAGCAAGACATTCAACTCCCGATGTAAATTCTTTCAGAACAATTCTGCCCGGACACGTTTATTCAGCTCCTCCGGCTTTTGAAGGCATTGAAATTAATAAATCAAGTTCATTAAATTTCGAGGACGTTCAAAATATTAAAGGTATCGGCAGACCTTTAGCGCGTTTAATTCAATCGCATTGGGAAGAACGCGAAAATATTTCGTGGCTGTCAGCGTTAAATGAAGTTAGGAGTGAGGGGTTAGGGTTTAGGGGTGAAAAAATTCCCTGCCGTCTCATTAAAAAAAATAATTATTTAACAAGATTTGATTTCGATTTTCCTGAAACAGTTTCGCTCGGCGATGATGTTCTAAAGGCTTCACGGCATGGAGTTTTAATCCCGTTATTAAGACAAGGCCGCGAGAAAGTTTTACATTCAATCGATGCTAAATTAAAACGCGCCGTTAAATCAAAGCAGCGTCATCAGGACGGATTATTAAAACAGCTTAAAGAATGTCAAGAGGCTGAAATTTTCCGCAAAAAAGGCGAGGCAATTTTGACTCATATTTATGAAATTCCTAAACGCGCTGAAAAAATTAATCTTACTGACTGGGAGGGCAGCGAACTTGAAATAATTTTAGACCCGAATTTAACGCCGTCCCGAAATGCCGAAAAATATTTCAAACGTTACCGTAAAGCTAAAGGAAATCCGGACGAAATTCAAGCTAATTTAGAACAGATTAACGCTGCTATTAAAGAATTAAAAGAACAGTCGGCTCTGCTTGACGCTGTCGAAGACCCTGAAAATTTTAATCAAGCCGTAAAAGACTTAAATGAATGGATAGACCCGGGCGAAAAAAAATCAAAATTAAAATCCCGTAAGAAAAAACAGCCGGATATTCCTCCGTTCTTGAATATTAATAGAGACGGCATAAATATTTTAGTCGGGCTTTCAGCACGCGGAAACAGGCACGTAACTTTCAAAATGGCTAATCAAAACGATATTTGGCTTCATGCTCACGAAATGCCCGGAGCTCACGTGATTATAAAAGGTGCGTCCCGTGAAGAGCTCGAAACTTCAAAGCGTGAAATTTTAGAGTATGCTGCAGGGTTAGCGGCTTCTCATTCATCAGGCAAAGAAGCTAATTCAGTGCCGGTTGACTACACTGAAAGAAAATATATTAGAGCCGTGCCTGGAACTGTTGCGCTCGTTACTTATACTAATCCTGGAACTTTGAGAGTTTCGCCGGTGAACTAAATAAGAAAATTATTTAGAACGCAAAATAAATAAACTTATCTCCGACGGGTCGAAAAGTCTGAAAGCAAAGCCGTTCCACTGCGAAGTTCCCGGACTTACATATAATTTCATTCCGTCAACATCATACCAGCCGCGAATGAAACCTTTATTAGCACGCTTAACTAATTGATATATTCCGGGCATTTGTCCGCCGTGAGTATGGCCTGAAACCTGCAGAGCTATATTTTTGTGTTTAGCGTTTTCTTTTGCCGCGTCCGGTCTGTGATCCATTAAAATTACAGGCGTGTCTTCCGGTGCTTCTTTCAAAGCCTTTTCTAAATCCGGCGCAGTAAATCCCATCATTTTGCCCGTAATGTCAGGAACTCCGGCAATAATTAATTTCGAGTCTCCTGAAGTTAAAATAACTTTTTCGTTGTTTAATAAATTCACGCCTAAATTTTGAATTTCTTTCAGCCAGCCTTGAAAATCAAAATAATATTCATGATTTCCCGTTACGCCTAAAACTCCGAATTTTGCTTTAAGATTTTTAATCGGAGCTAAATCTTTTGAGCGTGCTCTAACTGAACCGTCAACAAAATCGCCTGGAATTAAAATTAAATCCGGGTTTAATGCGTTAGTTTTGTCTACGATTTTTTGAACGGCTTTATAATTCGTAAGTTCATCGGCGTGAATGTCAACTAACATAGCTATTTTCATTCCGTCAAATTCGCGGCCTAAATTTTTTATAGAAATTTCATGAGTTACAACCGGCGGAATTTTTAAGCCCTCGTAAGTTCCGTAGAGAGTTGTACATAAAGCAATGCTGAATGCAAAAAGCGAGGCATAATAGCCGGGAAATTTAATTTTCAAAAAAATTTTCCATAAAATAAAAGCTGCGTCTTTAACAAGCAAAATAAAAAACGCTACGATTATAAAATTAAAAATTATTGAGATTAAAAGCGCACCGCCGTAAGGAATTTCAATAATATCAAGACCAAGCGGCGTTCTTCGATATAAAAATCCTTTTAACAATCCCGATAACAAAATTAAATACGATAAAATTCTTCCCCAAAGAGGCAGCTTAAGCGGCAAAATTAAACTCGCAATTTCATAAATACAAACCGCAAGCGGAATTAACATAAATGCTCTCATGCCGTTACGTCTAACCTTGAAGCAGCTTCGTTAGCTTCACGGATTTCTTTAGCTTCTTTATCGGCGGCAACTTTGCTAATCATGCTGTCATAAAGCATTTTCCAAAGTCCTGCACCGCCGGAACTTTCAATTAAATCGTCCGTAGCCATTTCAAGCGACAAATCTTCCATTTGTTTATAAGGACGCTCTTTATCTGCTCCGCTGATTGACATCGCAGACTGTTTCATGTCTTTCCAAAGTTTTGACCATAAAATTGCTTCAAACTGCTGACAGGACTCTTTTAACTTCAAAGCGTCTTCAGTTTTATGAATTTCAGGGTCGATATTATTTTTTATAATTCTTGATGAACTTATGCCGTTTATCATAAAAAATTCTCCTTAAAATTACATCGTTACGAGTTCGCCGTGTAATGCTCCGGCGCGGTCGATAGCCTGTAAAATTTCAATAATATCGCGGGGCGTTGCTCCTAAAGAGTTCATGACTCGGACTAAATCTCTTACTGTTGTCGTGGCCGGCATTGCCAACATACTTCCGCCCTCTTCATTTGCAGAAATATCATTGCGGTTTTGGCCGTCAACGTTAGTAAGTTCGTCAATATTTTCGGGAAGAACATTAGGATTATCGCCGACTTCAACAGTTAAAAGCCCGTGAGCAACTCCGACCGAACTTATTCTGACATTGCCGCCCATTACGACAGTGCCGGAACGTTCATTAATTGCAACTTTAGCGGCTGTATCGGGTTCAATTTCAAGTCCTCCCATATTTGCTAAAAAGGCCGCAGGGGCTTGAATATATTGACCGGGCAAATTAATTTCTACTCTTCCTGCATCGACTGCATAAGCTACAACACCGTAAGCCCTGTTAATAACGTCCGTAATTCTTTGAGCCGTTGTGAAATCCGGATCTCTTAATAATAACGCGACTTGGCCTCCTGCTGTGTAATCGCTCGGGACTTCACGCTCGACAATAGCACCGTTATGAATTCGTCCGGCGGTCAAAATATTTTGAGGTCTCATGTTACGGCCTCGAAGTTCGGGAGTTTCCTGCGTTGAGTTAAAGCCCGTTATTACCGGCCCTTGAGCAACAGCATAAACTTTTCCGTCTGCGGCTTTGAGCGGTGATTGAATTAAAACTCCTCCTTGAAGGCTTGAAGCGTTGCCCATAGTATTTACATTAACGTCAATATTTTGTCCAGGCCTTACATAAGGCGGCAGATTAGCAGTCAAAGCTACAACGGCTATATTTCGGGTTCTCACAGAACGGGCATCGAGAGTTACTCCGAAATTTCTCATCATGTTCCGCATCATTTGGACGGCCATTTGAGAGTTATCGCCTGTTCCGTCAAGCCCTGTAACTATTCCGATACCTGTAAGCTGGTTGCTTCGTGCTCCCTCGACTTCTGTAATATCTTTAATTCTTACTCTCGGATTAACGCGGTTGAAATCCATGTTTTGAAGATCTACAGCAGCAAACGACTCAGAAGCTATTAATATAAAAATTAAAGCTAAAAATTTTTTCATTTTTTATTTCCTGCTTCCTAACTCCTGCTTAAATTAAAAGATTGCCTGCAAAAGCTGCGTAACAACGCCGACTTTTTGAGTACGCGAGATAATTCCGCGACCTTTCACAGCTATTTCAGCATTAGCGATTAAAGAGCTGTTAATTTGATTATCAGCGTTGACATCCTGAGGGCGAATAACTCCGAATAATTGAAACTGCAAAGTTTCTTCGCTTGTTCTTACGTCTCGTGTGCCTTCGATGACTAAATTTCCGTTCGGCAAAACTTCCGTAACTAAACACGCAAGAGTTGCTGTAGCGTGATGTTTTCTTTCTGTCGAGCCTTCTCCGGCTGAAGCGTTATTGGCCGAAAATGTTAAGCCTCGAATAAAACTCAAAATTCCGTTGCCGTCATTACCGCCGTTAATGTCGTTAGTGCTGCTTTTAGTAACTTCCATAGTGGCTTCATCTTTAGCGTCTGTACGTTCATTAACTAAGACTGTGATAATGTCGCCTACTCTGCCGGGTCTTGCGTCGCCGTACCAGTTAGCGTTATCGTTCCATAAAGACTGAGCCGAAGCTGACGAAATTAAAATTAAACTTAAAATTATTGCCGTAAAAAATTTTTTCACTAAAAAACTCTCCTTTCACGTTTTATTAATTAGGAGTTAGAAATTAAAAAATTTATAAAAATTATCATATTCTTTCGTAATGCGTCCAAAGGCTGATAATTTTTATTATATGCTCTTCTTCAAAAACTTGATAAACCATTCGATGTTGATCGTTAATTCTTCTTGAAAAAGCACCTTTCAAATCTCCCGAAAGTTTTTCAAATAAAGGCGGACTTTTGAAAGGATTTTCTTTAAGAATATCAATCAGCATCTTGGCTTTAATATCAAGATGAGCAGATTTTAGTTTTTGAATATCCTTTTGAGCCGTATGAGAATATACGATTGTATACATTTACCAGCCTACATCTTCTTCAGATATACATTCAGATAACGGTTCGGACATTCCTGCAAGCAGTTTATCTCTCATTCCGGGAACAGAAAGCAGGTAAAGCGTTTCTTTCATTCCGCGATAATCTTCATCACTTAAAATTACTGCGCTGCCTTTATCAGTGCTTACGTTAAAAGCTTCATGATTGGTAATAGCTTTATCAAGAACGTTAAATATATTCTTACTAAAATTCAAAGCAGTTATGTTATTCATGAAATTTTCACCTCAAAAAAAATTATATCAGCGTTTACTAAAAAACTCCTCACTCCTTGTCTGCCGACAGGCAGGCCTAACTCCTAACCCCTCACCGCTTTTTCTCAGTCAACTTTAACTTCAACTAAATTTTCATTAATTATTTTTGCTCTCAACGTAACTCTTTTATTATCAGCGCGGCGGACTTTCACCCAATCGCCCGGCCTGCCGTCTTCTAATAAAACTCCGTCTATTGAAGCTGTAGTTCCGGCAGAACGTGCGTAAATTTTTACTCGTCTTCCGCGTTTAATTAAACTCGAACTCGTTAAACTTGAAAGCAAAACGGGCTCGCCCTGCTGAATATTTTTATTAGCCGTGAAGCCTGCTATCTCGTTAGGGCTTGAAGCGTACATTCCAGGCCTCGTAATTCTTACGGGACGCGAATATAAATCCTGCGGGCTAATTCTGTCGCCGCGTTTAATATTCCTCGCTGCTATCATAGCATTTTGAGTCCAAATCATCTGAACGGGCAAAGATTTAATTCTGCCGCTGCTGTCCTGAAATCTTAAATTTGCATAGCTTGTGCCTGGTACGATGCTCGCAGGGTCAATTAATTTTCCGTCCGGTACAGGATAATTATTCGTTGAAATTTCAAGCCCTCCGTGCCATGCCGCAAGAGATTTTATTAACGGAACTAACTCAGCGGGCGAACGGTACAGGCTTTGAGGCTCTGTCTCCGTAAAATTTCCCTCATAGTTAGGGGTTTCAATACGCGATAAAACCGGCATATATAATTCTATTCTTGCGTCTCCGGCATCGCTCTCGTTAATTGCCCGTAAAACATCAGCACGTTCAATGGCTCCGTTATCGGGATAAATTTCAATGTTAGATAAAATCCGTCTAAGTTGTCTGCTTCCGCCCGTAATATTTGCAATTTGTCCGAGCCTGAAATAACTTCGGGTTGAATAAATTGTTTCGGGAATTTTAATTTTTACAGTCTGTGAAGCTTCTGAAATATTCACGAACAATAATAATAATAAAAAAAGGAGCAATATCTGCCCCGATTTAATTTTTCTATACATGATTAATTTTTTAACGTTTCAATCCGTTTGCAATTCTTAATAACTCGTCAGCAGTCTGAATACCTTTTGAGTTAGCTTCATAAGCACGCTGGGCTACTATCATCTCGACCATTTCTTCAACGACTTGAACGTTAGACATTTCGACAACATTCTGAAGAACTGTCGGCATTCCGTCTTCACCGGGGTTTCCTAAAATAGGCTGGCCGCTCGCAGGGGTTTCTACGAAAAGTCTATCGCCCGCCGCCCTAAGTCCTGTAGGGTTTACAAATCTCGCAAGCTGAATTTGTCCGAGTTCCTGAAGTTCGACTTCTTCGCCGACTTTAGCACTTACGACTCCGGTCGGAGATAATGTAATTGAAATAGTATTGTTCGGAATAGTTATAGCCGGTTCAAGCAAATATCCGTTCTCGTCAACTATTTGTCCCTGATCGTCAATCTTCCACGAACCTCCGCGTGTATAGCCTATTCTGCCGTTGCCCATGTCAACCTGAAAGAAAGCTCCCTCACCGTTAATTGCCCAGTCTAAAGGCCCGTCAGTAATCTGAAAATTTCCCTGAACCATGAAACTCGGAGTTGCTACGACACGAGTTCCCAAACCGACCTGAATACCCGTAGGCACAAGTGAATCAGGCTCAACCGGAGCACCGGGTTCACGGCCGATCTGATACATTAAATCTTCAAAATCTGCGCGGCGTTTTTTATAGCCTTGAGTGTTTACGTTCGATAAGTTATGAGTAACGACATCTAAGTGAGTTTGCTGCGCTATCATTCCCGTAGCACTCGTCCATAATGAGCGTAACATTTTTTACTTCCTGCCTCCTAATTCCTGCTTAATTTTTAGCCTCTGCTGAATGACGTTATTAATTTTGTTGTCTGTTCGTCATGGGTCATTAAGGCTTTTGACGCGCCCTCATAAACTCTTTGGGCTTCAATCATTCTAACCATTTCTTCAACAACACTGACATTCGAGGCCTCTAACATTCCCGACCAAATTTTTACGTCAGCAACAGGGTCAGCACCGCCGGAGCGTTCTGTAGGCTCTAATAAATTATTTGCGGCCTGCCTTAAATATGTAGGATTTTCAAAATTAAACACAGCCACCCGCCCTACGACTTCACCGTCAGCTATAACCTGCCCCGTTCTATTTACTTCGACTTTCCTTGCGTTACCGATTGAGATTGCTCCGCCCTCGCCCTGCAAAGTCATTCCGTTAGTTGAAACTATATTTCCGTTTTCGTCAGGGATAAAATTTCCCATTCGGGTGTAATAAATATCTCCGTTGCCGTTAGCTACTGCAAAAAATCCGGGCCCGTCTATAGCCATATCTAAAGGGCTTTCAGTAGATTTCACAACGCCGGGACTTGTATCCGTAACATCTTCAGAAAAAACTGTAGCAAGAGCAAACGAACCTATAATAGCGCGTCCTTTGAAAGGCATATCGGCAGGCAAAATCGTAGTGATTTTAGTTTCGCCGTCCTCTGAAACTTTTTCTATTCTGTCCATTAATGCAGAAAAATCAGAGTTCGCGCTTACTCTTTTCTTAAATCCTGCTGTATCTACGTTCGCTAAATTATTCGTAACGACATCTAAATTTGTCTCCTGCACAATCATTCCTGAAGCTGCTTCATATATTCCCCTGTGCATTTATTTAATTTTCATCTCCCCGTGAAGTTTTTTTTAATTAATATCTTTTACGGCTTGAGCGTTTCAAATTTACTAACATATTGCTCCGGCCTGAATTTTTAATATTATCAATTTCCATTAAGGCTTTGCCCGTACCGAGTGCAACGCTTTCCATAGGATTTTCCGCCGTGAAGCAGTTTATTCCCGTCTGCTGTGCGATTAATTCAGGAAGTCCGCGCAATAAAGCCCCTCCGCCGGTCAAGACTATACCTCTATCAATAATATCGGCTGATAATTCCGGAGGTGTATCTTCTAAAACATTTCGGATTCCGTCTATTAAATTTTGAACCATCTCGCCTATCGCCATATTAACCGCCGAACTTGTAACTTCAATCTGACGCGGAAGACCTTGAACTAAGTCGCGGCCTTTCACTATCATTTTTTGATCTTCTTCGAGGGGTATACAAGTCCCGATCATGATTTTAAGATTTTCTGCAGTCTGGTCGCCTATAGCTAAATTATATTGACGGCGTAAATATTTCATTATGGCTTCGTCAAATTTATCGCCGCCGATCCTCAAAGATTTTGAATGAACGACTCCGCCGAGAGAAATTACAGCAATATCGCTCGTTCCGCCGCCGATATCGACAATCATTTTTCCCCTTGCTTCTTCAACATTCAAATCTGCTCCGATAGCTGCGGCCATAGGCTCTTCAATTAAATAAGCCTCACGCGCTCCGACTTCGAGGGCTGCCTCTAAGACTGCACGGCGTTCAACGTCAGTAGCTCCGGAGGGTACGCAGATCATTGCTCTATTTCTGAAAAATTTTTGAGTTCCTTTAGTAACACGTTTCATAAAATGCTGCAGCATTGCTTCAGTCATTTCGTAATTTGCTATAACTCCGTCTCTAAGCGGCCTGACTGATGTAATACTTCCGGGAGTTCTTCCTACCATGCTTTTAGCGTCATAGCCGACTGCTAAAATTTCGCCGGTTTCATTGTCAACTGCAACGACTGACGGCTCACGCAGGACAACTCCGTGATGTTTTTCATAAATTAATACAGTGGCTGTGCCTAAATCTATGCCTATATCTGTCCCGAACAAAATTTTTTGCCCCTTCCGATTTCAATAATTAATAATGCTGCGAAAATTCCAAGTCCAACCGCGTTACAACCGCTGCTTGTTTCTTCTTCTGTAGAAGGTTTTTCCGTCCCGTCTTTCCATAGAGCGCAGTCAGCGTTTATTTCACATTCGCCGACGGTATCGAAATCAACATAACCCTGCACCCGCAATTTTCCTGATGATTCTGAAATAAAAGTTAAAGTTAAATTCAGGTCATTTACTTTGACTGTAGGAAGGACAAAAGGCTCGTTGAGGGTCGGCCGGGCTTCCGGCAATAATAAAGGAATTTTAACGGCGTTATTTACAGCACCTTCCCAGACTTTAATATCTAAACCGGTATTGTCGAACATATAAATTCTTAAATCAATATCGCACGAAGTTAAAACTTTTCTGTTCTCGTTGACAACATTGCGGTTAATTTCTTTTGTTCCGTCAAGAAGTTTATCGATTTTTTCATCAAGATTTTTAACGATGTCGGTTTCTTGGTTCATTTCGCCCTCAATCCTGAAAGAAACTCTCACAAAACTTTTTTCAACAAAACTTGTGCCCTCGATGTTCCATTTTCCGGGCAAAATCGAATCTATATATTCAGCAGCATTTAATAAGGAACACGAAGAAATTAAAATTAAAAATATTAATATAAAAATTTTTTTCATTTTTACTTCCTACTTCCTACTTGCTTTATTAATCATTCCGGCGAGATAGCCTGCTCCGAAACCGTTATCAATATTAACAACACTGACTCCGCTCGCGCATGAATTTAACATAGCAAGCAAAGCAGCAACTCCCCCGAATGAAGCTCCATAGCCGACGCTCGTAGGCACAGCGATAACAGGACAATCGGCCAAGCCTCCTAAAACGCTCGCCAATGCCCCCTCCATTCCTGCGACTGCAACTATAACACTCGCGCTCATAATTTCGTCAACGTGAGATAAAACTCTATGAAGTCCTGAAACTCCAACGTCATATAATCTTTTAACTTTATTCCCTAAAACTTCGGCAGTAAGGGCAGCTTCTTCAGCAACAGGAATATCACTCGTTCCGCCGGTAGCTACAACTATAAAATTTTCTCCTTCGGGCTTGGGAATTTCACCGTAAATTCCTATGCGTGCTTCGGCATGATAATTTATTTCACAGCCTAAAGTTTTTAATTTGTCGGCAGATTCCTGCGATAGACGGGTGATTAAAACCGCGCCTTGATGATGTTCCTGCATTACATTAACAATCCCTGCGATCTGCTCGGGAGTTTTTCCTGCTCCGTATATAACTTCAGAAGCCCCCTGACGGATTTTTCTATGTAAATCAACTTTAGCGTAACCGATGTCTTCAAAGGGTTTTTCTTTTAATTTCAAGTAAGCTTCATCGACAGAAATTTTATTTTCTTGAAGTTCATGAAGAATTTTTTTTATATCGTTCAAAAAACTTTTCACCTCTCCATGAAAATAATATCACAAGAAAGGCAAATAGATATTATAATCGATAAAATATGATAAAATAATTTTTAAGAATTTTTCAAAGCTTTCAAAGTTGAGAAAAAATATTTTTTGCCACAACTTTTGCCACAACAAAAAAGTTCAAATTTTTTAGTAATCATAATTTCTTTCAGATATAAATTTCAAAATAAAAATCACAGAAAAATAAAATTAAAAGTTAAGCATTATAATATTCAAATTATAAATTAAAAAAGGAATCTAAAAATAATCTAAAATGAACCCAATTTACACAAACCTTCCGAATAATACCGAAGCTGAACGCGCCGTTGTGGGTGCGGCTATGCTTTCTAAAGAGGCACTGGGAAGCGTCATTGAAATTCTCAAGCCCGAAGATTTTTTTGACATTAATAATAAAATCGCTTACGAAATTTTAATTTCAATGTATATGGCCGACAAGCCTTTAGATTTCATTACGATTTCAAACGAATTTAAGGCTAAAGGAGTTTTTGACCGTTTAGGAGGACAGCCTTTTATTGCCGAACTTATGGACGATATTTCAGTGCTTGCCAACGTAACTTATCACGCAGGAATAGTCCGGGAACATTCAATAAGAAGAAAGTTAATTGAGGCCGGAAATAAAATCGTTGCTCTTGCTTATCAAAACGACAAAACTACTGCTGAAATTATAGCTGAAATTGAAAAATTAATTTTTGATGCCTCGCAAAATAAAAATTTCTCAGAGTTCCGGCATGTCCGCGATGTTATTACGCCGGTCTTCGTAAATGTTGAAGAAAGAGTTAAGAAAAACGGCGCTCATACAGCCGGATATCCGACAGGCTTTGTGGATTTAGACGGTTATACGGGAGGCTTTCAGCCTGGCAGTTTGAATATAATTGCGGCTCGTCCTTCTATGGGAAAGACGGCTTTTGCTATGAATATCGCTCAATTCGGAGGCACGGAGGCAAATATTCCCGTCTTAGTTTTCAGTCTCGAAATGCCCGCCGAGCAGTTAGTTTTAAGAATGTTAGCAGCTGAAGCAGAAGTAAATTTATCGGAACTCAGCACAGGAATTTTTACCACTGAAAATTTTAACTTAGTCCGCGAAGCCTGTGATGTTTTAGCAAAACGCGAAATTTATATCAGCGATGACTCAATGCTCACAGCTATAGATTTCAGAACACGATGCAGGAGATTTAAGACTAAACACCCGGAACTCGGTTTAATAATTGTCGATTATCTTCAGTTAATGAGCTCCGGAGTTTCAAACATTAATAGCAGCCGTCAGCAGGAAGTTGCAGATATTTCGAGAATGTTAAAAGCCGTTGCCCGTGAATTAAACTGCCCTGTCGTAGCTTTGTCGCAGTTATCGAGAGCCGCCGAGCAAAGAGTAGAGAAAAAGCCTCAGCTTTCAGACCTTAGAGACTCCGGTGCTATTGAACAGGATGCTGACGTTGTAATTTTATTATTCCGAGAAGATTATTATTCAGACGATGAACAAAATGATGAGAAGAACAGTAAAGCCGATATTAGAATTGCTAAGAACAGAAACGGAAGCACTGGGACTTTTCATATGACTTTCAGGCGCGAGATAACACGCTTCATGAATTACGGCGAAGATGATCCAGGCAATTAATAATTGTCTCTATGATATTATTAAACGCAAAAAATTTTTTAGTTGAAAGGAGAAAATTTTTCATGGCCTATTATTGCAACGAACCTTCGCACACGTTCTCGGAGTATTTATTAATCCCGACTTACTCTTCGGAAAACTGCGTGCCTTCAAACGTATCTCTTAGAACTCCTCTCTGTAAATTTAAGCGCGGCGAAGAGTCTCCGCTGTCGATAAACATTCCTTTAATTTCAGCCTGTATGCAGTCAGTTTCAAACGACAGCATGGCTATAGCTCTTGCCCGTGAAGGCGGAATTGCTTTTATTTACTGCTCACAACCTATCGAAAAGCAGGCCGAAATGATAGCTAAAGTTAAAAGATATAAAGCCGGTTTCGTAGCGAATGACTCAGCCATAAGCCCGGAGCAGACACTTAAAGATATTTTAAGACTTAAAGAGCAGACCGGACACACTACCGTAGCAGTAACTGAAGACGGAAGTTTAACGGGAAAATTATTAGGCATAGTAACGAGCCGCGACTACCGCGTAAGCCGTACAGACCCCGCTACAAAAGTTCGTGATTTTATGACGCCTATCGACAAAGTAATTTCAGCAAAAGACGGCTTAAATCTCAGTGAAGCTAATGATTTACTTTGGGAACATAAATTAAACGCCCTCCCCGTTGTCGATAATGACGGCCATATGGTGGCTTTCGTTTTCAGAAAAGATTACGATATGCACAAAGAAAATCCTTTGGAACTTTTAGACTCTCAAAAACGTTATATGACAGGCGCAGGAATTAATACACGCGATTATGAGCAGAGAGTTCCGGCCTTAGTTGAAGCTGGTGCAGATGTTTTATGTATAGATTCTTCAGAAGGTTTCACGGAATGGCAGCGCAGAACTCTTCAATGGATTAGAAAAAATTACGGCGATGAAGTCAAAGTCGGCGGCGGAAATGTTGTTGATGGAGACGGATTTAGATTTTTAGCTGAAGCCGGAGCAGATTTCGTTAAAATCGGTATTGGAGGCGGCTCAATCTGTATCACACGCGAAGCTAAAGGCATAGGACGCGGACAGGCTACTTCAGTTATCGAAGTTGCTAAAGCACGCGATGAATATTTTAAGGAAACAGGAATTTATATCCCGATTTGCTCTGACGGCGGGATTGTAATGGACTATCACATAACTTTGGCTCTTGCTATGGGTGCTGATTTTTGTATGTTAGGAAGATATTTTGCACGCTTTGATGAAAGCCCGACTAACCGAGTCATGATTAACGGGAATTACGTCAAAGAATATTGGGGAGAGGGTTCAAGCCGTGCCCGAAACTGGCAGAGATACGACAGCGGAGACGCTTCACAGTCTAAACTTTCATTTGAAGAAGGCGTTGACAGCTACGTACCTTACGCCGGAAGTTTAAGAGATAACGTCAACGAAACTTTAAGCAAAATTAAATCAACGTTCTGCAACTGCGGCGCATTAAATCTTGCGGAAATGAGAGAAAAAGCAAAATTAACTCTCGTGTCGCCCGTAACTTTAATGGAAGGCGGAGCGCATGACGTAATTATGAAAGAAGCAGTAAGGCGAACTAAATAAAAATGATAGAACTTGAACATATAATAAAAAATTTTCATTCGGACAAAGATAAAAATAAAAATATTCATGCTGTCAATGACGTTTCTTTAACGATTAATGACGGCGATATTTACGGGATTATAGGCTTTTCGGGCGCAGGAAAATCTACTCTCGTGCGCTGTATAAATTTGCTCGAACGTCCAGACTCCGGCAGCGTTAAAATTGACGGTGTAGAGATGATGAAGTTAAAACCCCGTGAACTCTACAAAGCCCGGACTAAAATCGGAATGATTTTCCAGCAGTTTAATTTAATGCCGTCCCGTACAGTTTTTCAAAATGTAGCTTATCCGTTAAAAGGCATGAGCAAAGATGAAATAAAAAATAAAGTCCGTTCTTTATTAGAATTAGTCGAAATCAGCGACAAAGAAAACGCTTATCCTTCAGAACTTTCAGGCGGCCAGAAGCAAAGAGTTGCTATAGCACGGGCGTTAGCTAATGACCCTAAAATTTTATTGTGTGATGAAGCTACGAGTGCTTTAGACCCTCAGACAACCGGCTCAATTTTGCAGTTATTAAAAGACTTAAATAAAAAATTAGGTTTAACGATTGTTGTAATAACTCACGAAATGGAAGTAGTTAAACATATCTGCAGAAAAGCCGCTGTTATGGACGCAGGAAGAATTATTGAACGCGGAGATGTTTTCACGATTTTTTCCGACCCTCAACACCCTGTAACCCGAAATTTCGTAAGAACAACTTCAAATTTATCCAAAATCGAGACGTTATTAAAAGATAATTCCCCGATGGTGAAATTAAAGCCGGGTGAATTAATGGCGCGTCTTGTTTATATTCACGCTGATGTTTCAGAGCCTTTAATTTCGTTTGCTTCGAGGGCGTTCGACATTGAAATTAATATAATCTTAGCTGACGTTGAAATCGTAGCCGGAGCAATGGTCGGAGGGACTGTCGTAATTTTCAACGGCCCGCGCGATAAAATTAACAAAGCTATAGACTATTACAGAAGCAAAAATATAAGAGTGGAGGTTATTCAAGATGCCGGAGCTTAGTGTTTTACTGCCGAATTTAATGAAACGTCTGCCGGAGTTTTGGAAGGCTTGCGGTGATACTCTTTTAATGGAAGTATGGTCGGGAGCAATAATTTTTATTTTCGGGCTTATATTCGGAATAATTTTGACGGTAACGAAACCCGGCGGAATTATGGAAAACCGTCCGCTTTATCAAGTTTTGGATAAAATCATAAATTTGTTCCGTTCGATACCTTTTATAATTTTGCTGACAGCTTTAATGCCTCTCTCGCGCTGGATAATGGGAACGGCTATTTATGTTCGCGGCGTTATAGTTCCGTTAGTTTTTGGTGCTACTCCGTTCTTCTCGCGTCAGGTTGAAAGCGCACTCGCCCAGACTGATAAAGGTCTTGTTGAAGCGGCTCTTTCAATGGGTTCAAGTCCTTTTGAAGTAATTTTCAGGGTTTATTTGCGTGAAAGTTTAGCCCCGATAATACGCGCTATAACTATAACTATAATAAGCCTTTTAGGTTTAACAGCAATGGCTGGAGCAGTCGGTGCAGGCGGTTTAGGCGACTTTGCAATCCGTTACGGCCACGATAGAAATATGGCGGATATAACTTGGGTTGTTGTAATAGTTTTAGTTTTAGGTGTCAGCCTTGTTCAATGGGTAGGCGAAACTTTAGCACGAAAAAATACACATTAAATTTTTACGGAGAAAATTATCATGGACTGCAAAATAAAATTATTTTGGGACAGCGAGGCGGCTGTGTGGGTGGCCACGAGTGATGAACTGCCGACTCTTGCTCTTGAAGCGGGGTCTGTTGATGCTTTAATAGAACGAGTGAAATATATCGTGCCTGAACTTCTTGAAATTGAAGATGTCAAAGTTGATTATTGCGATTTAGATTTTATAACTGAAAGACGCGACAGGGTGCGGATAATTGGCTGAGTATGAAACAAGCCGGATTAACTTTCAGATTTAGATAAAATGACTAAATCGTTATTTTCAATTCCGTCTGATGAGCCGCTCGCCGCCCGAATGAGACCGCAGACCCTTGAAGAATTTGCAGGCCAAGAACATTTAATTGCGCCGGGAAAAATTTTGCGTAACATTATCGAAGGCGACAGAATACCCTCAATGATTTTTTGGGGGCCTCCTGGCGTGGGGAAAACTACACTCGCAAGCATTATCGCAAGAAAAACGCAGGCTTCATTTATAAATTTTTCTGCTGTAACGAGCGGAATTAAAGAAATCCGCGAAATCATGAAGCAGGCTGACGCAAATAAAAATTTCGGTGAAAGAACTATTGTTTTTGTTGACGAAATTCACAGATTTAACAAGGCTCAACAGGACGCTTTTCTGCCGTTTGTCGAGAAAGGCAGCATTATTTTAATCGGTGCTACAACTGAAAATCCTTCGTTTGAAATTAACGGGGCTTTGTTGTCGCGCTGTAAAGTTTTTGTGTTAAAGGCTCTCAGCGTTGATGATGTCGTGAAATTATTAGAGCGGGGCTTAAAAGTTTTAGGCGAAAATTTTTACGCTGACGAAGAAATTTTGAAAGCTATTGCAGTTTTTTCAAACGGCGATGCCCGTGCTGCTTTATCTTTGCTTGAGATGACAGCTATAAACAGCAGCGAAGATGATAACGGAAAAATTGTAATTACTAAAGAAATTTTAGAGCAGTGTACTTCAAAAAAATCGCTTTTATATGATAAAAACGGAGAAGAACATTACAATTTAATTTCAGCTTTGCATAAATCTATGAGAAATTCCGACCCTGACGCGGCTGTCTATTGGCTTGCAAGAATGTTAGAGGCCGGAGAAGATCCGTTATATATTGCGCGGCGTGTTGTGAGATTTGCGAGTGAGGATATCGGACTTGCTGAACCTAACGCCCTTTCTATGGCTGTAGCGGCTTATCAGGCCTGCCATTTTTTAGGTATGCCGGAATGTAACGTGCATTTAACTCAAGCTGTCGTTCATATGTCGATAGCTCCGAAATCTAACGCCCTCGATGTCGCTTATATGCGGGCAAGAAAAGACGCTTTAGAAAATATCGCCGAACCTGTTCCGCTTAATATCCGCAATGCTCCGACTAAATTAATGCGTGAACTTGAATACGGCAAAGGCTATAAATTTGCTCACGATTACGAAAATAAAATTACTGACATGCAATGCCTGCCGGACGCTTTGAAAGACCGCGAATATTACACTCCGACAGAACAGGGGCAGGAAATTAATTACAAAAAAAGGCTCGAACAGATTAAAAATTGGAAAGCTAACTTAAAAGCATAAAATAAAATTATGAAAGAAAAAATCGCAGCAATCTTAAAAACTCTTCCCGAACGTCCCGGCGTTTATCTAATGAGAGACGCTGAAGGAAAAATTATTTATGTCGGTAAAGCTATTAAATTAAAACGCCGCGTGTCGTCTTATTTCAGGCACACTCATTTATCATCGCGGTTAAATAAACTTGTCTCTTTAATCGAAGATATTTCTATAATCAGAACTGAAACCGAAGCCGAAGCCTTAATCGTTGAAGCTAAATTAATACGCCGTTATTCGCCGTTCTTTAATATAGCTTTGAAGATGAGCGATAAATATCCATACATAAAAATCACTGATGAAGATTTTCCGCGCCTCGAAATTACACGGCATAAATGTAATGACGGTGCTGTATATTTAGGTCCTTTTGTTGACGCAGGAAATATCAGAAATTTAATGAGGCTTTCAGAAAGATATTTCCCGCTTAGGGTCTGCCGCTCGAAAATTAAACCTGACAAAAATAAAAGACCTTGCGTTGAATATAATTTAGGCCGCTCAATGGGTGCCTGCGCCGCTTTGTGTTCAAAGGACGAATATAGAGAAAGAGTTGCGGATTTAATTTTATTATTCGAGGGAAAATCCGCCGAATTAGTTGAAAGATTACGCGAACGAATGAGCCTCGCCGCCCAAAATTTAGAATTTGAAAAGGCCGCTCATTTTCGTGATACTATCCGTGCAATTTGGAAGTTGTCGCGTCAGCAAATTTCCTCAGCTCTGCAGGAAGATTTAGACTCCGAAACTTGGAACGTCTTAAATCGAATTCAAAAAATTTTAGGGCTTAAAACTTTAGCATGGAGAATTGACGCTTTCGATATTTCGCACACTCACGGCCACGACACTTACGGCTGTTGCGTAGTCTTTGAACAGGGACGGCCTAACCCGAATTTATATAGAAGATTTAAGATAAAATCTATTGATGACGGCGAAATTAATGACTTTCAATCTATTTACGAAACTGTTAAACGCCGTTATTCTCACGTTATAAATAATTCTGAGCCCGCTCCGCAGTTAGCTTTGATTGACGGCGGTCCTATTCAGCTTGAATATGCCGAAAGAGCTTTGAAAGAATTAAATTTCGATTTACCTTTAATAGCGTTGGCCGAACGTGAAGAATTAATTTTTTTGCCCGGCCGACCTGACGAGCCTTTAAGACTTGAATTCAGCGATCCGGCTCTGCAGTTGTTTCAAAGAATCCGCGATGAAGTTCACCGTTACGCAATCACTACTCACAGACGAGCTCGAAATAAACACATGAGAGACTCAAAACTTTTTCATATTAACGGTCTGGGCAGGAAAAAAGTTGTTGACTTAATCGTTAAATTCGGTTCAGCAAGCAAAATAGCCGCTCTCAGCCCCGAAGATTTACAGCAGGTTTCAGGTATAGGGCCGGTCTTAGCGCGAAAAATCCTTGAGGAGTTAGGTGTTAAGGGTGAGTAATTCACTTAGCAGACATAATCGCGGCTGTTTGCACTCGTAAGCTGCTCAATATTATTTATGATATTCGAGTTAAGTCCCATAGCCTTAGCTAATTTGTCTAAATATCTTTTTTCGGCTTCAGTGTCGACCTCGATAGCCATTAATGACGCTGAATAAACCTGCGCCGCAAGTTCCGGACGGCCTCTGACCGCTGCAACGATTTTCGCCGTTTCCATCGGGCCCTGCAATTTTGAAATTACGTAATTAACTCCGTCTTGGCCTGCTCCTGATGATTGAAGATTAGTCATGATTTTATTAATTTCTTGAGGATCGACTTGGCCGTCAGCTTTTGCTGCGTCGATCATTGCCGTTAAAATTATTTCTGCATCGCTCGCCTGCTGCTGCGGTGAAGGCTGAGTGTAAGTCATAGTCTGCTGCTGTTGTGTTGAAGACGAGCTTGAAGAATTTTTGAGTGCCTTGTAAGCCAACATTCCTAAAAGTCCCATCATTCCGCCGCCGAGAGCGTTAGCAGTTGTGCTTCTTGAACCTCCGAGCAAAGTCCCGAGTAATGCTCCGACTCCGCCTGCCGCTAAATTATCTCCGCCGACCCTTTGAGTCATGCTCTGCCCCGCGCCCATTAAAGAGCCGAGTAAATCTTGAATTCCTCCGCCAGCGTTTGACATTCTCGAACTTGCCGCCGGTGATGACGACATTGTGCCCTGTACCATTGAGCCTAACAAACTCATGAAATCCATGAAAAAATTTCTCCTTTTTTAATGAAAATTTTAATTTATTCTTAAAAAATATTATACAATTAAAAAATTATGAGCAGACTTAAAAAATTATTAATAAGAAACCTTATGCGCGGCCGACAAAAAAATTTATCTAAATATTATATTAAAGAAGCAAGCAAAAATATTCAGGAGCAGATTTTTTCGTCGGAACTTTATAAAAACGCAAAAAAAATTTTTACTTACGTCAGCATGCCTCGCGAACCTTCAACGATCGAAATTATAGAGCAGGCTTTTAACGAGGGCAAAGAAGTTTACGTGCCTAAATGCGAGGGTCTTAATATGTACGCTGTTAAAATTTATAATCTCGATGATTTAAGGCCGGGAAAACTTGGAATTTTAGAGCCTGACTGGCGTTCAGACAAGCCTGAAAATTTTTCGGAGACTTTGACTGCAAAAGAATTTGATTTAATTATCGTTCCTTGTCTTTCGGCTTATTTTGACGGAAGAAGACTCGGACACGGAATGGGCTATTATGATAGATTTTTAGCGGACTGCAGAAAAAATAAAAATATAATCTGCCTTTGCTTTTATAAAATGTTAAGGTCAGATATTCCGATGAATGAAGATGACGTTTATGTTTCAAAAGTTATCTCGGACTAAAAATAAAAAATTTTTTAAGAACGGAGCTTTTTAATCATGAAAAAATTTTTAGGTCTTTTCATCGCGGTGAGTTTTATTTTAATTTTCCCGATGATTTCGTGCGCTTTTTTAGAGGACGTTCCAGAAGAAATTGAAAGAGAGCTGCAAGTTTTAATCGAACAGGCTAAGGACGGCGATACAGGCTCAAACAGAAAACTTCACCGCGAACTTAATCTTTATCAGAGCTTGGACTTATCGAGACATTCTAAAGACGAAATTTTAAGCCGCATAGAAAAACTTATAAGCTCCGGAAATTTTCCTGAATATGTTTTAGAGCGCGGCGAATATTCCTACACTCCTAACCAAAATTATTTATATCTCTCAGGAAGAAATGTAAATATGTATTCGCACCCCGTCTTAGATTCTTCGCTTTCAATCGCAAAATTTAATTCCGGCGGCGTTGACTACCTTATTAATTTAGGCGAATGGAAAACTCAAAGCGGACTTTTATGGGTCTTTGCACAGTCCCGCGAAACAGGTATAACCGGCTGGCTCGAACGCAGAAATGTTCATTTTGTCCCTAATTATAAATTTCAAGATTTTATTTCAGACATCACAAGCGGCCTGGCAGGCTACAACGTTACGACAATCCAAGAAACTCAAAAAGGCTCAGAAGCTATAAATTCGGCGGCTGTTAATTATAATAATTACACGAAAAATTTAGAGAGAAATATTTTAGCAGACATAAAATTATCTAAGAGCGGCAGCATCAACGCTAAGGCAAGTCTTAGAGACAGGCTCGATTACTTCAACAGGATAGCAAAACGTCCGGCATTCGCTAAAAAATCATGGCACGAAAATGACGCTTACACTCAACAGTTAATAAAACAGAAAAAAATTTCCGGGCATTTATTCAGAGCAGGCTATAAATATGATGAGAGCGGAATCGTAATAATTACTCCTGACGCGGCGAATATCCGCCAAGAACCTGACGCGGATTCAAAAAGATTAGCCGGAACAAAACCGAACACTCCTTTAAGATATTTAGGAGAGAGGCTCAATAAGCAGGGCGAAAAATGGTATTTAGTTGACGACAACAAAGGCAACATCGGCTGGGTTATTGAAAGAGTTATCGAGATTATTCCTATTGAAGCTGTAAAATTTTTTGCGGATCAAATTGAAAAAGCACTTCTTTAAGTTAGGAGTTAGGAGTGAGGAATTAGGAGTTTTTTCGTTCCTAAATTTTCTAATTTATGCTTGCTTTTAGTATAATATAAACACTTCCGAAATTTTTAAGAATTAATTTAAGAAAGGAGAAAAATTCTTTCATGGCATTATTAAACTATAAAGTTTTAGCAGAGTCAGGCTACAAAGGCTACGTTCTCAAGGACGCTCCGGAAAAAGTTATGCAGTTCGGCGAGGGAAATTTCCTCCGCGCTTTCGTTGATTATTTTTTTGACATCGCTAACGAAAAAGCAGGCTTCAACGGCAAAGTCGTTTTAGTTCAGCCTATAGCTTCGGGTCTCACGAAAATGATCGACGACCAAGAGGGGCTCTACACTCTTTATTTAAGAGGAAGCGAAAAGGGCGAGAAAGTTGACTTAAAGCGCGTAATTTCTTCATGCAGTCGCGGCCTTAATCCTTACGATGCAGGCGGTTGGGATAAAGTTTTAGAGCTTGCGAGAAGCAAAGATTTAGAGATTGTCGTCAGCAACACCACCGAAGCCGGAATCGTTTACGATGAGGGCAGCAAATTCGACCAGGTTCCTCCGAACAGTTTCCCTGCGAAATTAACGAGAGTTTTATATGAAAGATTCAAAGCCGGACTTGACGGACTTGTTATTTTAAGCTGCGAGTTAATCGACAACAACGGCAAAGAATTATTAAAGTGCGTCAATAAACACATTGACGACTGGAAACTCGGCGCAGACTTCAAAGACTGGGTAAACAACAAAAATATTTTCTGCTCGACCTTAGTCGATAGAATCGTTCCCGGCCGTATCCGCGACCCGAAAGAACTTGAAGCACTCAACAAAGCTAACGGCTATGAAGATAATTTGCTCGATGTCGGCGAAGTTTTCGGTGTTTGGGTCATCGAAGGACCTGCAGGACTTGAAGATAAACTTCCTTTCAAGAAAGCCGGAGTTCCTGTCCATGTTGTGCCGGACGTAACGCCTTACAAGAAACGCAAAGTCAGAATCTTAAACGGTGCTCATACAGGTTTCGTACCAGGAGCTTATTTAGCAGGCTTTGACATTGTCCGCGACTGTATGCACGATGATGTTATTAAAAACTTTATGAACAAAATGCTCTATGACGAAATTATCCCGACGCTTCCTCTCGATAAAAAAGACTTGAACGATTTCGCCGCCGCCGTTCAGGACAGATTTAATAATCCGTTCGTAAATCATGAACTCATGAGCATTTCTCTTAACTCGACTTCAAAATGGCGCGCCCGTAACATGCCGAGCCTTCTTGAATATGTCGAGGAGAAAAAAGCTCTTCCTCCGTGCCTCACTATGAGCCTTGCTGCTTATATCGCTTTCTATTCAAGCAACATTAAAGAACTCAACGACAAAGGACTCGTCTGCGCCCGCGAAAAGAACGAGTATACAATCAGCGACGACCGCTGGGCACTCGAATTTTATTTTGCTCATAAAGACGACTCTCCGGAAGCACTTGTTCACGCAGTCTTGACGAACACAGAAATGTGGGGACAGGACTTAACGAAAATTGCAGGACTTGAAGCCGCGGTTGTCGAAGGCTTGAAAAAGATTCGCAGCGAAGGAGCTAAGGCCGCTTTCAAGAGCGTAATCTAATTCAGTTAGGAGTGAGGAGTTAGGAGTGAGGAGTTTTTTTAATTTCCCGCTTCTAATTCCTTAAATTTTAATTCTAATTCTGTCAGGGTGTTCACCGCTCCAGCCTGACGGGGGCATATTCTCAAGCCTTGAAATATCTTCCGGCGAAAGACTGAAATTCAAGCACTCTAAATTTTCTTTTAATCTTTCCGTTGATGACGCTTTCGGCAAAGGCATAACGCCTTCTTCAATGCAAAATCTCAAGCAGATTTGAGCCGTTGTAACGTGATATTTTTCAGCAAGTTCGATAATTAATTCGTCATTCGAGACCCGGCCGCGTGCTATAGGGCTCCAAGCCTGAAGCAAAATTTTTTTCTCGCGGTAATAATTCAGAGCAAAAGTCTGAGTATGTCCGGGGTGAAATTCAAGTTGAGCAACAGCCGGAAAAACTTTAGAATTTTTTATGATATTTTCAGCGTGATACGGCAAAAAATTGCTGAGGCCAAGAGCGCGGATTTTTTTCTGCTCATAAAATTCTTCGAGTGCCTTCCAAGTTTCTAAATCAATTTCTCGCCAGTCTTCCCTGTTATCTATATCAGGTCTCGGCCAATGAATCATAAAAACGTCGACATAATCTGATTCAAGATTTTCGAGAGTTTTATTGAAAGCCGTCTTAGTTTTTTCGTAGCCTAAATCGAATTTCCAAAGTTTTGAAGCTATAAAAAAATTTTCGCGTTTAAGTCCGCTGAGTTTAATAGCTTCCGCGATATTTTTTTCAGTTCCGTAAAAAGACGCTGTGTCAAAATATCTATAACCTGCTTCAATAGCTTTGAGGATCGCGCCTGTTTCTGATTTATAAGTTCCGAATCCGATTTCAGGAAATTCGAGGCCGTTATTTAATTTGAATTTCATAATTTTTTCACGCTCCTTTTTTTAATTTTCTAAATATATTATATTGTGTTTTAATTTTTGCGGTGATATATTTTCAAAAAATTTTTTTGTTTTATTTGAATTTGAAAGAAGGAAATTTAATTTCATGAACGGATTAACACTTGTCGGAATTGCTATAGTTGTGCTTGTCCTTGCGTATATTTTATACGGCCGCTGGCTCGTCAAAACTTGGGGAATAGATCCCGATGCAAGAACTCCAGCCGTAAGACTTTCAGACGGTCAGGACTATGTTCCGGCTTCACGTTTCACAGTATTCTCTCATCAATTTAACTCAATCACCGGAGCAGGCCCCGTAACAGGTCCGATAATTGCGGCAATGTTCGGCTGGCTTCCTGCGTTTTTATGGCTTTTAATTGGAGGAGTTTTCTTCGGAGCTGTTCAAGATTTTACGGCTCTTTATGCTTCAGTTAAAAATGACGGAAAATCTATGGGCTTATTAATCGAAAAATATATCGGAAAGACAGGCCGGAAATTATTTTTATTATTCTGCTGGCTCTTTACACTTTTAGTTATAGCGGCATTCGCTGATATTTTAGCGGGAACTTTCAACGGCTTTACTAAAGACGGCGGTCAAAACGTTCCGGGCGCGGCGGCGGCTTCGATCTCAATGATTTATATTTTCGCGGCTATGTTCTTCGGGATTTTCATGCGTGCGGTTAAAAACGGTTTTGTACAATTTATAGCCGGAGCAGTTCTTGTAGTGTTAATCTTATGGGCAGGAATTAAATATCCTTTATATTGCACGGCGGAAGAGTGGCGTTATGTAGTCTTTGCTTACTGCTTTATAGCTTCAGTAATGCCGATGTGGCTTTTGAAACAGCCGAGAGATTATCTCAGCGTCTTTTTGCTTTTAGGAATGATTTTAGGCGGCGCGCTTGGAATTATAATCGCTAATCCTAAAATTGAAATGCCTATGTTCGCGGGCTGGACGGTTAAAAATCAGCCTTTATTCCCGATTTTGTTTATAACTATAGCCTGCGGAGCTGTATCAGGATTTCACAGTCTTGTATCGTCAGGAACATCATCGAAATCAATTTCAAATGAGCGCGATATGCTTTCTGTAGGTTACGGGGCTATGTTAGTCGAAACTTTGCTCGGAGTAGTTGCTTTAGTTATAGCCTGCGCTGCTGCTTCAGACGGAAAACTCCCGGCAGGTACACCGTTCCAAATTTTCGGACATGCTGTCGGCGGATTTTTCACGATGTTCGGGCTTCCGGCTCACATTTCGACCTGCATTATTATGATGTGTGTTTCGGCTCTCGCAATGACGACTATAGACGCGGTTACAAGAATTGGAAGAATGTCTCTGCAGGAATTTTTTGCACCGTCCGAAGGCGAGAAAAACGGCGTTATCGTTAAATTTATCACTAATAATTATGTTGCTACGTTAATAACCCTTGCTCTTGCTTACGCTTTGTGCCTTGCAGGTTACGCGAGTATCTGGCCATTATTCGGAGCATCTAATCAGCTTCTTTCGGCGTTAGTTTTGACGGCTCTTGCAGTTTTCCTGAAAGTTACGGGAAGAAAAGGTTTTATGCTTTATATCCCGATGATATTTATGTTTGTTGTAACGATGTCGGCATTATTAATCAGCGTTTATAACATAATCATGAAACTTTCAGGCGGAAATTTTGTTTTCATGGTAGACGGATTGCAGTTAATAATCGCAGCGGCTTTGATGACGCTTGCTGTTTTAGTTGTTACAAACTGCTATAAAAAATTAGTGAAAAGTAAATAATTTATGTTATAATAAGCTAAATTAAAAATTCCCGGCATGAGTCGGGAATTTATTTTTTTCCACTCATATTTCCACTCAAAAAATTTTAATTTTAATTAGTGATTGTAAAGTTTTACGAGAAAGGGGAAATAAAAAAATGAAATACGAAATTAAAGGCGAACCTATGCCGGTAGTTATTTGCAATTTAGAACCTAACGAGACTGTAACCTGCGAGGCTGGTGCTATGTGCTGGATGAGCCCTAACATGGAAATGAAAACGGCAGGCGGCGGCTTAGGCAAAATGCTCGGCCGAATGATGTCGGGCGAGAGTCTTTTTCAAAATCATTACACAGCTAAAAACGGCGCGGGAATGATAGCCTTTGCTTCGAGTCTTCCGGGTTCTATACGGGCTTTTGAAGTTACTCCGGCGGCTTCCATAATTTGTCAGAAAAAAGCATTTTTAGCGTGCTCTGAAGGTGTCGAATTATCCGTGCATTTTCAGAAAAAACTCGGCGTTGGATTTTTCGGCGGCGAGGGTTTTGTAATGCAAAAAATTTCAGGCAGCGGCATTGTCTTTTTAGAAATCGACGGCTCTACAGTCGAATATAATTTGAGCGCAGGACAACAACTAATTGTCGATACGGGCTATCTTGCAATGATGGATGAGACTGTAAAAATGGAAATTCAAAGCGTCAAGGGCGTAAAAAATGCTTTATTCGGCGGCGAAGGAGTTTTTAACACAGTCGTAACAGGACCGGGACGTGTTCTGCTTCAAACTATGCCGATAACGGGTTTTGCTGCGTTAATTGCTAAACTGCTTCCGTCAAAAAGTTAAATTAAATTTTATTTCATGCTAAAAAAACCTCCGGGAAGTCGGAGGTTCTTTTATTTATTATTTATAAATTTTTAGAAAATATTTCTGAGAGAGTCAATCGTTGATTCAGTTTCTAACGGTGAACGCTTTTGCTTATTTACATTCGGAAAAATTCCTTCAAGAGGCGAAGGAGTTTTTATTTTTGCCGGAGAATTTACGGGCATATGAATATTTTTCGATGTTTCAGGCTTTTCTGGAAGTACAACCGGCTGAATTTTTTGCGGTTTAGTTTCAGGTTGAGCAGTTGAATCACCGTCAATAAGTTTTTTCCCGTCAGTAACTCTGAAATCATAAATATATCCTGCAAACATTCCGTCAGAATCCCATGATGATTTTCCTAAATAAGCAATCGAGTAATGACGGCGAGGAACAGCAGCATCGATTTTAGCTTTTAATTCGCCGTTGATATAAAGCCACGTTATAGTTCTTTTGTGATCGTAAACGATAGAGAAATTAAAAAGTTTATCGACTAAAGGCCCGGCGTTTTTAGTATTGCTTTCAATATCGAGAGTAATATCACTTCCGTTGCCGTAACGGCTTAATAAAATTCTCTTGTTGCTCTTGGCTGCGACATTAAATTCAAAAATTCTTCCGTAGCTTCCGCAGCCTGTGTCGATAAAAGCCCAGCCGTCAATCGTGAAATCCCGGCCGCCTAAAGAAATTCCGTCTTCAGCCTGCAAATAAGAATCGCCGTCTAATTGTAAAGCAGAACGGGGCGAGGCAGCTCCTTTTGAATTAGAATTTGAAACTACAGGTTCGCCGTGCGGAGTCCAGTCATTGCCGCTTGAATCGCTGAGGTTATTATCGAAATGTAACATTACGGCTTCATTTTCAGATTTTACTGAAACTTCCGGAGGCGTGAAATTATCCTGCCATAACTGTTTTCCGTCAGTAACTCTGAAATTATAGAGATAGCCTGCAAACATTCCGTCAGAATCCCATGATGATTTTCCTAAATAAGCTAACGAGTAATGACGGCGCGGAATAGGCGAGTCGATTTTAGCTTTTAATTCGCCGTTGATATAAAGCCACGTTATAGTTCGCTTGTGATCGTAGACGATAGCAAAATGAAAAAGTTTATCGACTAAAGGCCCGGCGTTTTTAGTGTTGCTCTCTATATCGAGAGTAATATCACTTCCGTTGCCGTAGCGGCTTAATAAAATTCTCTTGTTGCTCTTGGGCGCGACGTTAAACTCAAAAATTCTGCCGTAGCTTCCGCAATTCGTATCAATAAACGCCCAGCCGTCAACCGTAAAATCCCGGCCGCCTAAAGAAATTCCGCCCTCAGCCTGCAAATAAGAATCGCCGTTTAATTGCAATGCTGGACGGAGTGAAGCAGCTCCGCACGGATTAATTTCAGAAACTGAAGGTTTAGTACTTCCGTGAGGTTTCCAAACATTTCCGCCGCCGTCAGTGAAATCTTTATCGAAAGCCAGCATAATTGACTCGGCTTCGGGAATTTCCTGAACGGACGGGGGCGTGAATTTATCTTTCCAAAGTGCTTGGCCGTCAGTAACTTTGAAATCATAAATATAGCCGACGAACATTCCGTCAGAATCCCAAGAAGATTTGCCGATATAAGCTACATCGTATTTTCGGGCGGGGATTTTAATTTTTATAGTGTTTTTCAATTCGCCGTTGACGTAAAGCGAAACTAATTCTTTTTCGTCATCGTAAACATAAGCGAAATGGAAAAGTTTATCGACGCAATAACTTGCGGTTTTACTTTCGCCGTCAGCATAGAAAACTAAATCATTCCCGCTGCCGTATCTTGCGAGCATTATTCTTTTACTGCTTTTAGGTTCGACATTAAATTCAAAAATTCTGCCGTAGCTTCCGCAGCTTGTGTCGATAAAAGCCCAGCCGTCAATCGTGAAATCTTTGCCGCCTAATGAAATTCCGCCCTCAGCCTGCAAATAAGATTTTCCGTCTAACTGCAGAGCCGGACGAAGTGAAGCCGCGCCCTTAGAGTTAATCATTGATACTATAGGCTTGCCTTCAGCTTTCCAAGCGTTTCCGCTGTCGTCTTGTGTCGGTGAAGAGTCGAATTTAAGAGTTACAGATGCTTCAGCCGCTAACGATATTATAAAAACGAAAATTAAAGCAATGGATAAAAATTTTTTCATGAAAATTCATCTCCTATTCTTGGGATTTTTTTTCATTATAACCTAGACTTTCAAAAATTCCGGTAAAATTTTCTCTAAATCTTCAAATTTATATTCGCCTGCCGGTTTGCCTTCACGGAATAAAACCGCTCCGCCCGGAGTTCCGGCAATTCCGAATTTAGCGTGCCGGGCTTCTTTAGGGCCATTGACTTCACAGCCCATAACAGCAACTGAAACACCGTCAGGAAGATTTTTCAATAAAGGCTCAACAACTTTAACTAATTTCATAACATCAGCGCGCCGCCTTCCGCAAGTCGGACAGGAAATTAAATTCACACCCTTAACTCTAAGTTCAAGAGCCTTGAGAATTTCGTAACCTACTTTAACTTCACGTTCAGGTTCGTCCGTCAGAGAAACTCTCAAAGTGTCGCCGATACCTTTTAATAATAAATTTGAGATACACGCCGTGCCTTTTACTATGCCGCCGTCGCCGGGGCCTGCTTCAGTTAGCCCTATGTGCATGGGAAAATCCGGATAATTTTTTGCGATTAATTCGTTGGCTTTTATACATTCCGGAACGCTCGAAGATTTTGCAGATAAAATTAAATCCGTGAAATTTTGACTTAATAATAATTCAGCCTGCTGCCGGACAGCAAGATAAAGAGCTTGAGCCCTGTCGCCTTTTGCTTCGTCAAGCTGTTTTTGAGAGATTGAACCGCCGTTAGCACCGATACGAATTACAACGCCCAAATTTTTCGCTGTAGTTATAACATCGTTTAATTTGTTTAATGGCATATTTCCTGGATTAATTCTAATTGCACGGCAGCCTGACTCCATTGCGGCGATAGCTAATGCAGGATCGAAATGAATATCAGCCATAATAGTTAATTTCGTGTGTTCTGTTAAAAATTTTAAGTCAGGAGCAAATTTTAAGTCAGGCAGAGCAGCCCGCGCCATTTCGCAGCCCGAGTCAATTAATCTTTCACACTGAGCTAAAACTTCTTCGTGTTTATCGAGAGAAATTTTTAACATACTTTCGACCCGTACAGGAGCAGAGCCGCCGATCGTTAGATTATTAATTTTTACTTTTCTTTTGCTGTTCATTTTTAATAGTTAGGGGTGAAATCTTTTACATTCCTAAATTCTCACTCCTCATTGCCTTTCTTTAGTGTGTGAAAAATAAATTGTAAACGTCTTTGAAAGTTATTAAAACCATCAGCGAAATTAAAAGAGCAAAGCCCGCCATATGAATATAATTTTCAACTTTTTCGGGAAGTCTCCGGCGCACAATCATCTCGAGCAAAACAAATAAAAGTCTTCCTCCGTCAAGCGCAGGTATCGGAAATAAATTCAAAATCCCTAAATTCAAAGCGATTATCGCAATGAAAGTTATAAAATCCCAAAATCCTTCGCGCATTGCCTTGCCCGACATTGACGCTATACCGACAGGGCCTGTAACGTCAGCTTCCTGACGGCGAGTGATTAATTCATAAAATCCTCGAAGCATCATTGATGTCATTCTATAAGTGTAACCGATTGAACTTTTTACAGCCTTAAAAAATCCGTAGCGTGCATGAGACGGCGACACTCCGAGCATAGGCCGCCCGTATTCTTCGTTGACGGGAATTTTAAGATTAAATGAAAGATTTTCTTCTCCGCGTTTGATTTCGAGAGTTACATTTTCATTTTTAAGACTTTCAGTGCGAATTAACTCGGACATTCCGCGCCATTTTGAATTTTTTTCGCTGTCTTCAGGTTTTTGGCCGTTGACGCTTAAAATTTCATCGCCTGCTCTAAGTCCTGCAATTTCAGCCGGAAAACCTGGCATAATTTCGCCGATTTTCGTGCTGTCCATATCAAGAACTCCGTAACCGCATAAATAAACGGCCATTAATAAAACCGCGAGCAGAATATTAAATAAAGATCCGTTGAGCAAAATTAAAAATCTTTTCCACGCGGGCTGTTCGTCAAAGCCCATGCCGGAAATAACCTGCTCTCCCTCTTCGTCTTCGTTCATTCCTGCGAGCCTGCAAAATCCTCCGACAGGAAATAATCTCCATGACCAGAGCATTTTAGTTTTTTTATTGCGGTGCTGAAGAATTGCCGGTCCCATTCCGAAAGCAAATTCATGGACTTGAACGCCTAAAATTTTCGCTGTGATATAATGCCCGAACTCGTGAACTATTACACACACAGCTATTACTATAATGAAAGCTATTAAACTTGTAAGCAAAATTTTTTCCCCTTTCTATATTTATATTAATCAATTATTATCATAAATATAATATAGCGTTTTTTTTCGTAATTGACTATTGTAGCAGTGTAAAAGATTTTTCAGTATTTTTATTTTTTTATGGCGTTCATGAACTCTTACGGAAAAATTTTTTTCGCGTGTTAAAATTTTTTTCGAGACTTAAAAGACGGAGGAAAATTTTTCATGAGAGACTTAGAAGAAATTAAAGACGAAATTAAAAATTTAATCGAGGCTAAAAATGTCCGCGAGCTTCGCAATTTAACCGAAGATATGAACGATGCCGACTTGGCCGATATTTTAGAAGGGCTTGAACCAGAACAGAGCGTAATTTTATTTAGAATGTTAGGGCGCGATATGGCCGCTGAAGTTTTCGCTCACTTAAATCCCGACACTAAAGAGGCTCTCGTTTCGCAATTAACAGCCCCTGAAATCGGCGGAATAGTTGACGAATTATTTTTAGATGACGCTGCTGACTTAGTTGAAGAATTGCCTGCTGATGTTGTTAAAAGAGTTTTAGAAAGTGCAAGCCCCGAAACAAGGCGCGGAATTAATCAGCTTCTTCAATATCAGGAAGACTCTGCCGGTAGCATAATGACTACAGAATATATTTCTTTAAGACCGGATATGAACGTTGAAGAATCTTTCAGGCATATTAGAGAGGTCGGTATGGACAAAGAAACTCTTTACACATGTTACGTTACTGACCCTAAAGGAATTTTAATCGGAGTTGTTACCGTCAGGACAATGTTACTATCACAATACGCCGACAAAATCGCTGACATTATGACCGACACTAATATTATCAGCGTCAACACTAACGACGACCGCGAAAAAGTTACGGAATTATTCCAAAAATATGACTTTATGGCTATACCCGTTGTAGATTCTCAAAATCATTTAGTCGGAATTGTTACGGTCGATGACGCTATGGAAGTTTTAGAGGAAGAAAGCACCGAAGACTTCCATAAAATGGCCGCTATCTTGCCGATTGACGAGCCTTATTTATCAATGGGAGTTGTCGAACTCGCAAAAAAAAGAATTATTTGGCTCATGGTCTTGATGATTTCGGCGACCTTGTCAGGGCAGATTATTACTCATTATCAATCAGTTTTCGCGGCTCTTCCGGCATTAATTGCTGCTATCCCTATGTTAATGGATACCGGCGGCAATGCGGGCTCGCAGTCTTCAACTCTCGTAATTCGCGGAATTGCTGTAGGCGAGTTAAAAATTTTTGACGCTCTAAAAGTTCTTTCAAAAGAAATTCGGGTGAGTTTAATGGTCGGCGGCGGTCTTGCTGTCGTTAATTTTCTTTATAAATACGCTATGAGCGGAGATCTTTTGCTTTCTTTGACCGTTGGAATAAGTTTATTTGCTACAGTAATTTTTGCTCAGACTATCGGCGGAATGTTACCGCTGCTCGCTAAGGCCTGCGGTTTTGACCCCGCGTTAATGGCCGCTCCGATAGTTACGACTATTGTTGACGCAGGAAGCCTCACGATGTATTTCATGGTCGCAAGTAAAGTTATGAGCATCGGCGCGTAATTTTTTGAGAGTGATAAAATAAATTAAATTTTTTTCGGAGGTTTAATTATGAAAAAATTAATTTTGCTTTTAGTATGTTTAATCGCGCTTTCGAGTTCTGCGTATGCCGCTGAAAAGCCGCAGATTTCAATTTATACTTCAATGTATGAAGATATTATTGACGCTATGACTAAGACAATGAAAGAAAAATTCCCTGATTATGATATAGAATTTTTCTACGGCGGTACAGGAACTCTTCAAGCAAAAATCGCCGCTGAACGCGAAACAAATAAACTCGGCTGCGATATGCTCATGGTAGCTGACCCGTCTTATTCTCTCGAGTTAAAAGCAGCAGGACTTTTACACCCTTATATCAGCAAAGAAGCTGAAAATATTGCTCTCGAATACGACCCCGAAGGTTACTGGTATCCCGTCAGAAATTTGAACATGGTCTTAGCTTATAATCCCGAAATTTCTAAAAAAGAAGATCTGCCCAAGTCTTTCAAAGAATTTGCTGAAAATTCTTCGCTTAAGGGATTAATTTCCATGCCCAACCCTTTAACGTCAGGCAGTGCTCTCGTTGTAATGTCGGCGTTAAAAGACAAATACGGCTATGAATATTTCGATAAATTAGGCCAAAATAAACCTATGGTTGAGTCCGGCTCAGTTGCTCTCACAAAATTAGAAACAGGCGAGTGCAAAGTCGTAATGATCCTCGAAGAATCAGTCTTGAAAAAACGCGAAGAAGAAGCAAGTGCTCTTTCAGTAATTTATCCTGAAGACGGAGTTATCTGCGTTCCGTCGCCGATTATGACGATAGATGACAAATTCAGTGCTCACGGAAATTCAAAAATCTGCGAAGAACTTACAGACTGGTTTTTATCGCCCGAAGGCCAGAGTTATATCGTAAAAGGCTGGATGCACTCAGTTTTGAAGAACCCGCCCGCAATTCCTTACGACTCAATTAACACGTCTGAAATAATTAAAAATTCAATGCCGGTTAATTGGGAAAACTGCTTGAAAGACCGCACTGAACTTAGAATGAATTTTGAATCTAAAGTAAAAAATAAAAAATAAAAAATAAATGAAGATACAAAAAAATAATTCCTACTTCCCGCTTCCTAATTCCTACTTGAATATAAAGGCTGCATTGATTACCGCAATAGCGGCCTTTTTGTTAGTCTTTAATGTCTTTCCGATGGGCTATCTTGTTTTCAGGTCATTTTGGGGCGAAAACGGTTTCACTCTTGAAACTTTTGAAAGAATTTACACTTACGCTCTAAATTGGAACGCCTTAAAAAATACTTTATTAACTGCCGGATTAGCTATGATTTTCGGCGTTATGATTGCTTTTCCTTTAGCTTGGCTTGTAGGCAGGACGGATCTTTACGGAAAAAAATTTTTCAGGACTTTATTCGTTATGACTTACATGGTGCCGCCTTATGTCGGTGCTATGGCGTGGCTTAGATTATTAAATCCGAGAGTAGGAACTTTGAATGTTTTTTTAGCAAATTTATTCGGGCTCAGTGAAAATCCTTTTAATATTTACACTTTGGGCGGACTGACTTGGGTTTTAACGACGTTTTATTATCCGTATGCTTTTATAACGATTTCAAGGGCTATGGAAAATATGGATCCGTCGCTCGAAGAAGCCTCGAAAATTTCAGGAGCATCGCCGCTTAAAACCGTAATGACTGTAACTTTTCCGATTATGCTTCCGTCAATAGTCGCGGCGGGGTTATTAGTTTTTATTTCGGCTGCTTCATGTTACGGAATACCCTCGATAATAGGCGCGCCAGGCCAGATTGATACGATAACTACAAGAATTATAGATTATGTTTATGTCGGCTCGTCTGACGGATTAAACGATGCTACGGCTCTCGCAGTTTCTTTAATGATAATTGCGAATATAGTTTTGTATGTTTCAACTTTTATCTGCGGAAAAAAACAATATATAACAGTATCGGGAAAATCTACGCGCCCTAATATCGTTGAGCTTGGAAAATGGCGCGTCCCTGTAACAATTTTAGTAAGTTTATTTGCTGTTGTTGTTGTTATTATTCCGTTCGCTACGGTTGCTATGACTTCATTCACTGTAAATTTAGGAAAGCCTTTAACGTCCGCGAATTTTACTACAAAATATTGGAACATTTTATTGACTCGTCCTGCTATCTTAAAGACCGTGAAAAATAGTTTAATAGCCGCGTCTGCCGCTGCTACAGCAGGAATTATAATTTCTTGCGTCATGGCCTGGCTCTTAACCCGTACTAAAGCAAAAGGCCGTCATATTCCGGACTTTTTAATAACACTCGGAAGCGGAACTCCGAGCGTAGTAATTGCCTTAGCTTTAATCATGACGATGTCGGGGAAATTCGGAATAAATATTTACAACACTTTAACTATAATGATAATAGCTTACATGATTAAATATTTATTAATGGGTATGAGGACAGTAGTTTCAGCGATGAGCCAAATTCACCCGTCTCTTGAAGAAGCCGCTTTAATTTCGGGGGCTGAATGGCATCGGGGATTTTGGGACGTTACTCTGCCTTTAATTGCTCCGTCTGTCGTTGCGGGGTGGTTTTTAATTTTCATGCCGAGTTTTTACGAGCTTACAATGTCGACGCTTTTATATTCGACTGATACAAAAACTATAGGCTATGAACTTTATTTTTCTCAGACTTATAACAGCCAGCAGACCGCAAGCGCAATAGCTACAGGAATTTTAATTTTAGTAATCGCTGTGAACTGGTTATTAAATAAACTCACGAAAGGAGAATTTTCAATATAAATGGCCTCGATAACTTTAAGCAATATCACAAAATTTTACGGAAAAGTTCAGGTTATAGAAAAATTCAGCGGAGTTTTTAATGACCATGAATTTATAACCCTCTTAGGCCCGTCAGGCTGCGGAAAAACTACAATGCTCCGAATGATAGCAGGCTTCGAGAAACCTACGAGCGGCGAAATCAAAATTAATGACGAAATTGTGAGCGGCTCGGGAGTTTTTGTCCCTCCTAATCTTCGCGGAATAGGCATGGTCTTTCAGTCTTACGCCGTCTGGCCTCACATGAATGTCTTTGATAATGTCGCTTACCCGTTAAAAATTCAGAAAGTTTCGCGTGCTGAAATAAAAAAACGTGTCGAAAATATTTTAGAGGCCGTTCATCTTGCGCCTTTTATCGAGAGAATGCCGAATGAATTATCGGGCGGTCAGCAGCAGAGAGTTGCACTTGGCCGCGCTTTAGTTTCAAATCCGAGTGTTCTTTTGCTTGACGAACCTTTGAGCAATCTTGACGCAAAATTACGTGAAGCTATGCGTTTTGAAATCAAAGAAATTCAAAAAAATTTCGGAATTACTGTAGTCTATGTTACTCACGACCAGACCGAAGCAATGGCCATGAGCGACAGAATTATAGTTTTTGATCGCGGAGTAGTTCAGCAGGTCGATACTCCCATGAATATTTATAAAAATCCTGCTAATGAATTTGTCGCTGATTTCGTTGGAAAAATTAATTTCATTAACGGCACTGCTTATGAAAATTTCATAGAATTTCAAGGCGGCCAAAAAATGAATTACAACGGAGATAAACGCGGCTCAGTTGTTGTTGCTGTAAGACCCGAAAATATTTTAATTAACCGTGAGCGAGGAATATTAAAATCTAAAATTTTACAGTCTTATTATTTGGGCGATATTAATGACTGCCGCGTCGACATTGACGGAACTATTTTCAGAGTTACCGCTCCGGGCAAAACTTACGGCGGATTTTCTAACGGCTCTGAAGTTTTTTTAGATTTCGATGAATATTTAGTCTTTCAAAAATGATATAGTCTTAAGCCTCCGTGAATTTCGCTTAATGTTATAATTTTCAGCGTTAAATTTAACGGAGGTGTTTTTTATGCCTGAAAATAATTCAAGAGAAACTTTCGCAAGCCGCTTGGGCTTTATATTTTTGTCTGCAGGCTGTGCGATAGGTCTCGGAAATGTCTGGCGCTTTCCATTTATAACAGGTCAGTATGGAGGCGCGGCTTTTGTTTTAATTTATATTTTGTTCTTATTATTATTTGCTATGCCGATCATGGTCATGGAGTTTGCAGTAGGCCGTGCTTCACAGCAAAGTGTTTCGCGTTCGTTCGCGGTTCTTCAGCCGAAAAATAAAATCTGGTCTTTATGGGGCTATGCAGGCTGGATAGGGAACTGTCTTTTGATGATGTTCTACACGACTGTAACGGGCTGGATGATTTCTTACACTTATTATTCAGCCGCAGGAACTTTTGAGGCACTTGACACTGAAGCAGTCGGAGGCTTTTTCAACGCTCTTCTTGACGATCCGAAAGAATTAGCTTTATGGATGGCAATAGCAGTTTTAATCGGAGCGTCTATCTGCTGGGCAGGACTTAGAAACGGCGTTGAAAGAATTACAAAAATCATGATGTTCGGAATGTTAATTATCATGATTGCTCTTGCTATCCGTTCAGTAACTCTTGAGGGAGCAGAAAAAGGACTTGAATTTTATCTCAAACCCGATTTTAATAAGTTAGTCTCTCAGGGTCTCGGTACAACTTTATACGCGGCATTAGGCCAAGCATTTTTTACTTTAAGTTTAGGTATCGGCTCAATGGCGATTTTCGGAAGCTATATCGGAAAAGACAGAAGCCTTTTCGGCGAGAGTATTTTAGTAACCAGCCTCGATACGTTTGTAGCTTTGACTGCAGGATTAATAATTTTCCCGGCGTGTTTTGCTTACGGCGTAAATCCCGGAGCAGGTCCCGGATTAATTTTCGTAACGTTGCCGAATATGTTTAACAAAATGCCTAACGGTCAAATTTGGGGAACATTATTCTTTTTATTTATGAGTTTTGCGGCGCTCTCGACAGTTGTAGCAGTTTTTGAAACTATCGTAGCGTGCTTCATGGACGCTTGGCACTGGTCAAGACATAAATCAACGCTTGTAATGGCGGTTTTAGTTTTCGTGTTCTCAATTCCCTGCGTCTTAGGCTTCAATCTTTGGAAAACTTTTGAGCCTCTTGGAGCGGGCACAGGAGTTTTAGACCTCGAAGACTTCATAGTCAGCAACAATTTACTTCCGATAGGCTCAGTAATTTATTTATTATTCTGCGTTACCCGCTACGGCTGGGGCTGGGATAAATTCGTTGCCGAAGCAGATTTAGGAACGGGCTTAAAATTCCCGAAAATTCTCCGCGCCTACTTTACTTACGTAGTGCCCGTAATAATGTTGATAATAATTTTTGTCGGATATTACCAGACTTTTAATAAGTAGTAAGGAGTTTTTTCAATGAGTGAGTTAAAATCCCGCGAAACTTTAGGGAGCCGCTTAGGATTTATATTTTTGTCGGCGGGCTGTGCTATAGGTCTCGGCAACGTCTGGAGATTTCCGTTTATAACAGGTCAGTACGGCGGAGCGTTTTTTGTTTTAATTTACGTTTTATTTTTGTTATTTTTTGCTCTGCCGATTTTAGTAATGGAATTTGCTGTAGGCCGAGCCTCTCAGAGAAGTGTGAGCGAAAGTTTCAAAGTTCTTGCACCGAATAAAAGCAAAATCTGGTCATTATGGGGTTATGCAGGCTGGATAGGCTGCTGCCTCTTAATGATGTATTACACAGTCGTAGCAGGCTGGATGGTAGCTTATACTTTTTACTCTGCTTCAGGAATGTTAGACGGCCTTACGCCCGAACAGGTCGGAGGAGTTTTCGGCAATTTAGTTTCAGACCCTGAAAGAACTGCTCTTTGGCTCTACGCTGCTGTCTCGATAGGTTTCATAGTCTGCTGCTCAGGCTTAAGGAGCGGAGTCGAACGCGTAACTAAAATCATGATGGCCGGACTTTTAGTCATAATGATTGCTCTTGCTGTACGTTCTGTAACTCTCGAAGGCTCAGAAAAAGGTTTAAGTTTTTATCTCAAACCTAATTTTGAAAATCTCACGGCCAAAGGCTTTTGGACGAGTGTTTATGCGGCATTAGGACAGTCATTTTTTACTTTAGGTTTAGGAGTAGGCTCAATGGCGATTTTCGGAAGCTACATAAGCAAAGAAAAATCTTTAATGGGCGAGAGTTTAATAGTTACAGTTTTAGATACGTTTGTAGCTTTGACGGCAGGATTAATAATTTTCCCGGCGTGTTTTGCTTACGGAATAAATCCCGGAGCAGGGCCAGGCTTAATTTTCGTTACTCTTCCCAATATGTTTAACTCAATGCCTAACGGAAGAATTTGGGGTACATTATTTTTCTTGTTCATGAGTTTTGCGGCACTCTCGACAGTTATAGCGGTCTTTGAAAATATTATCGCTTGTTTCATGGACAGACTCGGCTGGACGAGATTACGAGCCTCAATAGTAACCTGCGTAGGAATTTTTATTCTCTCGCTTCCTTGCGCATTCGGTTTTAATATTTGGGAAAGCTTCATGCCTTTCGGAGAAGGATCAAATGTTCTTGACTTAGAAGACTTTATTTTGAGCAATAATATTTTACCGATTGGAACGATAATTTATTTGTTATTCTGCACGACCCGTTACGGCTGGGGCTGGGATAATTTTATAAAAGAAGTCGACGAGGGCACCGGCTTGAAATTCCCGAAATTTTTGCGCGTTTATTTAACTTACGTTGCGCCTGTAATAATGTTAATAATTTTTATTGCGGGCTATTGGGAAAAATTTAATTAAGCTATTATGCTATAATTAGCGAAAATTTAACGAGGGAGGTTTGAAAAAAAATGACAAAATATGTCTGCACAGTATGCGGTTATGTTTATGATCCTGAGGTCGGCGATCCTGACAACGGAATAGCCCCCGGCACACCTTGGGAACAAGTCCCTGAAGATTGGGTTTGTCCGTTATGCGCAGTTGGAAAGGATATGTTCGAGGCTCAATAAAAAAGAGTCTTTTTGAAATTTAGAAAATAAAATAGAAAAATTAAACGAGGAGTTTTTATAACTTCTCGTTTTTAGTTTTTTTAGTATTCGTCTTCAGCTTCTCTGAAAAGATTTTTTAATTTTGTAATTAAATCCGTGTTTCGTTCCTGAATTTTATTATTTTTTTTAGCATAGAACACAGCGCGCATTTCGCCGACAAGAATTAAACCTTTTTTGGCTCTCGTTACTCCGGTATAAAGCAAATTTCTTTGAAGCATAATAAAATGGCTCATCATCATTGGTATGATTACATAAGGGAACTCGCTGCCCTGCGATTTATGAATTGTTGTTGCATAAGCTAAAACAATTTCGTCAAGTTCTTCGCGCTCATAAACTACATTATTCTCATCATCGAAAATAACTGAAATAGCACCGCTGTTTGTGTCTATCTGGGAAATAAAACCGATGTCGCCGTTGAAAACTCCTTTTTCATAATTGTTTCGGATCTGCATGACTTTATCTCTGACACGAAATTCTGTATCGCCGTAACGTATTGAAACATTGCCGGGATTTAAGGCATTTTGAAGTCTTGCATTTAATACAGCAGTCCCGATAACGCCGCGCCTCATCGGTGAAAGAACCTGAATATCAACGGGATTAATTTTATATTTCTCCGGCAGAATTTCAGAGCATAAATTTACAATTAAATCCGCAGCTTTTTCCGGTTCTCCTTCTTCCAAGAATACAAAATCAGACTCATCAAAATTTTTATAATTGAGTTCAATAAAGCCGTCATTATTAATTCTGTGAGCGTTCGTGATAATTTTGCTTGTCTGAGCCTGACGGAAAATTTTATCGAGTTTAACGAACGGAACAACACCCGACTCTAAAATATCGGACAAAACTTTTCCCGCTCCTACGCTCGGAAGCTGATCGACATCTCCGACTAAAATTAAAGTCATATTTTCGGGAATTGCTTTTAATAAACTATTCATCAATAAAATATCAATCATCGAACATTCATCGACAATCAAAACATCGCCCTCGAGCGGATTATCTTCATTGCGTCCGAAACCTGCAGGCGGACGGGCCTCGAGCAGTCTGTGAATAGTTTTTGCCGTCATTTTTGTAACTTCGGACATTCTTTTAGCCGCTCTTCCTGTAGGTGCAGCGAGTAAAACTCTTGCTCCGGCCTGTCTGTAAGCACTTATAATTCCTAAAGTTGTTGTAGTTTTACCTGTACCGGGACCGCCCGTCAATACCAAAACTTTATTTTTAACAGCCGCTTTGATTGCTTCGATTTGTTCATGAGCGTAACGGATACCGTAAGGAGCAATATAACTTACGTCATCATCATCAAGATCATCGAAATAACCACGCGACCCGCAAATTAATTTTACAAGTTTTCGCGCCGTTCCAAGTTCGGAATAATAATACAACGGAAGATAAATTGCCGTTTTTGAGCCGAAATCTGCTTCCGCGTCGAAAATTTCTTCTTGGATAATATCTTTACCGTACACCATTTTTTTAATGACGGGAGTTAATAAAGTTTTATCAATTTCAAGCAGTTCAGCAGCCTTTTCTATCAAAACATCTATGAACGAAAAACAATGTCCGTCATCAGACATTTTATTGAGAGTGTATAAAATTCCGCAGCGTATTCTGTCGTAATTTTCTTTTGTGAAGCCTAATTTAGCGGCCATAATGTCGGCAGTTTTGAAGCCTACGCCCCAAATTTCGTCAGCTAATTTATAAGGATTTTCCTTTAGAACTTTGACCGAGTCTGCACCGTAATAATTATAAATTTTTGTTGCAAGAGCAGTTGTTGCGCCGTAACTCTGCAGGAAAGCCATAATTTTATTAATTTCTCTGTTGCTGTCCCAGCTTT
This sequence comes from uncultured Fretibacterium sp., assembly GCA_947168585.1. Classification (GTDB taxonomy): domain Bacteria; phylum Synergistota; class Synergistia; order Synergistales; family Aminobacteriaceae; genus JAFUXM01. Next base: position 59,782 of record CAMVMK010000007.1, read on the forward strand.
CTTGGATTAATTTTAGGCGTTTTTCCGTCATTCCTTTAACTTCAAGGAGTTTATTAATTTTTTTGTCTAAAATATCAAAAGTTTTTTTGCCGAACTGTTCTACAATTCTTTCCGCAAAAGTTTCTCCGATACCTTTAATTTTTCCGGCAAGATATTTTTTCATGCCTTCGGGAGTAGTCGGGAGTTTTTCCTCAAAACTTTCAAAATTAAACTGCATTCCAAATTTCGGGTGCATTACCCATTTCCCGCCGAACTCTATTAAACTTCCGAGCGACGGTTCAGTCATACAGCCTACTACGGTTATGCGCTCTTTAGATTTTCCTTTTCTGCATTTTAAGACAGAATAGCCGTTATCTTCGTTTCTAAAAGTAATTACTTCAACTACACACTCAATTTTTTCAAGATCTGCCATTAAATCTAATCCTTTTCAAAAATTTTTTTCAAGCTGCTCGAATACGGCGGCCTGGCTATTCCATGTTCTGTTATAATGCCCGTTATTAATTCATTTTCAGCGACATCAAAGGCGGGATTATAAACTTTTACATTTTCAGGAGCCGTACGCTGCTTGTAAAAAAGTTCAGTAATTTCATTTTCGTTGCGTTGTTCGATTACGATTTCAGCACCGTTTTTAATGTTCATATCTATAGAAGAAGTCGGAGCGAAAACATAAAACGGAATTTTGTAAAATTTAGCTAAAACAGCAAGCCCTGAAGTTCCGATTTTGTTGCATGAATCTCCGTTGGCGGCTATTCTGTCAGCCCCGACAAAAACTGCATTAACCCAGCCGTTTTTCATGATCTGCGAAGCCATATTATCACAAATTAAAGTTGTATCTACACCGTCAGCAAGAAGTTCAAAAGTTGTGAGCCTCGCGCCTTGTAATAACGGCCTTGTCTCATCGCAATAAACATGAAAATTCATACCGCGCTCGCGTCCTAAATGAATAGGAGCTAAGGCCGTGCCGTACTTAGCAGTCGCAAGCTGTCCGGCGTTGCAATGAGTTAAAATCCCGTCGCCGTTTTTTATCAAAGTCAAGCCGTACTCGCCTATTTTGCGGCACATTTCTGAGTCTTCGGCTTTAATTTTTACAGCTTCATCGCGCAGTAAAATTTTAATTTCGCTGATTTTTTTATCGCGGTTTAATTCTGCTGTTTTTTCCATTCGGTTTAATGCCCAAGATAAATTTACGGCAGTCGGCCTCGATGAGTTTAGATATTCTTTTGCTTCATGAAGACGGGCGAAAAAAGTTTCAAAATCGTCAACGTCAAAATTTTTCACAGCAAGATACAAAGCGAAAGCCGCCGCAATACCAATAGCAGGAGCTCCGCGAACTTGTAATTTATAAATAGCCTGCCAAATTTCTTTAATGTCTTTCAAATGTAAAAAATTAATTTCGCAAGGCAGTTTTGTTTGATCGAGAATAATCAACGCTCCGTTATCATCGTCAAGAGCAACTGATTCATAATTTAGTACGTTCATTTTTATGTTCCTGAATTAAATTTTGTTTCATTATAAACGAGAAATTGAGAATCTGAAAGTAAAAAATTAAAATTCTAATTCTAAAATTAAAGCTGTGAGTTTTGATGAGCGCGAAAAAATTTTGAGATTTTTGTAGTTGAAAAAGTAGTTGAAAAATAAAAGTCCCCGAAAAATTTTTCGAGGACTTAATTTACAAAATTATTTTATCATAAAAAATTATTTTTCGTAGTATTTAATCAATGCTTGGATACCGTTTTCACTCAATCCGTGCTCATCAAGTTTTCGATAAAGCCCCATAACAGTAGCAAGGACATCGAGGTCTAAAGATTCTTTCTGAGCCTCGTCAAGAGCTAATAGCATATCTTTTATAAAATGACGGACTGAAAAACCGGGCTCAAAATCTCTGTCAAGAATTTTCGGCGCGGCTGTGTCAAGCTGTTTGCTCGCTGCTCCTCCTGTCGATGCTGCACGGAGAAATTTCGACATATTTAAGCCTTTTGCTTTTGCATAGGCCATTCCCTCGCATACTCCGGCGATAGTTCCCGCGATCATAATTTGATTAGCTAATTTTGCCTGCTGGCCCATTCCGGCCTCGCCCATGTAATTAATATTTGTGCCCATAGCCCTGAATAACGGAAGACAAGCCTTGAAATCTTTTTCGCTGCCTCCGACCATTATTGAAAGCCGCGCATTTTTTGCCGCAGCAACTCCGCCGCTGACAGGAGCGTCAAGGAAATGGAGAGCGCGCCGCTTGCATTCTTCGCTGATCATCCGCGTTAAATTCGGGCTTGTTGTGGTCATGTCGATAATCTGCGCCCCGGGTGTTGCGCTGTCCAAAAGTCCGCCCGTTGCAAAATAAATTTCTTCAATGTCTTTAGGAAGTCCGAGCATTGTAATAATTATGCTGCATTCTTTGAGACAATCGCTGATAGAATTAAAAAATTTCGCGCCGTTGCTGATAACGTCGTAAACTTTCATAACGGAGCGTGCGTAAATATGAACTTCAAAGCCGAGTTTAACCAAATTTTTAACCATAGGCTTGCCCATTCTTCCTACGCCGATAAAAGCAATTTTTTTCATTTTTAATTTTCCTCCGTTCAGTGAATTGTAAAATTATATCAGAGCGTGAAAAATTTTGGCTTTATGATAAAATTTTGAGAAAAAATTTTTATTAACGGGGAGTGAAAATAAACGAGTAATTTTTTTCTTTCAATTTGTGTTCCGTCTTATAACCGCGATACTGAATTAACTAGGCTGCTTAATTCGATTGATGCTTCCGGCGGTAACGTCAAAGATATTGAGATAGTTATCCGCGAAGATTTTTCGCCGCGCCGTACTGAAGTTGCTAAGGCAGTTGCTGATTTCAAAGCTCGTTCACCGTACTGCGTGAATTATATCGAAAACGAAAAAAATTTCGGCTATGATAAAAATTTGCGTTCTGTTGCGAAAAGTGCTTCAGGCGAGTGGGTTATCTTCATGGGAGACGATGATATTTTTATTCCGGGTGCATTAGATAAATTCATAGAATTTTTGCGTAAAAATGAAGATGTCGGCTACGTTATGCGCCGTTATAGACGGCAATACAGCGATGGACGAATTGAAGAATATAGATACTCTCAAGGCGATGTATTTTTCAATCCCGGCACGGCGGCTATAGTTGAATTATTCCGGCGGAGTCTTTTTATATCGGGATTTACGTTCAGAAAAAAATTTTTTGATGATTATGACTGCGCAGATTATGACGGGACTTTAATGTTTCAGTTGTATATTCTTGCGGCTGTTTGCAACGTTCATAAATCATGCTACTGCGACATAGCAATAACTCAGGCATTCGATAATGCAACGCCTTTTTTCGGCAAATCTGAATCTGAAAAAGATTTATATGACTCCGGCATGAACAGTGTCCGCAACAGTTTGAATTTTATGAAACAGGTTAAAATCTTATCTGAAAGCATTGAAAAAAAATTAAATATAAAAATAACAGACGAAATTATTACAACTTATTCTAAATACTCATATGGATTTTTGTATGAACACCGCGATGACGGAATAAAAATCTTTCGTAATTATGCTCGGGAATTAAAAAAATTAGGTTTTGCAAAGACGTATCATTTTTATATTTATTATTTTGCGCTGCTGATTTTGGGGAAAAAGAATTGCCAAAATTTAATAATGATGATTAAGAAACTTCGCGGCAGCACGCCGAAATTATAAAAATTGGAGGCTGTGAAATTTGAAAATTCTTGTCGTTGGAGAGTTTATAACAGAAATTTACGAAGCTGCTTTTTTGGAAAGTTTCAAAGAAATGGGGCATGATGTCTACAAATTCAGCTTTAGTGATTATTTTAATTTCAAATCGAGTTTTTCATTTAATTGGAAAAATTTTCTTTCATATCCCGCAAAATTTTTGGAAGCACTTAAGCGCGCTCAAAATAAATATCATGTCGGACCTTTAGTAAATAAAATTAACCGCGATTTTATTGCGTATGTAAAAAAAATTAAACCTGATTTTGTATTTATCGAGCAGGGAATGTTTTTCTCAAGCAAAACTATTAGAACAGCAAAATCTAAATCGCCTGATACAAAAATTTTCGGCTATTGCCAAGATAATCCGTTTACAAAAACTGCACCTAAATATCTTTGGGGGAAATATCTTGAATCATGTCCGGCTTATGATCATATTTTTTCGTTTCATGTTTTCAATTTAGCTGATTATAAAAGGGCTTACGGTATTAATTCAGAACTTTTGCGCGGATATTACATTAAAACCAGAAATTTTCCGACAGATAAAATAGATGAAAGATACAAATGTGATGTTATGTTTATCGGACATTTTGAAGATGACGGACGTGATGAGGCGTTTATAAAACTTGTTCGAGGCGGATATTCTTTCAAATTGTACGGCACTGAGTGGCATAACTCAAAATATTATGACGAGTTCAAAAATCTCATGGGAGGCGATATTAAACCTTTGAGGGGTGAAGATTACAACATTGCGTTAAACAGCTGTAAAATAGCTCTTTGTCTTTTTTCTAAAAAATTAAACGGCAATGAATATACAACAAGGACGCTTGAAATTCCTGCAACGCGAATTTTTATGCTCAGTGAATACACTGATGACGCTGCCTCTTTATTTGAGCCGGACAAAGAAGCTGTATATTTCAAAGATAACAATGAATTAATAAGCAAAATTGATTATTACTTATCTCACGATGAAGAACGCAAAAAAATTGCCTTAAAAGGGTATGAAAGAGCAATTCGAGACGGCCATGAAATAAGAGACCGTGCGGAACAAGTTATAAGAGCTTACGAACGATTAAAGGAGGCAGATTAATTGTGAATAAATGTTCGATGCTTGTATTAAGCTGTGATAAAAACGTAGGTTTGCTCAAAATTTTCTTTGATTTCTTGAGGCAAAATTGGCCTGACTGCCCTTATGAAATTTATTTGGGTATGGAGACAAAGGGGGGGTAAACTTTCAAGAATTTGACGGTATAAAAGTTCTAAATTCAACGAAGGGAAGCTACTCCGGAAGATTAATTGACTACTTGAATTATATTCAGTCGCCGTATGTTTTAATCATACTCGATGATTTTATAATAGAAAAGAAAGTTGATAACGAAGTGTTGCAAAGATACGCGGATTATATTTTCAAAAATTCAGATGTAGCCTGCATGAGCCTTTCTGGCGGCCCTATGGAAGGTGTAGAAAAATATCAAACCGGCGTAGTAAAAAGGCCGTGGAACGCTGATTATCTTCTAAATCTTCAAGTTGCAATATGGGATAGATTAGTGCTTTTATCGTTATTGAAGGACGGAGAAAGCCCGTGGCAGATTGAACTTTTCGGATCATTCCGTGCAAGGAAGCTGAAAAATAAAATTTTCCTGCAGTTGGAAGACAGCAGTTTTATGCCGATTGTGTATAACGGCGGCTGGCTTATAGTAAAAGGAATTTGGAACGGTAATGAAATTAAGCGTTTGAAATTTGAAAAATATGTCAATGAGTTTCTTGACGGCAAAGCTCTTCAATACGATAATTTCGGGCGTTTGCCTAAAACAGATGTAATAAAAATTCGTTGGGGAATACTAATAAGAAAATTAGCAAGTAAGTTAGGAGTTTATTTTTAGTATGTATAAATATTCTATTCTTGTAAATTCATGCGATGCTTACAGCGACGCATGGCCGATGTTTTTCTTTTTGTTAAAGAAGCATTGGCGTAACACAAAGGGGGGGGGTAACTCCTCGAATTTTTCTTAATTGCGAGACGTTACAATATGAGTATGAAGATCTTGATATAATTCCGCTCAACAGCCCAAATACCCGCGCGTGGGGCGAAAGGCTGTTAAAATGTCTTGAAAAAATTGATGACGAATTTGTCTTGATGATGTGTGAAGATTTTTATTATGAAGACGATATAAAGACTGATGTAATAGATAAATGTGTTGATTATATGCTCGCGGATAGATCTATATTAAATTTTCAGCTTATACCAAACGCGGAAAAATCATTATCGAATGAGCAAAAATATCCGGATTTTAAGAAGCTAAAAAAATTCGCTTATTTTAGACTGTCAGCCGTTCCAAGTTTATGGAGAAAATCTGAGTTAATGCGCTATACAAATAAAAATGATACTCCGTGGGAATGGGAATATTTTGGAAGTTTGCGTACGTGGCTTAACAGCAATAAAGTTTACTGCCGGTCAAGTTCAGCGGATTGTATTTTTAATTATGATGATGAACACGGCGGTGCTATTCATCGCGGTAAATGGGTCGGTTACAAAATGGAAGAACTCACAAAAAAATACAATTACCGTTTAGATTACGGTACTCGTGAAATTGAATATGATTGGATTAAAGAGGGCTCTTTTTTCAAAGTTCCGCCGTTTTATAAGCGATTAAGGAGCATCTTCAGGAATAGAAGTAAAATGATTTTTGAAATCATCAGGGGATTATGGATATAAACATAGTTAGGAGCTAAATATTGTGTCTGAATTTAATAATGCAACTTTACTAATTACGGGCGGTACAGGGTCATTCGGCTCGACCGTTCTGAAACATTTTTTAACTACGGATATAGGCGAAATCAGAATTTTCTCGCGTGATGAGAAAAAACAGGACGATATGCGCCACGAATTGCAGGCAAAATATCCCAAATTTGCAAATAAAGTAAAATTTCATATCGGAGATGTTAGAGATCCGCGATCAGTTGCTGACGCTATGCCCGGCGTTGATTATGTTTGGCACGCGGCGGCTTTGAAACAGGTTCCGTCATGCGAATTTTTCCCAATGCAGGCTGTAAAAACAAATATCGAGGGCACTGATAACGTTCTTCATGCTGCTATCGATGCAGATGTGAAGCGCGTTGTATGTTTAAGCACTGATAAAGCGGCGTATCCAATTAACGCGATGGGAATTTCAAAAGCAATGATGGAACACGTAATTTTTGCAAATGCCCGTGTAGCTGCGGAACGCGGGAAAACTGTAATTTCCTGCACCCGTTACGGTAATGTTATGTGCAGTCGGGGCTCGGTGATACCTTTATTTATAGATCAAATTAAAGCCTGCCAGCCTATTACAATTACAAATCCTAATATGACGCGCTTTTTAATGAATTTAGATGAGGCCGTTGAGTTAGTAAAATTTGCATTTAATCACGCAAACCCCGGCGATCTATTTATTCAAAAATCAGTTGCAAGCACTATCAGCAATCTTGCTCAGGGTGTCCAAAAACTTTTCGGAGATACAGGTACCCAAATTATCGGCACAAGGCACGGCGAAAAATTATATGAAACTTTAATGACCCGTGAAGAACGCCTGCGCAGTGAAGATTTAGGAAATTATTTCAGAGTTTCTGCCGATAACCGCGACTTAAATTACGATAAATTTTTTGTAGAAGGCAAAGTTGTAACGGAAGCCGAAGAAAGTTACACAAGCCATAACACTAAGCTGCTTGATGTCAATGAAGTCGCTGAAAAGATTTTAACGACAGATTACGTCAAAGAAGCGTTGCGAAATTGGAGAATAAAAAATGCTTGATTGGAAAAATAACGGTAAATTAAAATTATTAATTATTGTCGGAACTCGTCCGGAGATTATAAGGCTTTCTGAAGTTATAAAAAAATGCCGCAAATATTTTGATACAATTTTAGCTCACACCGGACAAAATTATGATTACAATCTTAACGGCGTTTTCTTCAAAGATTTAGAGCTTGAAAATCCTGATGTTTACTTAAACGTAGTCGGAGAAAATTTAGGACAGACAATGGGAAATATTTTAGCAAAAAGTTACGAATTAATGACGCAGATAAATCCCGATGCCCTTTTAATACTTGGAGATACTAACAGCTGTTTATCTGCTATAAGCGCAAAACGCCTACATATACCTATTTTTCATATGGAAGCAGGCAACAGATGCAAGGACGAATGTTTACCAGAAGAAACTAACCGCAGAATTGTAGATATAATTTCAGATGTAAATCTTGCATACAGCGAACACGCACGGAGATATTTAGCTGAGTGCGGTCTTCCTAAGGAACGGACTTATGTAACAGGCAGCCCAATGGCCGAAGTTTTACGTGCAAATTTGGGAAAAATTAAAGCAAGTGAAATTCACAAAAAATTAGGGCTCGAAAAAGGAAAATATATTCTTCTTTCTGCTCATAGAGAAGAAAATATAGACACAGAAAAAAATTTTTTGAGCCTCTTCAATGCAATTAACAAAATGTCCGAAAAGTATAATCTGCCCGTTTTGTATTCATGCCACCCGCGAAGCCGAAAACGTTTTGAAAATTCAAATTTTAAGCTCGATAAACGAGTAATTCAACATGAGCCGCTCGGCTTTCACGATTACAATTCTTTGCAGTTTAACGCCTTTGCAGTTGTAAGCGACTCTGGAACATTGCCGGAAGAAAGTTCGTTCTTTACTTCGATCGGCTCTCCTTTTCCTGCAGTCTGCATTAGAACAAGCACAGAACGCCCCGAAGCATTAGATAAAGGCTGCTTTGTGTTATCGGGAATTGGTGAAAAAGGTTTGCTTCAAGCTGTAGATATTGCCGTAAATATGGTCAAAAACTCTGATAACGGCGTGCCTGTTCCGGATTATCTTGATGAAAATGTATCGGATAAAGTTGTAAAAATTATACAATCTTACACCGGCGTTGTAAATAAAATGGTATGGCGGAAAGAGGAGGTATATTAAATGAATGTTTTAATTACAGGTGCTAAGGGCTTTGCAGGTAAAAATTTAGCCGAAAATATTAAATGTATACGAGACGGAAAAAATCTAACAAGACCTAAAATTAAAATAGATAAAATTTTTGAGTATGATTTAGACTCAACTCATGAAGACCTTGAAAATTATTGTGCTCATGCTGATTTTATTTTTCATTTTGCAGGCGTAAACAGACCTAAAGACCCCGCAGATTTTCAAAAGGGTAATTTGGGTTTTACTTCAACATTACTTGAGATGCTGAAAAAATATAAAAATAAAGCCCCCGTAATGATTTCATCGTCAGTGCAGGCAACTTTATCCGGGCGTTTCGGTAATTCTGAATACGGGCGCAGCAAATTAGCAGGCGAGGAATTAATTTTTAATTACGGCGTTGAAACAGGCGCAAAAGTTTACGTTTACCGCTTCCCGAATTTAGTCGGTAAATGGGTTCGTCCGAATTATAATTCAGCTGTCGGAACTTTTTGTTACAATATTGCTAACGATTTACCAATTACAATTAATGACCCGAATGTAGAATTAGAACTTCTTTTCATAGATGATTTACTCGAAGAACTTTATGACTGCATTGAAGGCCGCCCGCACCGCTGTGAATATGACGGCGTTAATGCAGTTCCGAAAGATGACGGGCGTTATTGTTACTCTCCTGTTACTCACAAAGCCACGCTCGCTGAAATTGTAAATTTGTTAAAAACTTTTCACGATCAGCCGCAAAATTTGATAATGCCTGCACTCCCTGAAAAATCTTTAGCAAAAAAACTTTTCAGCATGTATCTTTCTTATCTTCCTAAAAATAAAATCGTTCAAAATCTTAAAACTAATTTTGACCAGCGCGGAAGTTTCACGGAATTATTAAAAACTCCTGAACACGGCCAAATTTCCATAAATATTTCTAAGCCCGGTATCACAAAGGGGCAGCATTGGCATAATTCTAAATGGGAAATTTTCTGGGTCGTTGCCGGTCATGGTTTAATTCAAGAAAGAAAAATCGGCTCGGACGAAATTTTAGAGTTCGAGGTCAGCGGCGAAAATATCCAAGCCGTCTATATGCTGCCTGGTTATATTCACAACATCAAAAATTTATCTGAAACAGAAAATTTAGTTACAGTGATGTGGGCGAACGAAATTTTTAATAAAGATTTTCCCGACACTTTCAGAGAAGAAATATAGATACGAACGTAATTTAATAAAAAACTTGATTAGTATGTATCAAAACGAGAAAATTATGAAACATACTAATCAATTATACCAATTAAATTACGCTGTTCTTTGTGAAATTCCGCGCATTGCAGAAATTGCCCAGTCAGTATTTACAGCCGTTATTACAGAGCCGCAATATTCGCATTTTGCTGAAGCGTTTAATTTTATCGGTGCTCCGCAATGAGGACATCTGTCGGCCTTAACGCCCTCTTCTTCGGGCTTAGTAATTTCGCCGGATTTTCGGGTTAATTCAATTTCGTACTCCATGAATTTTTCGCGGTCTTTATGCCCTGAAACCAATTCGCCTGTTAAATCGTCAAGAATATACGATACTATTCTTGCATTTAATCCGACCGTTATATAATCGCGGCCGCTTGCCTGTCTCCAGCCTCTTAAATCCGTGCTTAAAACCGCAATTCTTTCAGTGTAGTCTGTACGATGGGATTTTTTAAGCTCCTCAAGCTGGCGTTCCATTTGACTGTAAAATTTATCGGTCATGTAAGGACGCAATGAGCTTATATCTTTAGCGTGCCATGTGTCCTGCATTTGGACGTAAAGATTTGACATTAGATCTTTTATTCTTTCTTCGTCAAAGCCCGGATCAAGCTCTAAATATTCTTCCATAGGTCTGAGATTTCTGACAGGAACATTAGTGTTGATAATCACGGGATCTTGACGTTTTTTACTCTTTCTGCTGATTAGTATGAAGAAAATAGCAGCGATAACGAAAACTAAAGCAACTCCGCCGCAGTCATCGTCATTGCTTCCTCCGAGTGTCCCGGCCGCTAAAGGAACGGCAGCTAAATTATTCGTACTGAAATTAAAATTGCTCCCTGAATTATTATTCCGCGATGACCTTGAAGAGCGCGAATGTGAACGGGAACTTGAAGAACTCGAAGAACTTGAACTTGAAGAGCTGCTGCTGTAATCAGAATTTCCTGAGAAGCCTCCGAAATCAGAATAAGCGTCTCTGTTCAACGCAAAAATCAAAATTAAAATTGCTAAGCCTAATAAAATTTTTCGCTTCATGAAAATTAAAATCCTCCCGTTAAAAAATTTTTGAGTTAAATTATAAGACATTGCGATTTTTTTCAGAATGTGATAAAAAAGTTAGGTTTTTCTAATTTTCATAATCTTAAAATTTTCAGAAAGGTCGTTTTCATTTTGAAAAATTACTTTGATGTAAAAGGGAAAAACGCCATCGTTACAGGCGCGTCATCAGGTCTTGGCAAACAGTTCGCTTTATGCCTCGCTGAACAGGGCGCGAATGTTGCAATCGCTGCGCGACGTGTTGAACGTCTTGAAGAACTAAAACCTCAGATTGAGGCTTACGGCGTAAAATGCCTCGTGCTTCCCTGCGATGTTACCGACACGGCTCAAATCAGAAACGCCGCCGAAAAAACTTTCAAAGAGTTCGGAAGTATTGACATTTTAATCAACAATGCCGCCGCAGGTTTTGCTACTCCCGCTATTGAATGTGATGACGAAACTTGGGAAAAGACCATGCAGACGAACGTCAACGGAGTTTTTTATTTCTGCCGCGAAGTCGGGAAATTCATGGTCGAAAAAGGCTACGGAAAAATCGTAAATATCGGCTCTTTCCATTGCCAAGTTACTATGAACGGTGTACCGCGCTCAGGATATTCGACTGCTAAAGGTGCTGTCTTGATGATGTCAAAGGCTCTTGCCGCCGAATGGGCAAAGAAAGGCGTTACAGTAAACGTCTTAGGGCCCGGCTATTTCGAGAGCGAAATGTCAGCAAAAGTCGCCAACGAAGCCTACGAAAACGGCATTAAAAACGGCGTTCCTATGGGCAGACGCGGAACACCCGGCGAACTTAACGGAGCAATGTTATTCTTAGCTTCTGACGCTTCAAGCTATGTAACGGGACAATTACTCCTCGTTGACGGCGGTTGGACTATAGTTTAACTTTTTCATGAGTTCTGCTATTTTAGGTCTAATAATTTTAGCGGCCTGCGTAGTTTTGTTCCTGACGAAAACTTTTCCGATGGCTGTAACAGGCTGCTTAGGCTGCTTTCTTATGGCATTGCTGAAAGTTGCGCCGATGTCGACTGCAATCTCCGGCTTCGGAAATAGTATTGTAATTTTAATGGCGAGCGCGATGATTGTAGGAATAGCAATGAAAATCACCGGCATTGCTAAAACTATCGGCGAATTTGCTGTAAAACTTTCACACGGACGCGAGAAAATTTTTTTGGTAAGCGGCTGTATTTTGGGTGCGGCTCTTTCGATGTTTTTCGCAAACACCGCGATTATAGCTATATTTATTCCGATTATTGACAGTACTTGCGATAATTCTAAAAATATGAAACGGCGAAATTTGTTATTGCCTATAACCTGCGCTGTAATGATAGGCGGAGCGGGAACTTTAATAGGCTGTACACCGCAGCTTACGGCTGACGCATTGATGACAAAATTAACGGGTCATGGCTTCGGAATGTGGACATTGACACTGCCTGCGCTCGGAATTTTCGTGATGTACATGATTTATTTAATAGTCATGGGCTATTGGCTCGGCGGAAAAATTTGGGGAGACCGTCCTGAAATTTCTATGGAACACTCTGAAGAAATTAACGAAACGACAGCTTTTAAGAAAAATTTAATGATTGTATTTTTAATCATGATGATTTTTCTATATATAACTGAGTTAATTCCTGTTACTGAAACGGCGTGCCTTACTGCGTTGCTTTGCATTATAACAGGCTGCTGCAGTACTCAGGATATACAAAAAAATTTCCGTATTAGCACAGTAGTATTTTTAGCGTCATGTTTAGGTCTTGCAGAGTGTTTAACTGAAGCAGGAAGCGGAGAATTAATCGGTAAAGCTGTAGAAAAAGTTTTAGGAAATTTGGACTCTCCGATTTTAATATTTGCTTCGGTTGTAGCGTTGACGCTTGTTTTAAGTCAATTTATCACAAATTCTACAGCAATTATTATAGTAATGCCTATAGGAATGTCGCTGTGTTCAGTCTATAATTTTTCGCCTCTTGCGTTCAGTGTCGGCATAACTTTAGCGGCAAGTGTAGCATGTTGTACACCGCTCGCGGCCTCGCAAATTACAATGACCCAAGCAGCAGGCTATGAATTTTCAGATTATCTAAAATATTGCGGACTGCCGACTTTAGTGATGTACGCTGGAATTTTAATTTTTGTTCCTTTGTGTTATTCACTGACTGTTTAATTAAAAGGAGAATTTTGTATGAAAAATATTTCGTTAAAAATCGACGGAAGATTTTACTACGGCTGGGTTATGCTGCTCGTAGGCTTCATGTCGATGTTTGTATGCTATGTTATAAAAGTAAACTGCCAATCGTTATTTTACACGCCAATCTGTGAAGAACTCGGTGTTACAAGAACGGCCTATATTCAGACTAATACTATAATGACAGTTACAATGATGTTAGGTTCGCTCTTCATTGGTAAATTATATAAAAAATATCCGTTTAAGATTGTTTTATCGGCCTGCGTTGCGATTACTTCAATTTGCTTTGTTTTAATGAGTAAGGCCACGTCTTTATGGCAGTTGTATATTTTCGCCGGCATTCAGGGCTTAGGCTGGTGCGGAGCAACAAATTTACCCGCGACTATTCTTGTTGGCAATTGGTTCGGCCCTAAAGTAAAAGGCACGGCGTTATCTCTTGCAATGCTCGGTTCAGGAGCAGGCGCGCTTGTGTGGGTAAAAATTGTAAATAATTTAATCGTAACTCAGGGCTGGCGCACGGCTTATATGGGAATGGCAGCAATTAACGCTATTATGATACCGATTGCGTTATTGTTAGTTGTCAATATGCCTGCAGATAAAGGCTTTGAGACCCGTGTAGGAGACCCTTCGCCCGATGAAGTCAAAGCCGCCGGAGGAGTTTCGACACAAAAAACAGGTATAACAGGAGCGCAGGCATTAAAGACTGCACGCTGGTGGTTACAATGGTTCGCAGGAATGATTACAATGATCGGAGCAGCTGCTTTCAGTGCCCAATTTGTAGCGCACTACACAGAGATTACGGGCGACAGCAAGGCCGCAGCAACACTTTATGCTTCGGCACTCGGTACAATGATTTTAGGAAAATTCTTAGTCGGAGTTCTTTCAGATATTTTGCATATTAAGAGAATGGCTGTAATTGTTCCGTTATTTTACGCCGGTGTCTTTGTCTGCATGGCTTTATCTCCTACAAATATGGTTTACTCGAAAATCATGATACCGTTGTATTTATTAGGCGGTGCATTACCCTCAACAATTCCGTTCTTAATTACAGCTAGGAACTTCGGCGACAAAGAATACGGCGTTCTCAGCGGCTGGATGAACATAGCAGGCAATGTCGGCCAAATAGTAGGACCTACAATCGCGGCATTAGTATTTGATATAACAGGAACTTATGTTGTTGCTTGGTTTGCGTTTGCCGTTTTAATGTGCGTTGTATCATTGCTCTACGGCTTATCTAACGTTGCAAGCAGAAAAACTATCGAAGCATTAGGATACAAACCTAATTAAAAGTTAGGAGTTAGGAGTTAGGAATGAGGAGTGATTTTTTGTTCCTAACCCCTCATTATTTTTAGTCTTGACGCAATTAGACCTGCTAAAATTGACTTAAAAATATCGCCGGGCATCGGCATTAAGACAAAATAAATTAATAAAGTTTTTGCTCCGATTTCGTTACTAAGATAAAATTTTGACATAAAATAATAATACGGAATACCAAAAGCATAAATTATTATTATTCCTGCAACCGCTCCGAGCGTGAAAATCTTGAAACAAGGTTTGAATTTCTCAGCTATAAATCCAGCGAGCCAAGATCCCGGAATAAATCCGATTATATAGCCGAATGTAGGATTTAATGCAGAGCCCGTAAAAACCGGAAGCCCTATCAATCCAGCAAGAACATAGACGCATACGGAAATAGCTCCGTATTTTTTGCCTAATACAAGACCGGATAATACTACAAATAAAGTTTGAAATGTTAAAGGCAATAAAGGCGTTGGGATTTTTATATATGTTCCGATCGTGATTAATGCCGCAAATAAAGCGCATAAAACTAAATTTTTTACCTGTAAATATTTTACATTTGATGACATGATTTTTATAAATTCCTTTCTTAAAAATTTTTTTAACTTCTAACCTCTCACCATAAAGGAAGTAGGAAGTAGTAAGTAAAAAAATCCCTAACCCCTCACTCCTAACCCCTCACTATAAAAACCTTTGCGCGTGCTAAAAATTTTCTTCTTATCAAAAAACTAAGCGCGAGAAAAATCACTCCTCACCGTATTAACTTCGCCGGAACGCAAAATTTCTTCTCCGCCGCTGTCGTTGATAATCACAAGACCGCCTAAATCATCAATGTTTTTGACTTCAGCTGAAAATTTTGTATTATCTTTCATGTAAGTTATTTTTGAGCCTGACTGCAATAATGAACGCTCACGGTATAAATTAATGAGTTTCGGGTCGGCTAAATCTTCGGCAAAATTCATGATGTAGTCTGCAATTCTGGCGCATAATTCGCTGCGTGAAAATAAAATTTTTTCGTCATCATTAAAAATTGAGCCTGCAATATCATTATTAAAATTTTGTGTTTTTACATTAACTCCGATACCTGTAACAACACTCTCAATCTCGCCGCTCTCGAAATTTGTAACGGCTTCCGTCAAAATTCCAGAGATTTTTTTACCGCGAAAAAAAACATCATTAACCCATTTTATTTTTAGTTGTTCATGAGAATTTTTGTATAAATCTTCAACAGCAAGACAGACTGCTACTGCGTCAGCTATCGTTATCATCTGAAATTTTGAAATTTCGATTTTCGGTCTCAATACTAGCGACATATACAAGCCCGTTCCGGCAGGACTTTCAAAATTATGTCCGAAACGTCCGCGCCCCGATGTCTGCTCATTGGCCGCGATCAAAGTCCCGTGAGAAAAAGAATTTTTTTTCGCGTAATTATTTGTCGAGTCGATTGTATCTAAGCAGATTATCTCTGAGATTTTTGAATTAACTGAAAGATTTTTTGCGATACCGTCTTTTGAAAGAACATCATTAAAAATTTCGAGTTTGTAACCTTTATTAGTAACTGATTGAATTTGATAGCCGCGATTTTTAAGCTCGTTAATATTTTTCCAGACAGCCGCGCGAGTTATAGCTAATGAACGCGCTATCTGTTCACCGGAAATAAATTCGCCTTTGTTTGCTTCAAGAATTTCTAAAATTTTATTTTTCATAATAAATTATTTATATCACGAATTTTTATTATTGTAAACTGAAATTAAAATTAAAAAGTTTACGATTAAAACAGCAGTGAGGGGTTAGGGGTTAGAAATGAAAGAGGGGTTATAATTAAGAAAAAATTTCAAAAGGAAAAAATTTTCACATGGCAGAATTTGAAAAAAATAAAAAAATTGAATTTTGGTGGACAATAGAATTTAGTATCCCTGAAAATATCGCGGGAGCTGAAGAAATTTTAAGCACTATAGCGGCTTTGACTGAACCTTTAGGCTCGTTTATTTTTACGGAAAACGGAAAATTATTTTTGCGCGCAGACTATGAAGGAAGCAGTGAAGACGGCGGAGATGACAAAGAACTTGACGAAATTTTATTCAAAGTCAAACATTATCTTGAAAAGCCGATGTTCAAAGGCGTAGAAATTTCACGGTGCTATAAAACAAGCAACCAGCCTTGGGAAACTCAGCATTATGACGCTTTTCCGCCTCTCAATGTCGGAAAAACTTTAGTCGTAATGGCTCCGTGGCACGAAAAAGAAAAAATCGCTGAGGGCCGCCAGCCTATTTATATTTATCCGGCGAGCGCGTTCGGAACTGGTTATCATGAAAGCACTCAGATAGCTTTGACTTTGCTTGAAGAAGTCGTGAAATTCGGCGACACAATTTTAGACATCGGGACAGGCACTGGAATTTTATTTATCGCGGCTTTGAAACTCGGTGCAGGAAGAGCAATAGCACGCGACATCGACCCCGATACTCTTGACGAGGCAAAACGCAACGTAAATCTTAACGGAATAAGCCCGAAACTTTGCGAAATTTCTCAAGGCGATTTATTAAAAGATTTCAACGAGCAGGTAAATATTTTAACGGCAAACATTTTATTAAAGCCGAATATCACAATGCTTCCGGACGTTCGCGGCGTGTTAAAGCCCAAAGGTTACGCAATTTTTTCCGGAATGACATCGCTTGAAAGTTCTATGTTCGTTTCAGTCTTGGAAAGTTCTAAATTAGCTGTCGAAAAAGAACTAAAAATCGGCGACTGGTGGGGCTGCCGTGCCGTTAAATCATGGGGATAAAAAAAATTTTTGTTCATGTTTTCGGGTGCAGGACGAGTCTCTGCGAGGGCGAATATATTGCAGGGGCTTTGAAGTCGCAGGGCTTTGAAATCACCGAAAATATTAACGATGACTACAGTGCCGCCGTTATTGTAACCTGTTCAGTAACGCAGGAAGCCGACAGAAAATGCCGTCAAAGTGTCCGCCGTGTTAAAAAAATTATGGGCGATGACGGTGTTTTAGCTGTCTGCGGGTGCTGGGCGCAAAGTCTTGACGCTGACGAAGCTGAAAATCTCGGAATTAATATCTTAGCAGGCTCTAAAGGCAAAAATTTAATCCCGGACGCTGTAATAAAAATGCTTGAAAATAAAAAAATTTTTCAGGATTTAAGGCGAAATATTTTTGAGGCTTCAGGCTGGGAAGAACTCGAAATTAACGCGCCTGTCTTACATTCGAGGGCTTTCATGAAAATTCAAGACGGCTGTAACCATTTCTGCACTTACTGCATAATTCCTTTTTTGAGAGGGCGGCCGGTTTCAAGACCTGTAAAAAATATCATTGACGAGATTAAAAAATTACTTGACAACGGCATTAAAGAAATTATTTTCACGGGTATTCACTTGGGACTTTACGGCAGAGATTTAGATTTTTCACTCGCAAAATTAATTCGCGAAGTCTCGAAAATTCCTGAGTTAAAACGTTTGCGTTTAGGCTCGCTCGAACCTTTCTGTCTCGATGATGATTTAATTGACGCTTTGAGTGATTGCGGGGCTTTCTGCCGCCATTTGCATTTACCTTTGCAGAGCGGAAGCAATGAGATTTTAGCTTCAATGAGGCGCGGATATTCTGCTGAAGATTTTGTAAAAATTTGTGATAAAGCACGCGAAAAAATTTCGAGTGATATTCATATTTCAAGCGATATTTTGGTAGGTTTTCCCGGCGAAAATGACAAAAATTTTAACGAAACTTTAGACATTATGAAAAAAGCCGGATTAGGCCGCGTCCATGTTTTTCCTTATTCTGAACGTCCCGGAACTTTAGCCGCAAATTTACCCGAAAAAGTTTCACACGAAACTAAAATTTTAAGGACTTCGCAGGCTATTGCACTCGGGCGCGAACTTTATGATAATTACGCAAAAAAATTTTTAGGCCGCGAAATTGAAATTTTAATCGAAAATAATAACAAAGGCCACGAACGTCATTTTATTGAAGCCGTTGCTGACGGAGAAAATAACGAAATTATAAAAGCTGAAGCCGTGCGTTATAATGACGGAAAAATTGAAACAGCAAGCAGGAAGTTAAGTAAAAATGAAAAATGATATTTGCATAGCTATTGATGCAGGTTCACATACTTCAAAAATTGCCGTTGATAACAAATTTATAGCGGCTGTAGACGGATGTGATTTAGTAAAAATCCGTGAAGAAGCTGAAATTTATTTTGATGAGCCTGTGTTTTCATGCGTTATCGCAGTGCCTGATGATTTTAATAAAAGACAACGTGAAGATTTTATTTTTAACGCTAAAAAATCAGGTTTCAAGAACATCGAGTTAATTAATTCACATGACGCTGTACTAAATTCTATCGAAAATAACAAAAAAATTTTGGTATACGATTTCGGAGCGTCAAAAAGCGAATTTATTTTCTTCAATAAGAATAAAGCAGTCGACAGCGAAATTATCAGCGACATATGCGGAAATGAGTTTGATAAAATTTTTGCTTCATGGCTCCGCGAGAGATTTAATTTGAGTTTAATCAGCGAAAAAGATTTATTAAATCAAGCCGAAAATTTTAAGAAAGAACTTTCATTTAACGATAAAATAATTTGGCGGGACACTGAAATTTTACGCGAAGATTTTGAGAGATTAATTCATTTTTCTGTCAAACGTGCCGCTCACACCGCCGAAAGATTTATAAACTGCTATAATCCCGATAAATTTATCTTGACAGGCGGGGGGGCTGAAATTCCTGTTGTAAATAAAATTTTTGCAGATTTTAAGCCCGAATTTGATAAAAATTTAATCGTCTTAGGAACTTCAAAATTCGCAAGCCAACTCACTAAAAACTCTAAAAATTCGCAGCGTTCAGGCACTAATGAAATTAAACTTAAAATTAACGAAATTCGCGGCTCAATAATCAGCATTGAAGATTTACTAACACGTAAGCAGAAAGACCGATTATATAAACTTTTCAGGCAGACAGAAGGCATGATAGCTGGCGATGCGGCCTCGATGACATTAATTAATTTATTATTGAATTTAGTCAGCGAAATTAAAAATGAAAGCGCAAAAATTAATCATTAAAAAAATTTTTTGTCCGGCTTCTTAAAGTTCGATGATAAAAGATTAAAATTAAGATTTTTGTAGTAATAAATGTAATAATAAAAATTATTTTTTCCGGGAATTTTTTATGGAATTATTTTGACCGAAATTTTTCGGCGCAAGCCCCTGACTTTAGGCATGGGGATAAGCC
>CAMVMK010000008.1 GCA_947168585.1 uncultured Fretibacterium sp.
AAGCGGCTTATCCCCATGCCTAAAGTCAGGGGCTTGCGCCGAAAAATTTCGGTCATTAGGCGGATAAATAAAATTCCCGTTATCATCTTTGTAAATATCTTCGCCTTGTCTTGAAACATTTTTATTATACGGTACGCCGATATTCTTAGCAAGTTCTGCAAGGCTCGTTCTTCAAGATTATCACCGTGCATAAAAGTATCAACTGAAACGAGTGTACATCTGCAACACCCATGAAAAGGCGGTAAATTCATTCCCGAATTTTGCAATGCTGCATTTATATAACTCTGGGCTTTCTGTCTGCCATTCTCAAAAAACAAATAAACTTTAATTTAAGATATTTAATACCAACCAATCATAGCCTTTTCTGGGAACTCTCCGGCTTCTTGAAAGTTTTCCAAAAGTTCCCAAGCATGTCTCGCAAACATAGAAGTATAATTAGGACATGATTTATCGTGTATACGTTTACCAGTTTTCCGCATAAGTGAAACTATACCGTATTCTTCACCGCCGTCAGGGTAATAGCGGTAAGTAACTTTTTCATCTGTTAATTCTTCGAGATATACCCACACCATTAATTATCTGTTCCTTCTTCCCATTTTTTCAACGCTTCAGCATAATTAAATTTCTTTTCCGTTAAACGATGAGCTGTATCATAATTTTTAATGCCGTAACGGTGCATTAATTCATATTCTAATCTTTCATGATGCAAAAGAATTATATCATGCTGCTGAATATCCTGCCCTGATAAAATACGTTGGAATGATTGAGACATATCATAATCTGGGGGAAAATGCATTATGCCGCGTCTAATACCGTCTTCTAATTCATATTTATTCAAAAAAACGTGTTCAAAAA
Organism: uncultured Fretibacterium sp.; assembly: GCA_947168585.1. Classification (GTDB taxonomy): domain Bacteria; phylum Synergistota; class Synergistia; order Synergistales; family Aminobacteriaceae; genus JAFUXM01. The sequence continues at coordinate 856 of CAMVMK010000008.1, forward strand.
CTTTTTGAGCAGTTCTTAAAGGAATACCGCTATGTTTTGCGATTTTTTCTATTATAATTTCATGATTAGAATTTCGCATAGTCTCATAATAAATCTTAGCGTGCGTATCTCGCTTTTCACCCTCAGGGTCATTTTCATTATTTAATGCACCGCTTTGATATACTATCCCTTGTTCTTGAAAATTATAATTTCCAGTACTTACGAGTGTACATCTGCAACGCCCGTGAAAAGGCGGTAAATTCATGCCGGAGTTTTGTAATGCCGCGTTACTAATTCCGCGCGGGCTTTCTGTCTGCCACGGGAGAGCCTGCTTGAAGGCTTCAGGGTCTTTAATGTTCAAAATGCTGTTAATTCTCTCGCGGGTAATTGCAACGCTGAAAGCACGCCCGTCCATTTCGCCGCAAATTGGACACATCCGCTCGTCCTGCATAGCTAAAATCTCATACTCAGCTATTCCGGCCTCTTCCATTCCTGAAATTGCTCCGAAAGAACGCGCCCGGACTAATGCTGCGCTTGAAGCTACGTCCCAATATTTATAACCGCCGACTTTCCCGCCGAGAGCTGATTTTAATTCTTTTGCAAGTTCTTTACGTCCTAAGCCGTCAGTTAATGCCTGCTGAGTTAATTCAGCTATTTTGCCGCCTATATGGCTGCCGTAATGCTCGCCAATCCAAAAGCAATTATGCTTAGTTAAAACATCAACGGCCTTTTTATCAGGAAGACTTAAATTAGCTTCGGGAGCAAATTCACGCTTAGAATTTTTGTAAGTTTTCTCGATATAGTCATGGAAGAATTTTTTAACTCTCTCTGAATTACCGAAGTCCTTACCTAATGCTTTTTCTAAGTTTTCATTGAGAATTTTTATAACCTGTTCCGTGATTTTTTCGGGCAGAATTTTTAAGATTTTTGTATATTCGCGAGTCCACTGCCGAATTAAATTCGCCGATAACTGCCGCTCAAGTCTCAAATATTCGTCCGTATCTCCGGCCTTTTTAGCTATCGGGAGCGACATCAAAATATTGTACAAACGCAACGCCGCTTCATGACGCTGTAAAGGAGTTAAATTCAATCTGCTCATCTTGTAAAAAAATTCAGGAGTTAAGAAGTTCCGCGCTCCCTAACTCCTCTTTGTCTTAAATCCCTAAACTGCTTACTGATACTAATGTTGCTTTGCCGTTAGTATCAATGTTGATAATCATCTTTACTAAACGCTTTACAGGATTAGGAACGACAACAGTTTGAAGCGCGATAATGCAGTGATTAATACCGTTTACGACCTGACTTCCGGCGTAAGCTATCGGCATGTAGTCAGCTCCGACTAATTCGCTCGTTATGCTTGTGAACGCGCTCGCAACTTTCTGCGGCAAATTTACAGCTTTAACTTCGTCATAATTCCAACCGCCTAATAACATTGTAAAACCTCCTAAAGTATATTCGGCCGGCGGCAGGGCTCGAACCTGCATAGTTACGCTCTTTCCGTATTGAGCTACACCGGCATATAAAATAAAGCCCGTGAATTAACTCACGGACTGCACTAAAAATTTTTATTTTTGTATCGGAGGATTTTTATTCTGAGGAGATATTTTTTTCTATGTTAGTCAACGCCTGTAAAAATAACGTTTCTTTATCCGCGTTTTCTTTATCAGGAACTAAATTATTGCTGCCTCCATATTGTAATTTAGAAAGATAAATTTGTAAAGGCAAATCTAACCAGCCGCTGTCCTCATCGATTGCTTCAAGAGGGTGATTTAGAAGCCGTGATATTTCCGCTCTAAGCTCCCTCACTGTAAGGCCGCACTTGCTGAAAGTATCAAGGACGTTGCTCATAATTTCAAAATCGTTGACCTTAGGCGGAAGACTTTTGTATTTCCAAAATTTCACACCCATAGCCGGGAATAAAAGCCTGTTGATTACAAAATCGTGATCGGCTCTTTCCGGCCCGAATACCTGTTCTTCTGCTACTTCGCGGCTTTCCCGAGCCGTTGCCCTTGTGTATTCGCTGGTAAGCCCGACAAAAATCGGCGGCAGTCTGAATGAGCTTCTGATTTTCTCCCTGTTGGTTTTGTCGTAATTGTCAAATAAGCTGTCTTTCTGCTGAGCGTCGCTCAAGGGTTGAAATCTCACATGTGCAGGGCTTCGTGTAGTTCCGGGCAAAGCCTCACCGTATGGAGCGGCCTCGATGATTAAAATCTTATTAAAACTTTTGCGGCCTCTCATTTCGTCGTTAATAAAGTCCTCGATTTTTTCTACGGCTTTATCGTCCAAAGTTCCCGAAACTAACAAAGCAAGCGGCGGAACTGTATTATTCTCGAAATATTCGTGATTGACTTCTTCGGCCTGCCTCGAACCTGTAACAGCAAGCCAGTTACCTATCCATCTCGGAACACCATAAGGACTATAAGGGCAATACAACTTAAAATGAATTATCTCAGTTGCGCAAGTCCCGTCATCTTCGGCTCGGCCTGTTCTTGCACTGATTAAACGGGGGTCGCCGAATTCCTTGAAATAAACTTTTTGCCCGTCCCGAATTTGTACAAAACGCCGGAAACGCTTTTTTGACGGGTATCTCTGCAGCTCGCTGCTTGCGTCATCTCTGATAATATATTCGACATCAGTGTAGTCTTTATCTAATGCCGTGAGCCTCATAGTATGCCCCTCAATGTGTTCAAGCCATACTATATCGCCTTTGCCGTCCCTGATAACTTCCCAATAGGCATTACCGAGAACTTCCAGATCGCGTCTAACACGCCGCCGAAGCTGTGAATAAGGAAGTTCAGGATTGCAGAATTCAAAGAAATGTTCAATAGTTTTGCGTTCGTTTCTTGCGTCTTCGTTTTCAGCTTCAAAATCAAAAGCCGGTTCAAGAGTAAATCCGAAGCCGTCAATATTAACTTCCATAGCTTCTACACACTGCGATAAAATATTCGAGTGTTCCGGAAGCTGTGAAAGCCAGTCTAAGTCGTAAGGAGGCTCTAAAATCCCGTCAGCGTAGTAGCTTGCAAACGGGTCAGAACTCATTTTGCGGCTTACAGGATAATTAATTTCTTTACCTTTTATAACTTGTACATTACTCATTTATCCTAAAACTAATGCCCTCCCTCCTGTTGTTTTCTCTTTCAAATATCCCCACGCCTGCATAAATACAGCGTAAGAAATTACGTCTACTTGATCATCATGCGCTCCGTTAGGGAATGATAATAACTCAGCTTCTAAATCGTTAAGCCAAGCCGCGTTATTTTTGTGAAATATCATTCCGGCCTCGTAGCGAGCCGCTGCAGGAATTGCCCGCGTATATTTGTCAGCGTCCGGCTTTAACTCAACAACAGGCAAGCCCATTCTGCGGACTTGCTGATACAAAGTCAAACCCATTGACGCGCTCTCAATCCCGATAAAAACGGGCTTAAACTCGATAAATTTTTGATTTATCAATTTAGGCTGATCGGGGCCTTCAAGATGTTCACGGAGTATCTCTAAAACTAATAACTCGCCGCCCGGACATAATGCAAAAGTACCAAGCACAAAATAATCCGCGCTCGCCTTTCTGCTCCCCGCAACGTCGCAGGTCTGAAAAATCTTACAGCTTCCTATCTCGTAAATCTTGCCGTCAACGATATAACAGTTATTTTTAACGCTGAAATATCTGAACATCAACGACTTAAATAAACTGCCTTCGAGCGGTGTCGGGTGTCCTTGATATAAACTTGCCCATGAACGAGAACCGCTCTGATTTTTCTTTTCTTCGTACCAATCACTATTAAATCCGTGTTCCGGCCATAAAGGCTCGCCTGTCTCACGGCCTAAAATGTCGTCGTCTTCTGCTATCGCGGGTAAATTTACCAGCTCCCAGCGCGTACTGTTCTGCAGCAAACGCCCCGCTAAATCGTCTTCATGCCAGCGCGTCATTATCACTATTACACGCCCGTTAGGATGCAGACGGGTGCTGAGAGTATCTACCCATTCAGCCCAGACACTCTCGCGGTATGTTAAACTCTCTGCTTCTTTGCGGTTTTTAATAGGGTCGTCTATTATGAGCAAATCCGCTCCCTGACCCGTTATTGAGCCTCCGATGCCCGTGCTTATCATACCGCCGGAATGTCCCTCAATGCTCCAATTTGTTACGGAGGCATTGTCGCGCGAAATCCTAATATTAAAAATATCAGCTCCGAACTCATCTATTTTCTTGCGGTTTGAACGCCCGAAACGCTGAGCCAAGTCCGAGCCGTAGCTGACCTCAATCACACGTCGCTCAGGGTCGCGCCCGATGAACCACGACGGGAAACTTTCAGTAACAGTCATGCTCTTACCGTGTCTCGGCGGCATTGTAATAATTAAGCGTTCTATTCCGCCGCTTTCTACTTTCTGCAAGTACTCACAGAGTAAATCTAAATGCCTCGCGTGCTTCCAACGCCCGTGTGTTGTAAGTTCCATATAATAAGCATAATCATCACGGGCTTTCTGCAGCTCCTGAAGCCGGATTTTATCTAATTGAGCCCGTACAGCTTCAAGCGACAATCCATGTAAATTTATCATTGCTTGCTGTTAATAAAATTTGTTCTAAACTCTGCAGCTGTTCTTTGTTTAATTTCTCTAAATCGTAGGGATTATCCAAGTTCTTAACTTCTACTTTACTCATGATCTCGGGCTTGCCTTGAGTTCTGTCTAAGATAGCTTGAGCGGCCTGTAATTTAATTTTTTCGTTTTTACTATTCAAGAGCTCAACTAAAGCCCGCGCCGCGTCAGGCACAGCCGCTTTTAGAATTTTTTTAGCTTCGGGATTTTGTTTAGGACGGCCGCTCGGATTGGCATTATTACCCGGCAGAAATTTTCCGTTTATATCACGATTAGCCGGCATTTACACATCTCCTTTCATGAATAAATAAAAAAGAGCCTCAGATTTATTCCGAAGCCCTGTATAGTTTTCTTCATTTGTAAGTTCAGGCTCTTTCTTTTCGGATCTCTCCGGCTTGAATATCACAACATAAGCAACAACAAAAGCCATAATTGCAAAGCCCCAGTAAATAGAGTGCTGCATTATCTCTATTTTTGCCCTGTTTAATTGAGTTTCAAACCTTACTTCGCGAATTTCTGTCGTAACTTCAGAAATTCCCCTGTTGAACATTTCGACGGTTAAATAATCATTCTGGCTGGCTTTTGTGTCATTGCCTTGATTATTCGGCATATTTTGCACGCTCCTTTCTTTAACTCTGCCCGAAATTATAATTTAATTTCCGCAAGTAGTAAAGCACGCGCAAAAATTGCATGGTATAAGGATAACACAGATTTTTAACTTTGCACGCCAATTTTGCGCCAAAAATCGGCCAAAAATACGCCAAAAATCGGCCAAAAATACGCCAATTTTACGCCGCTAAAACGCCAGATACTGCGCGGCCATTAGAACGAGATCGCGCCGCTTCCGTGAAAAAGTCCGCCGTGCAATACAAAGCTCATCTAAAATAGCTTCAACACTATTCTTCCCGAAGTATAGCAGCCTCAAAATATCAAGAAGCAATTTGTTATCCGAGCCCTGCAGATTGTCGGACGTGCTCAGGTCATCGATTAAATGAGTTATAGGTTTGGTATAACGTTCAAGCATTGTAATTTTATTTTCTAAGCTCTCGAGCTTTACAAACCTTGCTTCAGGAGGGTTAGACGGCTCACTGTTAAAACCAAAGGCAAGCTGGTAATTTTGTGCATGAACATCGCAAGAGGCACGCTCAACGCGCAAATCTTCGGTTAATATCTCAATCGCGGCCAAATTTCTTTTATACTCATACAAATATTTTTCAGCGCGGCGGAATTTGTTATTTTCCTGCATAAAATTCTCGTCTCCTCTCAAAAAATCAGGGCACTTTCAGGGGCACTTCAAAAACGGCCTGAAGCCCTACCACTGCTAATTTTATCATAGGGGCACTTTTATTTGACTTTTTCTAAAATAAAAAAATTTTTTCCGGCCTCCCCCGCCCCAAAAAACCGCTATTTTTATTTTTTTTCTTTTCAAAAAGTAGGAGTCAAAGTGCCCAAGTGCCCTACCGGCATGGCTACTGATTTTAGGGGCTCTAAAAATAGGGGCACTTTCAAAAACGAGAAGTGCCCCAAAAAATAGCAAAATCTGAGCTAAAATATTGTATTGCATGGCTTTTAGTTACTTTTTGCTTGGGGTCGCTGATAAGGAAAAAAGACCCCTAAAAGATCACGGACTTCAAAAAATTTCAGCTCGAAACTGCGATCTTTTAACTTGAAAAGTTGAAAATTTGCGCGATTTTTTTCAGTGTTCAACGGTGTTTTCTTCGGGGTCGCTGAAACTTTCCCGCCGACACTGGTTTTAGCACACTTTTTTCTATATCCCTAAATTTGCTGCGACCCCGCTTTCGATGTCTCCGGGCAGGCCGTCAGCCGAGCGGATTGCGGCGCGTTCTGTTAGGTCAAAAAGCACATCAGGACTTATTTCAGCTAATTCCAAAATCAATTTTTTTTCAAATTCCGGTTCAAATTGTAAAAGATTTTGGTAATGTTTGAGCGCAGTCCGGTCGCCGTCGGATAAAACAGCGCGTCCATACTCGTAACCGATTTTAATTCCCCATTGTTGTATCTCTTTTAACATTGCTAAAATCGAAATATCTGACTCCGCCTAATTTTTTATCATCAACGCCCGGAAGCATCTGTTTTGAAGTTTCCTTGAATTTCTGAGTAAATTTAGTCCGGCTCAATGCTTCGTGGCCTGCTCCGCGTGCCCATGTTGTATACATGATATAAAGCTCATCGCGTGAGATAAGATTTTCAGCGGGCGGCATGGACTCTTCAATGAAAGCAGCTACGGGATTAATAAGCAGTGAAAACTCTTTGAGCATGTTTTTCTGTTCGAGTGTTTCAGTGAACCGGCCTTGAGCTTTCAAGATTTTATAACCCTGATAACACCAGTTGAAGATGCCCGGCAGTTCTGCTTTAAGCTTCTTTTCCAGCGTTCTATCCGCAGTTTTTTCGTCGAAAGTGCGGAGGAAATCAATAAAAACAATACGCCTAAAAAAGCCGTAAGTTGTATCTCGGGACTTCATATAGTCATTGCAGGCTGAAATCATGACACAGCGGGGCTTAAAAGGCACAAAGTCTTTATTTTTGTAGCAGCCGTTTATTGTGTCGCCGCCTACAATCTGTTTGAAAAAACTTTCCGCCCCCTTGACGTTTGAGCTCGTCTCAGTGCTGATATTTACTAATGAATTCATGAGGCTTATACGCTGAAACGGCTCAACGAGGCTGCTCATCTCTACGTTCGATACGTTTTCTTCGTTAAATACTGCACTTAAGGTATTTAGAAAAACGCTTTTACCATTCGCGCCGCTGCCTATCAAGAAGAAACATTTTTGCATTGAGCAGTCATTGAATAAGCAATAGCCCGACATTTCCTGCAGGACCCGTACTGAAGTGTCGCGCTCGTTCATGATTTCGGATACAAATTTATCCCACCGTTCGCATTTAGCTTTATCGTCGTAATCATAATCGACTTGTATAGTGCTCATATCGGTCGGCGAGTGTTCGCGGAATTTGCCCGTATCGAGCTCTAGAACGCCGTTTTTGAAGTTAAAAATAGGCTGGCGGTTAAATAGTTCCTTAGTCGTGATTTCGGCGGTTAAATAGCGCATTAGGGACGGTAATTTGCTTCCGCTCGCCCATTTGCCTAAAATCCGAATGAAATAGCCCGCAATTTCGTTATCGCTGCGCTGCTGCCAAACGCCGTGAGTGTATTCAAAGAAGCCCTGACCTTCAGCGAAAATTAGGGTATGTTTTGCTAAAATCTCCCTGACTAAAAACGGCTCGGGAGGCATTCTTAGGGCTTTTTTTCTTACGGAGTTAATGAAGTTTTCGGAGAAGCCTTTAATATTTGCGAGCAGTTCTTCAAGATCGGGCTCATCAACGAAGCGGGCGGCCTCGTAAACGAATTTTTTAAGCTCGTCGCTGTCGGTAAGTTTAGAAGCGAGCATTTGTATACCCGGCTTAGCGTCCGCAACAAGTTCAAATAAATCACCTCCGGCAGCGTAATAATCCGAAACATCTTTGACGCCTTCAGGGAGCTGTCCGCATTTGAATTTAATCCTGTTCTTAAAAAGAACTTGGCACATGTTCATAGTAAAACGAGTGCCCGCGCTGTCGCTGTCGAAACATACGAAAACATAAGGCGTTGTTTTTACCATGCTCAAAACCTGCTTAAGCGAGTATTGATTGAAGTAGCCGCTGATTGGAGAAAGAACGCGGAAGCCCTCTTGCTCAAAGCTCATAGCGTCAAAAGCTCCTTCGGCGATTACAGTGTACTTATCAATTAAAGCCTGTTTTTTGGCATCCTTAACCTGCATTAAATCCCTGTGTTCATCGGAGAAAGTATGCAAGCCCCACGGGATATTTTCGTTCATTCCGTCTAAATAGTCTTTCTTGTATTTGCTCACGCCCTCTTTGCCGCTTCTGTCGCGCCCGATACAGTAGGCAACATAGCCGTTCTTAAAATACGGGATTGTCAAGCGGTCTTCTTTAGCGTCGTAGCCTAATTTAAGGCGTTCTATTGTAGTTTTCTTGATGCCCCTGCGTTTTAGATAAGATAGGTCGCTGTCCCGTAAATTAGAGTGGAAGCGTGCTATTGCAAGGCAATAATTTTGGGTATACTCTACCCAGTCTTTGTCATAGCCGCCTCCGAGCTCCTGAATAGCTTTCCCCTTGTCGCCGCCGTATTTTACGTAAGCAACGAGGTCGATAATGTCGCCGCCTAATCCCTGTTTGAAGTCGTACCAGTGGTCTGTGAATACAATTAAAGCAGTTGGATTTTGAGAGTCAGGGGCAAAAGATTTACAGCGGTCTCCGTCGCGCTTAACAGGCCAGCCTAAGACATCGCGGGCATAGTCGAGAACGTTGTATTTTTCTTTTATTTTTGCAATTCTGTCCAGTCCCATTTAGTTCCCTCCTCTGGTTTTAGTGATTTTCTGCCGTCAATCAATGCAGATTTTACAACCTCGACATCAAAGCGGATAATTGAATTTACGGCCTTAAACCATACGAGAAAATAGGCCTCCGCACCGTTTTTTCTGCACATAGCGAGGTTATTAATCTGATTAATTTTAGCGTTCTGCAGGCTCCATGATTTACCCGCGCACTCTTTAGCGTCGAAGCAGTGAATCCGGCCGTGAGAGATGACTTCATAATCAAACGGCTCGCCTTCAAGATAAAGGCCGCTTTCAGTTCTGCGGGCGTGGTTTTTGTGCATGTGGATACCGGCAGCCCCTAAATATTTACTCACGCGGTCAAGCTCAATCTCGAATTCATGTCCCTTACGCATTGTAATATTTTCTCCTTCCCCTCTTCGGTGAAAAACCAGTCCCAGCCTTTCATGAAGCCGTAAACAAGCAAATGATTTTCCGATGCTAATTTTGCAACCTGCATATCATCAAGGCCGATTTGTGCGCCGATTTCTTCAGCTGAATAGAATTTAGTATCGCTCGCTTTTCCCGTCAGCTTGATGTTTATGTTATATCCGCTTGAGCGGCGCAATGACGGGAGAACTTCATGAAAAACCCAATGCTTAAATTTTTCCGCTTCGGGCTTGCTGCTCCTGAAAATTAAACGGTAAAGTCCGGGCTCGTTGATAAAATTATAAAACTGTGCCCCGCCTCGTTTTTTTTGACCCTCAGAATTTCTTAGGGTCATTTTTTCATCGTCGGCAAGCGGTTTTATAGCTTCAGTTACGTTCGTAAGTCCTAAAATGTCGCAGACATCTTTAGCCATGAAGAAAATCTCGCCGTTTTGCTCGAAAATCCTAACTTGATTTTCCCCGTAATTGAAAAGTTGTATTTCACCCTTAGGGGCAGGAGCGTTTAATTCAAGTTCGCGGCGTATCTGATAAAGAAAATCTACAACTTCGGCGGCTTTTCTTTTCCCTGAAACTTTGCATAATTTCAGAAGCCCGTTGAAGTTAAAGACGGTAACAACGCGGAAGCCTTTGCGGCGGAGATTTAGCTCAGTTTCGCGGTAATCGGGAATATTCACAAAAAGCTCCGCTAAATTTTTTATGCAATGCTCAGGATTTTTATACCCGAGCATTACTCCTATCTGTTCCGATGTTACCCAAAAATCCGCGTTTTTTAAGTCGTCAACGTAAAAATCTACGGTTGAATATCCAAATTCGCGTGTTGTAAGCAAAAACATTTTTTATTCCTCCCACGGTCTGTTATGCCAGCCTAAAGAACTAAAAAGGCCGGAAATTCCTTTGCTTTTATCGACTTCCTTAAGAACAACAACTTTTGGCGTTCCGTAGCTCCCTGTCCGCCGGATTTCGTCCATTACGTTCCAGGCGAAGTCTATAACGTCGTTAGCTTTCGGTTTGTTTGAGAAGCGGCAGATTTCGAGAAACCCCTTGAAGTTATACAGAGTTACCGTCTGCATTCCGCCGGAGGAAGGGACAATTTGTCCCCCCCTTGAGTATTTATCGAGGCGTTCACTGTTGCGCTTGTGAATTTTTTTTATAGCGTCGGTCGGGTCTGAATACCCTAAAAGCCTGCCTATTTGTTCACGGGTAACCCAGAAGCCGTCGTCTTGATTATCTGCTTCGTAGCAGTCGAGTTTTGCGCCGTTAAATTCGCGTGTTGTTAAGATTTTCATTTTGTTTCCTCCTTATGTCTTCTTGATGGACTTCAGCGTGGCATTTCTCGCAGAGAGTTACGAGGTCGTCCATAGGTTCAGAGCCTAAATTTTCGTAGTTTATATGGTGGCACTGTAAATTTTTGCCGGTATGGCAAAATGCGCATTGGCCGCGATCCAAAATCCAACGCTGGCGGGCTTTAGCTTTCCATTCGGGCGACTTGATATATTCGTAATATCCGCCGGGGTATTTTTGCAGAAAAGCCTCGCGCTTCTCTTCCGATATAAACTGCACCCGGCATATTTCGCGCTGAATTTCAAGCAGAGGGCGGGTCTGCTCATCGGCTTTAAGTTTTAAGATTTTTATTATTTCAGTGTCGGGGATATAATAAAGTCTGAGAGGTACTGCAATTTTCACAGCTTTAATTTTGTTTTCCTCGATCCAATTTATTAACGTTTTTTCGTCAACGTTGTATTCCGCATGAATTTCTCCTATTGTGTATAAATTCAAGAAACAACAGCTCCTCCCTTTATTTTCCCTATAAGTTCATTAGCGTCTTTGCGCGTCAAATTATCCGTGTCGTATCCGCGAGCCTGCAAGAAATAAATCTGCTTTCTTGTCGGAGGCTGAGCAAAAATATGCGAAATAAACTGCACGGCCTCGAACCTTGATAAACTGCTTGTATCAAAGTTCGGGAATTGTTTTGCGATAACCTGCCTTTGTTTATCGGTCGGCGGGAGACTTTTGGATTTTTGTGCTAAACTTAAATCCCAAAAAGGCCGCTGCTCCGAACAATGGCAGCACAAATAATGGTAAACGGCATCAATAGCCTGTTGTGCAGGTAATTTCTTCCCGAGCCATTTTATCTGGCCTAAACTGTCCTCCGGCGGAAGATAAATATTCTGCACAAATAAACTGCCGTCCGTCTTCCGGATAAAGTTGATATTATGGGTGTTGTAATTATTTTTCTCTGCCCAAAGTTTTACGTGCTGAACGTTCTTTATCCACGCTTCCGGAGTGTCCATAGCCGTTAATGCAATGTCGGGAAGGTCGAATAAATTACCTTGAAGTTCGCCGCGTAATTTCGGCGGAATATCTTTAATATCAAGCCCGAGCAGGGACGGAGCTGTGCAGAAATCAGCATTATCACCCGCTCCTACGCAGTCAATCAAAGTTAAAAAATCTTTATCAGGATGCAGACGCAAGCCGCGCCCTACAATTTGAGTATAAAGGCTGATGTTCTTCGTAGGTCTGGCCATGATAATAGTTTTCACGTTCGGGAGGTCAGTACCCTCTGTGAAAATCATGCAGTTTGTAAGGCATGGAATATCACCCCTGCTGAATGCTTTTATAATCCCGCTCCTATCCCCGCAGCCTTTGACAGCGACAGCTCCGGGAATAAAACGCGCTAAATTTTCAGCATGTGAAACAGAAGCACAGAAAATCAAGCACGGAGGCTTAGCATATAAATTATAAACTTCGGCCAATGCTTTATTAGCACTCTCAATATTCACAGCTTTGTCTAACGCTTCGGGAGCGTAATCACCCAATCTTACGGCAACACGCCTTAAATCATAGCTTAATTGAACGCGCAGGCAGTTAATAGGAGAAAGATAGCCGTTTTCAATACCCCAGCGCATGTCATGTTCATAAATAATATCCTGGTAAATTTCTTTTAAGCCTACGCCGTCATTGCGGTTAGGAGTTGCGGTAAAACCTAATAACAAACGCGGCTTAAAATAGTTAATTATTTCCCTGTAAGTTTTAGCTGTGCTGTGATGAGCTTCGTCTACAACTACAATATCAAAATCATCGGGCTTGAATTTATCCAAACGCCTGACGAGCGATTGAACGGACGCGCTAATGACTTCTTCGCCGTGAGAAGTTTCTTCAGCCTGTTCAACACCGAATGAGCAGCCAAAATATTTTTCAGGCTGATGTACTAATTCATCACGGTGCGAGAGTATCAGCATTCTGCCTCTTCGCGGAATCTGCGACATGCAAACAGTTTTGCCTGCGCCTGTGAAAAGGCAGATAAGGTAAGCTCCCGACTCCGGGATAGAGTCGAGAGCTTCCCGCTGATACGGTCGTAAATTAAAACGGTATTTCAGCATCAGGTTCAATCATTTCGGGATTAACGGGAGCTTGTACGGGGGGCTGCTCATCTGTCCAAGCCGGGAGAAGACCTTGTTTAGAACGCGGAATAAATTTCTTGACGTTGTTGCGCATGTCGCCGTTGTTGTCGACTTTGTTGAAGATTTCCGCCGCGCCGTCTTTGTTCTCCCAATGAGAGAGCTCAAAATCGCCGGGAGTAATACCAAAACTTTCAAAAATCTCCCCGATATTTCTGTTGGTTAATTCGGGGTTCTCTTCGAGAAAAACGAGATTGTGAATAAGTTTCTGCTTGTACCCGTTGACTTTAAGGGTAATTTTGAGCATATCGCGGCCGCTTCTTGATGTTGTTTCTTCGACCGTTTCAATTCTTACGCGGTAATTGCCGGGTGCAATTAAAAAACTTTTCCCGTAATCTTCGGGGTTATAATTCCATTTGATGTTCATTATAAATTATTCTCCTTTCTAATTTGATCAGCCTTTGCACTGATATAGTCCGCGACAGCGTCTGCGAGAGTGATTAAAGCCATTCCGCTGAAAAAAGCGATGATTATAGACATTGGTTACTCCCTTTCCGCTATTTTTTTAATGGTGGAAACAAGCCACGAAAATACATACACGGCGAACCAAAGACAACCGCACACAAAAACGACGCGTAAAAAGTCAAATAAAAGCTCGCCGACACTGCCTTCGACAGGCACGTAGTTCAAAAACTCACTCATTCTCCCGCTCTCCTGTTCCAAGCCTCGACGGCTATTTCAGCTCCAAGATGGTCGCATGTTCCGCAATCGCAATTTTTACATTCAACACTGTATAATTGCTCCTCTTTATTGCTGATTAACACGGCTTCTCCGCCGCAGAAAGGGCAGGGTTTTAATTTCTCAGTCATTCTCCCACTCTCCTGTTCCAAGCCTCGACTGCTTCCTGCTCAGTTATGTAATAACGTGTTCGACGTATAATACAATCAATATTTTCACAATCAGCTGCCCAAAACTTACCTTCATTAATCAAAAATGCTTCGCTCCCGCAAAACGGGCACGGCTTTAATTTTTCACTCATCTTTTACTCTCCTGTTCCAAGCCTCGACTGCTTCTTGCTCCGTATTGAAATACCCCATATAAGCCGGGCAATAAGAGCATTGGATACTCCACTCATCTTTGTTAATTTGCGCTTCATGTCCGCAGAACGGGCAGGGCTTCAATTTCTCAGTCATGATTGTTCCTCCTTATTTTTGAGTATTCTGTATAACTCTGAAGCTAAAAATTGCTTCCTAAAATACTCATTCCATTTCTTTTTCATTCGTAGTATTCGCGGTAATTTAGGATGTCGTTTCATGCTTGCGCCTCCACTTCGTGCAACTCTTCGTGTTCCTCGCCGTCAATACGCTCAATAAGTCTTTCAATTTCTTGGATAGCCTCATCAATTTCTTCCCATTCATCAGCACCGTTAGCTTTTAATTTGCAGATAAGACCGTCAAGTATTTTGTACATCTCGGGCGCGGCGGCGATTAAGCGGCCAATCTTATTACGTTCATCATACGGGCAAACTATAGCTATTGGGTTCATATCATCATCAAAAACTGTATCTCCGGGAATATCATCGTATATCCATTGCCACTTGTCATGGGTATACTCAAACAACTCACTCATTGTTTACTCCTCCCCTAATATATCGCCGATAGAAGTTCCCACTAAATCTTCTGAGGCGTAAACGTCATAACTATCGTAACCTTCGCGTATTAATGACGCTCCTCTTCTTGCGTAATCCATAGCCTCTGATATGGCTACGTAATGTGTTATTTCATTTTGGGATTTATAACATTCGCAATCTTCATTACAATATCGTGGTATGTTATGCCAACGACTTTTACCGATACGTTGAACTCTTCTGCAAGCGTGTAAATGAATGCAATCATCTAAATAATTCGCAGCTGCCATTGTTTACTCCTTTCTTGAATAAAAAGCCGGTAAGCCGAAACCTACCGGCAAGTCTTGTTAATACACGAACTCTCTCTGCGTGCTTTTTTGTGTGTCGAAAGAGTTTTTTATACAAACCCTTTCTAAAAAATTTATATAAAACATCTGCCTCAGGCAGGCGGTTTATACCTTAATCGTAATTAAAACTTAATTGTTCAGCACTGCTATTTTCTTTCTTGAGTAAATCCTTGAATTTTGAAATTTCTCCAGTTTCCCAGTCCCTTACAGCTTCATTTTTTACATTCAGAAAATCCATACACCAAAAATTCCAGCAGATTATTTCGGCGATTTCCTTTATATGCTCTTCAGGCGGCAACTCGTGAGTTTTGAAATATCGCCTTTTTGCATAATATTCACGGCTGTATTCAATAAAACTCAATAGTAAATTCATACGCGCTATTATTAAACTCGGCAAGTGTTTATCAAAACCGAACACAGTTTGAAACATTCGCTTAACATCAGGATACCAATTAGAATAAGGAGCTGTCCCCCATGCCCAACCAAAGGCAATATTTTGTATTCCGTACTTAATCTTGATGTCTAAGATGCCTTCACGGTCTTCAATAGCTATTTTTTCGCCCGTTATCATGTTGTAGCGTTGCACAATAAACGGGGCTTCACCGCAAGCTGCTTCAATAAGAGTACCGTTGTAAAGTTTTTCTTTATTTTCGTATTCCAAAAACAAATTCATACGTCTCACTAAAAACGGTGGTGTATAGATTGCAGCGCGTTTTTTACTGCTTAAATTAAATTCCACCCGTGAACGTTCATAGCCGGGCTTGAAATCTTTTTCGTAATCGAAATCAAAATCTTTACCTGTGCTCATATCCTTTAACAACAGCGGCAAATATCTTTTTACTATTTCATTATCGAAATTTGTCAACATCTTGCCCAGCCGCATTTCTTGCACCTGTAGCACCCCTCGTAGGGTATTACTTCGCCGCCGCAGACGGGGCATGTGTGTTCATCATCAAGAGCGGCAAGTTCTGGATGTTCCTGTTTCATCTCCGCGACCATTTTCAAGAAGCGCGAATTTTCTTTTGTGTATCCTAAAACTTCTTTTTGAACTTGCTCTAAGTTTTCGGATGTAACCTCACAGACTAAACCGTGCCCGTGTCTTTGAGCCTCGCGGGCGGCCATTTTCTGCCTTGTAAGTTCAATGCGGTCAATCGTCTTAGCCTTCGGCATTGGCGACCCCCTCTAATTTTGCCATTTCGCGCAGTAAGTAGTCGTAAGCTTTCTGAAGTGCCCTATAGCGTGTTTCACCGTCTTTTTTACCAGCGCGGGCGATGTATTTCACAATATTCCCGCAATTAAAATTCAAGTCAAACGCCTCGATGAAGTCTATAACTTCCATGCCGTTGCGCCCTATGTAATAATTGTTACTCATTGTTTTCCTCCTCCTGCGTGTCTGCTAATTGCGGCTTTGCGCTTCATTCTCGCGGCGTTCAATTTCAGCTGTCAGTGCCTGCATTTCGTCTTCCGAGAAGTCCATAACTTGTTTTTTGCCGTGAGTAATCGAAACTATAATGTCCCACGCCTGCTGCCTGTCGCCGTTGCATACAGCTAAATAGCGGGCGAATATCTTAGCTAAAAGTTCTTTGCGCTGTCTTAAATCAACGCCGCTTTCAAGCCACTGTTTGAGCGTCTCGCCTATCTGTTCCGACAGCTGGAAAGTCTTACCGTCAAAAAGGCTTGTTCTGTCTTTGCTTACGGCGGCCATGTGGTTTTGCCCTAAATCGAACACCACGCCGAACTCGTAATCCATGCCCTCGCGCTGTACGGGGGCAAGACCGACCTTGCGGGGTTCTTTGCGTCCTTTGTCATTTTCTACGATGACGTACTCCGTTTTGCTCCGCATGGTGGCTATAATGTGGCACGGGGAGTTAAGCATGGTTTCAATCAGCTTGTTATGCTGCGGGGTAACCTGCCGCCACGCTATGTAGCTGTTACCGCTCCTGCTTCCTGCGGCTATGTTGTCGACCTGCTCTAATAGGCCGCCCTCACCCGCCCAAGCGTGAGAGAGACTGTCTATGATGATTATCTCGTAACCGAGACTTTCAGCCTGCTTAATGCCTTCAATGTATTTGTCTATGGTGTAGGGAGCTCCGATTGTTCCCACGTCATAGTCAAAAAGGGCAGCGTAGAGGTCTCCTGAGCCGTTTTCCGTATCAAGTAATACTGTTTTACCTCCGAGCCCTTTAGCGATAAGTAAAGCCCCGTATGTCTTGCCGCTTCCTGCCGCGCCGGTAATGCCTAAACGTAATTTCGCCTTGCGTTTTTCTGCTTTCCTAAATTCCATGATTTAATCCTCCTTATCTAACTTTTCCCATTTTCCCCACTCATCGATTTGGTCATTTAGAACTTGTACGTAGCGGGTTCTGACTGTTGCAAGCGCGTCCCCTAATTCCCGCGTTAATTCTTCCGAATAGTGTTTATCTTCATCGTTGAACCACTTGTCGCCCGACCGCGAATTGACTTCCTCTAACATTCCGTCAAGCGAATACTCCATGTTGCGCCAGAACGCGGCGCGCCGTCTTAACTCACTCATTGCCGGCCTCCTGTTTCTTTACGCTTTTATTCCAAAGTTCGATAAACTTTCTTGTGCTGAAAAACTGATCAGTTAAGTAATCCTCAGTACGCGCTCCACATTTTGCACAGTAAAGATAATATCTTGTTAACGGGTCGCCGATGATTGTAGTCGCCGTTATAAAAAAATCCTTATTTCCGCAAAACGGGCACGGTAAAATTTTTAACTCCTCACTCATTCCTGCCTCCTGTTCTTTTTTCCCAATCCGCAAGGTCGCGGCTCGAAATAAATTCTGCTGCTTCCGAAAGTTTTACAATCACAGGCTGAATTAAAATCAACTCATCAATGGAAGATTGATAAATTTCGTCGATTTTCTCAACATCAACCTGCTCAGCAAGATAACGAAGCTCAAAAATTCTTGCGCGGAGATATGTGAATTTTTCCAAAACGTCCTTCAGTTTTTGGTACTCTTCACAGCGTTCATCTAAAAATGCTCTGTGCTTGTATGCTTTGTAGCTGTAATCGTAAGATAAAGGGCTCATGATTTAACCTCTTGTTCGATTAATTAATCCGTTATTCCAAGCCTCAACAGCTTTACGGATATTAGGGAATATATTAGTTTCCGTAGGACATTTTCTGCAAAGTGCTACAGCTTTCCCGTTTTTTTTGTTGACGATTAAATAGGCCTTACTCCCGCAAAATGGGCAGGGCTTGAGTTTCTCACTCATTTGTCTCCTCCCCATTCTGTAACCTATTCAGTAATTGCGCCGCAGAAAGCGTTATAGTGTAGCCTGCGGCAATGTTCCTGAATTGGTACAATCTTCCTATTTTCTTTTCAAAAGAAAATGTATAAAACGGCATATTTTTCACATTGGGAAGAACGTATATCTTCCCAGCTATTAATGCTTTGTCTAATTCCTGCTCAAGTAATAACGGAGAATAACGGAATATATTTTGTGTTTTTACAAACGCTTTTCCTTCTTTCCGTTCAATCTCGGCTTCAAGAACTTTTTTGTATTTCGCAAGAAAATACGCGCTGCTTTTCCTGAATAGCGTTTCTCTATCAGATAAAAACCCCTCGCTGACGTTTAGGCACTTAGCAATGTATTCCCGCGAAATTTTATTCTCCTGCCTCAGCTTCTTTAGCTTCAGAATGTCTATCGCCATGTTCAGCCTCCTTGTAATTCGCACCGAAAATCCGCTGCAGTTTTACTGTTATTTTTCCCCGCAATGTTCTAAACTCCTGAATGCTCATCGGAGCTTTCAAATCCCCATTCCTAACGCGACATAATCAAACGGCTCGCTCACGGGGTCAAGCACGCAGTCGTAAGGCTCGTAGGGCGTGTCGTCCCCGCCGTCGTCTTCTTCGGCTTCAATCTCACAGCAAATTTCTTTCCAATGCTCGAGACGGGTTTTAGCAATCTTGATGACCTCGTCTAACCTGTAGGTTATTTCATGTATTGCCTCGCTGTCGCCTTTATACTTGCTCAAAAGTTCATACTGCAGGCTTTCAACGTCCCTCTGGACACCCTCGAGTTCTTCAACGGCGGTCTCTTCCCAAAAATCGCGCATTTCTTCAGCTTCACATTTTTCTTTCTCAGTCATGGTATAATCCTCCTTTAAGATAAATACCAAAAAGGCTCTTCCCGTGTTACGCAGTTAAGCCAGAAATCGCCGTGCTTCGTGTAAAAATTCAACACGCAAAAGCCGCGCTCGATTTCGTTGTCGATGTCGTGAACGTAGAACAAACGGTTCCGAAGAGCCTTTTTCTTTTTACTGATAAGCTCGCGTTTCGTCCATGTGTTCTTGAAACTTCCGCGCAAAAAATCCCTTAATAAACTCATGATTTCATACTCCTCTCTTAGCTAAAAAACTCAAAACTCCCGCCGAACTTATGAATTTAGCGGGCATCATGTCCCTGCTGACAGGGTCATAGCACACAAGAATTTTCCACTCCTTAACCGGAATTTCCCTTAACGCTTTAATCTGTTCAAGTTCGTCCGTAATTCCGATAGACGCGAAAAAATCTGAGGCCAAGTACCACGTATCATCGTTATAAATAACGCTGCAGATTTTGTCGCCGTTAAATTCAATTGTCCGTAATTTGAGCATTTTTAACTCCTTTTTGTTTTTTTATTTCTGTTTCAGCGTGCTTCGATCCGCCCGTCCGGTAAAACTAAAAAATTTGAATGACGGACGATTTTTCAGCGGCCTTTTCAGCGAGTGCCTTACACTCGGACGAAGAAATTTTTTTGCCCGTCTGAAATTAAAGCCCGTATTAAACGAGCCAAAATTTTTGGGTCGCCGGACAAAACTGTTTTTCTCCGTTTCGGCCTTTGCCGTAAATTTCACTCCCTCAGTTAAAATATAAAGGAGTGATGAAAATGTTTAATGCTGCTACTGCTATAACTGCTGCTGCCGTAAGTTCCGGCAAAACCTCGAATAATCAACGTACATATTTATTCGTAGAGGCTTCCCGCAGGCGGGACACTTGCTTATTACTCTTGCTCCGCATTCGGGGCAAAATTTCTCCTTGAAGCTAAAAAACTTCTTCCGGCCTAAATAATGCCCGTTTTCGCAGGTTAGTATCTTCACAGTTTTCTACTCCTAAATTTTTACAATCCACTCGCGCAGAAGGTTAGATAAACTGTCCTGCCTTGTATGTGCGCCTGCTTTTCCTGCTTCGTGAATTTCTCACGCCGCCTTGCGAGGCATTGTCAATTGGTTTTCAATTTACTTTTTTCTGATAAAATAGGCTCATCAGTAAGGGGCTGACCCTTAGATCTGCCGTTACGGCAGATTTCGCCTTGATTTTTATTTAGTTATCAAAATCTCCGCTTAAAAATCCCGTTATGAAATAATTTTGTCCGGCTCCCGTAAGTTTTGCGGTCTGGACTGCTACGGGTTTTCTGTTAATTTCGATGACGCTTTCCTTAATCACGAAGAAACCGCGGTTTATAGCTTTTTGCGTCGGTAAATTCCATCCGCTGGAGCTGTTCATGAGCCAGCCGTTACCTCTGAACCATTGGAAGAGCCTTTTTTGTCCGATGTTGACGCCGTTCTGCCTGAGAATTTTTGCGAATGTTCCGATGTCGATAGCACTTTGGCTGACGTCGAGGGCTTCAGCAACCATAACTTTGGGCTTGTTTTCCTCGATTTTTGCTTCAAGCTGAATGTTTTTAGTTTCGAGCGTCAAGGCTTTTTCGCGCTCAGCCTTCAACGCCTCAAGAACCTTTATAAAAGCGTCCGGATCGTTGATAATTTTTTCAGCTGTAGCGGGCGTGGCGTAAAATCCGCTTCTTCTTATTGAAGGAATGACTTTATCGGCGACCCAGATTTGATACGGGAGTGCTGCCCTTTTGTCCGACCGGCCTAAGAAGAAATAAAGTCCCTGCTCCGTGAGGCATAACATCTCGCGCTCCTGTTCAACACCGTTTTCAGACCTGACGGCAATCCGTTTGCCCTTAGCCCATTGTGTCGGGACGTGCCCAAAAATTCTGTTCATTCCGCCGTTGAGGTTATACCCGAGTGATTGGGCGATGTCTTTAGCGACGATCCAAATTTTGCCGTCTTTGTCGGTGATGCTTCTGAAAGAAAAATCACCCTGTTGAAAAATTGTTAAATTACTACTCATAATGCTTTCTCCTTTCTAAAATTCTTAAAACTTTCGAGGCTTCGGGCGAAAATCTCACCCCTAACCCCTAACCTTCTTTAATCGCGCCTCTTCTAACTTGAGCGTCATAAGCGACTTCAACTTGTTCTCTAACTCTTGCGATAAAGTCGTCAATCGCTTTTCTCGAAGGGAACAACGCTGCTCCCGTGAGGCCGATCCGCCCGTCATCGCCTAAAACTAACTGAAATTTGTTATCGTTCATATTTATTACTCCTTCCTTCATCTCCTCCCAGTGCCACGAGAGAGTTAATTTGATTTCGCTATCGTCCGTTCCGTTTAGAAGTTCATCGACCTTAACGCCTAATTTTTCTGCTATTTTTTCAGCTGTTTTCGCCGTAGGGGATAGAACTCCGCGCTCGTAACGTGAAATAGTGTTCGCGTCCACTCCCGTGATGTCCTCAACTTCTCTCAAAGTGAGCTTTCTTTCTTTTCTAATTGCTCGTAAACCCTTCAAAAGCATCACCTCGTCGTTTTCGTTTATTACGATAGGCATTTTATTATAATTTTCTCAGGATGTCAATAGCAAAATATAATTTTTTGCCTAAAATTTTAGGCAAGTTTTCCATTGCAAAGAAAATAGGCAAAAATTTATAATTATTTCGTTCAGAAGGGGAGAAAAAAAAGAAATGTTGATAGGCGAAAAGATACAGAAATTAAGGAAAGCTAATTTTTTAACTCAAGACGATTTAGGGAAACGTATCGGAACGGACGGGAATACGGTATCACGGTGGGAGCGGAATAAATTAGGCGTAGGAAGTTCATACATTGCGAAACTTGCGAAAGTTTTGAACACTACAACAGATTATTTCATGGGCGAGATTAAGCCGGACGCGCAAAAAGAAAATTCGCCCGGAAATCTTCCTATTAATAATGCGCCCGAAAATGAAAAATTAGGCTTGAGTTATTGGGGAGGAGTTGCGGATAACGCGCAGAAAGTCGCAGCGAGGGGCGATCCGAAAGAACTTTCACTCGTTGCGGCATTACTTCAATCGGCTATGGATACGATAAAGGGAGGGGAGATTAATTCGCCGTCAGTAACGCAAGCTGTAATGGTGAATGGAACGAATAATAAATTAACAGATTTTATGAACAAAAAAATTAGCACATAGCTATTAGCACTATTATTTAGTGAGTGCTAAATACGGGAAAGTATGGAAAAGGTGTGGAAAGACGAAAACGCAGGGGTGTGGAACGGGGCGTAGCGCAGTCTGGCTTAGCGCGCATGGTTCGGGTCCATGAGGTCGGAGGTTCGAATCCTCTCGCCCCGACCATATTTTGTGTATATCAAGGTTTATCGCACTTTTTAATCCCAGCATTTCCCCGAAAGTTAATGAGGTTGGTTATTGCTTTTCTTAATTTACACGGCGGCGCATCCGAGCTAAATTAAGTGCGCAGAATGGAGACGAATTGACGGAGTTATATCAGCATGGGGATTTTATAACGGCGTTTTTATAGCTACCAGATTTGAAAAGCGGTAAGAATTGCGATGCTCAAATTTAAGTATTTTTTCAACTTTTCAACATGTCTGCTGACGTTTTTTAAGCCAATACCAAAATGCTCTATCGGATTTAATTCAGGTCTGTTATATTCAAGAGAAGCGGTAATTTTTCAGCAAAAAAATTTTTTCAATGAATTATAATAGTTTTGCACTTAGCATCAAGGAGTGAAAAATTTATGATTGCAATTATAGATTACGGCGTAGGAAATTTATTTTCGCTCGAAAGTTCTTTTAACGCTATCGGTCAAGACGTGAAAGTAACTTCAAACGCCGAAGATTTAGCACGGGCCGAGAGAATAATTTTGCCCGGTGTCGGAGCTTTTGAGGACGCTGCGAAAAAATTAAAATCGTCCGGCCTCGCTGAACCTTTGCTTGAAGAAGTTAAAAAAGGTAAGCCAATTTTAGGAATTTGCTTGGGAATGCAGCTTTTATTTGAAAAAAGTTTTGAGTTCGGACAGCATGAGGGATTAAATTTAATTCCAGGCTCAGTCCGTTATATCGGCGAGGTTATACCGGCTGACTTAAAAGTTCCTCATATAGGCTGGAACTCTTTGCAGCTAAAAATAAAATCAATAATTAAAAACAGCGGCGAATACGTTTATTTCGTTCATTCTTATGCGGCATTTTGCGATGAAAAATTTATCACTGCTACAACGAATTACGGCGCGGACTTAACGGCTTCCGTTCAAAATAAAAATGTTTACGGCGTTCAATTTCATCCGGAAAAAAGCGGCACTGTCGGCTTAAATATTTTACGGGCATTCTGCGAGGTGTAAAAAATGAAAAACATAATGGAAAAATTCAAACTTATGATAAATACAAACGATAAAAAATTAGCTGAAGAACTTATTGCAAACGATGCAGAGTTTCAAAGTCTTACATCACCGGAAATTTTATACGGCGGGAAAGGTTATCTTTCAGTTGTAGATTTCATGCGGAAAAGTTTTTCGGATATTCATTGGGAAATAGAAGACATGATTATCGGTGATAAAAAAGCTGCAGTGAGTTGGATCTGCTCGGGAACTCATGACGGGATTTTTATGGGAATACCCGCGAGCGGCAAAAAATTTTCGTTTCGCTGTATGAATTTTTATTATTTTAATGACAGCGGCAAAATTATTAAAGACGTTGCGGCTCAAGGAATGGCCGGACTTTTTGAAGCACTGGGAATAAAGCCATGTTAATTTTACCGGCTATAGATTTGTATCAAGGCCAAGCTGTGAGGCTTTTACGCGGCGATTACGAAAACATGACGGTTTACGATAAAGAGCCGTTAAATACAGCGAAAAAATTTGAGGCTTCCGGAGCATCGTGGCTTCATATTGTAGATTTAGAGGGCGCGAAAAACGGCACGACTGCTAATCTCGACACGATAATAAAAATAATTAAATCATGCAAATTAAATTGCGAGGTCGGCGGCGGTGTTAGAAATATGCAAGTTATTGAGCGTTATATCAATGCCGGAGTTAAGCGCGTAATTTTAGGTACGGCGGCAGTTACAGAAAAAAATTTTGTAGAAGAAGCCGTGAAAAACTTTGCTGAAAAAATTGCAGTCGGTGTCGACATTAAAGACGGTTTTGCAGCTATTAAAGGCTGGCAGGAAAAATCACATATTGAAGCTATAAATTTCTGTGAAAAAATGCAGAATATCGGCGTAAAGACTATAATTTGCACTGACATCTCTAAGGACGGAGCAATGAAAGGCACAAATTTTGATTTATACAAAACTTTGAAAGAAAAATTGCAGATTAATATTATAGCGTCCGGCGGAGTGAGTTCGCTTGAAGACGTGAAAGAACTTGCAAAATTAGATCTTTACGGCGCGATTATAGGCCGGGCTTATTACACTGGTGCAGTTAGTATAAAAGAAGCAATAGAGGCGGCTGAATTATGATTACAAAAAGAATAATACCATGCCTTGACGTTAGGGACGGTAGAGTTGTAAAGGGCGTAAATTTTGAAAATCTTAACGATGTAAATTCTCCCGTTGAACTTGCAAAATTTTACAGCGATAGCGGAGCTGATGAACTTGTTTTTTACGATATTACAGCGTCATCGGACGGCCGGAAAATTTTCACTGAGATTTTGCGTGAAACTGCGAGAAATGTTTTTATACCTTTGACAGTCGGCGGAGGAATTTCGAGCGTCAAAGATTTCGAGAAAGTTTTAGCTTGCGGAGCGGATAAAGTCAGCGTGAACACGGGAGCAATTAAAAATCCTGCTTTAATTTCGGAAGCTGCAAAATTGTACGGTTCTCAATGCGTTGTAATTTCCGCAGATGTTAAGCGTGTGAACGGTGAATATCATGTTTTTGCGCGCGGAGGCCGTGATGATACAGGCATAGAGGCTATAAGTTGGATAAAATCGTGCGTAGAAAACGGCGCGGGTGAAGTCGTATTAAACTCGATAGACACTGACGGCGTAAAAAAAGGATTTGATTTAGAAATGCTGAAAGCTGTCTGCGATGTTGTAAATGTTCCTGTGATAGCTTCGGGCGGTGCGGGCTGTATCGAGGATTTTATAACGTTATTTAAGACTTTGCCTAAAGTTGACGCAGGATTAGCGGCTTCGATTTTCCATTTCGGTGAAGTTTCAATAAAAGAGTTAAAAGCCCGTATGAAAAGCGAAAATATTTCAGTGAGGTTATAAAAATGGAAAAATTAGATGCTCCGCGCTTAAATCCCTTGAACGCCGTGATGTTTTCATGTTTGTTCAAAGATATGGATTCACGTCTTGCAATGCTTGAATTGTTAAATGCAATTTTAGCTGAAGTCGGCGAAGAACCAATTATTGAAATCCTCGACATGAAAAGCGAATATTCGTTGATAGCTGAAGGCGTAGGTGCAAAATACGGCCGTGTAGATGTAATTGTAAGGACACAATCTAATAGGATATTTGATATTGAAGTCCAAATTGCAAGAGATGAAATGAATAACCGCGATTTCTTTTACGGCGCAAGGCTTTTATCATCGGAGTTTAAGAGCGGACAAAAATATTCTGAAATGCCCAAAATACGAATTATAAATATTTTGGATTTTTTAGTGCGTGAAGATAATACTGATTTAGTTCAGACTGTAAGCCTTAATTACGATAAAGAGCCGAGACGCGAAGCTACTGATGTATTCAAAATTTATCATATACAAATGCCAATTTTTAGAAAAGAGCATAAAAATTTTGAAGAAGTCAGGGGAAATGCTTTTTACACATGGCTTTATTTATTCGATAAAGGCTACAAAGATAAGGAGGAGATGTCAATGATAGCTTCAATATCTGACGGCATGAAAAATTTTGCCCAGAAATACAGCATCGCAATCAATGATCCAAGACTAACAAGATTGTATCAAATGGAGCAGGACGCAATACGGGACGAAAACTCAAGGCTTGACTTTGCTAAACGCGAGGGGAAAAGAGAGGGAATACGTGAAGGGAAAAAAGAAGCTGCAATAGCCATGAAAATTGAGGGTGTTGCTTGGGATATAATCTCACGTGTTACTCAATTAACATTAAAGGAAATTGCATCATTGTAAAGATTTTGAGTTAATATTATTATGTTAAATGAGGTTGTAAAAATTGAAAAAAGTATTGTTCTTTATTATGTTGTTTGCGCTGTCAGCTTCGGCAGCCTGTCTAACCGACAGCCAAGCGTTCGGAAATTCAGTTGATGACTTTATTAATGAAGTTTTAAGCACTGGTGCTTCTGAACGTGCACGCTCATTGGTAACAGATGAAAAGATAATGGAACTCATTAATTCCAGCGACGACATTAACGCCAAAGGCAAACGCGGTGATACTGTTTTAATGGTAGCTTCGGCTTTTAACAATAATCCCGGCATTGTAAAAGCATTAATTAAAGACGGTGCGAATGTCAACGCTAAGAATGATCAGGGCTGGACGGCTTTAATGTCGGCTTTGGCAAATGATGCGAACAGTAATCCCGAAATCATAAAAATATTAATTGAGGCTGGTGCTGATGTTAAGGCTAAAAACAACAAAGGCATTACAGCTAGAGATTTAGCAAGAAGAAAGCAAAATCCCGAAATTCAAAGGTTAGCTGATACTTTGCTTTATGTTCCAGAAAATCCAACGGCTGACTTATTTAACGCTGCAAAAGATTCACGGACATCAATAGAGCAGATAAAAACACTGATTGGCGCCGGTGCCGATGTTAATGCTAAAGATAAATCGGGAAATACTGTTTTTATGAACGCCGCTAAATACAATTCCAACGTAGAAATTATAAAATTTTTAATCACTGCCGGTATTGACATTAACGCTAAAAATTATAAAGGCCAGACAGCTGAAGATTTAGCAAAGAAAAATCCTAATTATTCAATACAAAAAATGGCCGGAGTTTTGAATTTTGTGAATGATCCGGATAATGCTCTTGTAAATTCTATAAATTCAGACGCAAAACCTGAGATTATAAGCGCACTTATCGAACTCGGAGCTGATATCAATGTAAAGAAAGATAACGGCGAAACTATTTTAATGACAGCCGCTGAAAAAACAAGTTATCCTGAAGTTATAAAAATTCTGATTAATGCCGGAATAGACGTAAATGCAAAAAATAAAGACGGAAATACAGCTTTGAATTATGCCGCGAAATTTAACAAAAATTCAGAAGTCGTAAGGGCTTTAGTCAATGCAGGCGCAGAACTTGAGAAAGAGTGATTTTTATGAAAAAGGTATTTTTGTGTATCCTTTTTGTAGCGTTATCTGTATCAATAGCATTTAGCAATACTGTAGAAAATTTTATCGATGAAATATGCAACGATGCTTCTAAAGTTGATAGTGAGCAGTTAGACGCTAAATTTAAGACTTTACTAACGCCCGAACGCGTAAATGAGTTAATAAAATCAGGAGATAACATAAATGCAGCGGGCAAGGGCGGTTATACTATATTAATGTTAGTTTCTGTTTTTAGTGATAATCCTGATATTGTAAGGGATTTAATTCAAGCCGGAGCTGATGTAAACGCAAAAGATGATGACGGCTATACCGCTTTAATTGCTGCATTAGCGTCTGATACAAGTTCCAATCCTGAAATAATAAAGCTTTTAATTGAAGCTGGAGCAGATGTTGACTATAAGGACAAAAATGGCTTTACAGCAAAAGATTATGCAAAAAGGAATCAAAATTCTGAAATAAGAGAAATTTTTTCGAGGTTACAATAAAAATGTTAAATATTGACGAATTAAAATTTGATACAAACGGATTAATTCCGGCTATAGTTATTGATGATGACAGCGGCGATGTTTTAATGCTTGCCTACATGAACAAAGAGAGTTTGAAAATTTCTCTTGAGAAAAAATTAACTTGTTTTTGGAGCCGTTCACGTCAACAGTTATGGCTTAAAGGAGAGACAAGCGGCAATTATCAGCACATCATCGAAATAAAAGCCGACTGCGACCGCGATACTCTTTTGGTATATGTGAAACCTGACGGGCCTGCCTGCCATTTGGGTAATTATTCATGCTTTGTTGATGACGTTTTAGAGCGTGAAGAAAAATCTCATGAAAAGTTCACTCTATGCGGACTTATGGAATTAATCAAAGGCCGTAAAGATACAAAAGTCGAAGGTTCTTATACTTCGTATTTATTTGAAAAAGGATTGGATAAAATCCTTAAAAAAATCGGAGAGGAAAGTTCCGAAGTTATTATCGCCGCTAAAAATGACAGAAAAGAAACTATATACGAAATTTCTGATTTAATTTATCACATGTTAGTATTAATGGCGGAAATGGACATCGAGATTAAAGACGTAATCAAAGAGCTTGCTTCACGTCATGTCATTGATAAAAAGATAAAACAGGAGAAAATGGCATAATGATTTTATCAGATTTTCATATGCACACTGTTTTTTGCGACGGCAAAGATACGCCGGAAGATATGATTTTAGAGGCAATTTCTCGAGGCATGAAAAAAATAGGATTTTCGGGACATTCTTATACGTCTTTTGATCCCCACGTCTGCATGACACCTGGAAATATAGATGAATACAAAGCTGAAATCAATAGATTAAAGCAAGTATATAAATCAGAAATAGAGATTTTATGCGGCATTGAACAGGATTATTACTCGGATTTTCCGGCTGAAGGCTACGATTTTGTAATAGGTTCGCTTCATTACGTTACTTGCGGAGGCGAATATATAGCCGTTGACCACACTTTTAAGCATTTTGAGAACGCTGTAGCAAAATTCGGCGGCGATGTTTACAATTTAATCGAAAATTATTTTGAAACTATCTCAGATGTTGTTAATAAAACCGGTGCTGACATAATCGGACACTTTGATTTAATCTCAAAATTTAATGACGGTAACAAATATTTTGATGAAAATCACCCTCGTTATATCAAAGCGACTGAAAATGCTTTAGATAAATTATTGCAGACAGGCAAACCTTTTGAAATAAACACGGGCGCAATGTCGAGAGGTTACAAAAAAGTTCCTTACCCATCAAAAAGAATTTTGGAATATATAGCAAAACACGGCGGAAGTGTGATTTTATCGAGCGACAGCCACCGCAAAGAAACTCTAATGTACAAGTTTCAAGAGTGTGAAGAACTTGCAAATTCGCTTGGATTAAAAATTGTAACGCTATGATTTATTTCATCGGAGCAGGGCCCGGAGCTGCTGATTTAATCACGGTTCGCGGCGCAAAGATTTTGAGTGAGGCCGGTATGATTATTTATGCCGGTTCGCTCGTAAATCCTGAAATCATAAGAACTTATGCTAAAGATAATTGCGAAATTTTTGACAGTGCAAAAATGACGCTCGAAGAAATTTTAGAAAAATTAGTTGCAGGTCATCAAAAAAATTTAGTAACCGTAAGACTTCATTCTGGAGATCCGTCGCTTTACGGTGCAATACGCGAACAAATTGATTTTTTGGATAAAAATAAAATTCCGTTCGAGATTATTCCGGGCGTGAGTTCTTTATTTGCAGCATCTTCGGCTCTAAAAACAGAGTACATGATACCCGAAATAACACAATCTCTTTTAATTTCGCGCGTTGAGGGCCGTACTCCTGCGCCGGATAGCAAACCTTCAGTAGTTTTATTTTTATCGGCAGGCATGATTGCTAAGGCTTGCGGAGAATTAATCGAAAAAAATTACTCACCAAAAACTCCGGCGGCATTGGTATATAAAGCCTCATGGCCTGATGAAAAAATTTTGCGCGGAACGCTCGAAACTCTTCCGGCTCTTGCTGAAGAAGCGGGCATTAACAAGACCGCATTAATTTTAGCAGGAGATTTTTTAGACAAAAATTTTAATACTAAATCCAAACTTTACGACAAAAATTTTTCGCATGAGTTCAGAAAATAAAAAAATTGTAATCGCGGCTTTCACTAAAAACGGAATTGATTTAGCAAAAAAAATTTCGGATTTTATTCACGCTGAAATCTTTGTGCCGGAGCGTTTTATTGAAGAAAATTTAGGAAAAATCAACGCGCCTTTAACTGATTGGACAGGGAAAATTTTTAGTAATTCAAGCGCAATTATTTTTGTATCTGCCTGCGGAATTGCATTGCGTGCTATAGCTCCTCACATAAAATCAAAACTCCTTGACCCTGCTGTGATTGTTATTGATGAAAAAGCTGATTTTGTTATTCCGATTTTATCAGGACATATCGGAGGAGCTAACGAACTTGCAAAAAAATTAGCCGCTTATCTTCACGCAATCCCTGTAATTACAACAGCTACTGACGTAAATAAATTACCTGCAATAGACGAATGGGCTGTGAAAAATAATTGTAAAATCGAAAATCCTAACGCAATTAAAAAATTTTCCGCCGAAATTTTAGAAAATCATAACGTAGGTGTTGCAATAACTCATGAAATTCATAACGCTCCTTTCCCTGTTACTTTATGGCTCAG
This sequence comes from uncultured Fretibacterium sp., assembly GCA_947168585.1. Taxonomy (GTDB): domain Bacteria; phylum Synergistota; class Synergistia; order Synergistales; family Aminobacteriaceae; genus JAFUXM01. The sequence continues at coordinate 31,137 of CAMVMK010000008.1, forward strand.
ACCTAAAAATTTAATTTTGGGTGTCGGTTGTAATCGCGGAATTAGTATAAATGAATTTGAAGATAATGTTAATGATTTTTTAACCGGTTCCGGCGTTTCTATTCACTCGTTAAAGGCTGTTGCGTCAATAGATTTGAAAAAAAACGAAGCGGCTTTAATCGAATTTGCAAAAAATCATGATATAAAATTTTTAACTTTTTCGCCTCAAGAACTGCAAAATCTAAAAGGAAATTTTACGCGTTCACAAAAAGTTTTTGATATTATCGGGGTTGACAATGTTTGTGAACGCGCTTGTATGCTCGCTGCAGGTGAAAAAGCCGTCTTGATGAGAAGCAAAACTATTTACAAAAATATCACGCTTGCTCTTTCAAAAATTAGTTAGTAATTAAACCTTGCTGGTAATGTCAATGTCAGACATGGATGCAAAAGTTTCTTCGTGTTCCAAGAGAACCACTTGCCGTGCAGATAATCTTCACGATACTTTTTAGCTTGAACTATTTCAGATGGCGAAGTTTTCTGTGTGTTGTAATAAAACCATTTTATTCACCACGAAAAAATAAGAAACTCTCGTTGGCAGACTGTTCTTCAATGAAGTCATATGCCGGAAATGAGCCATCAGATAAATTATAAAAATTCATCAAAATGAACATCGTTCTGGATTATATACTTACCATTATTCTGAATGTCCATAGCATTAGAGAATAGTTTAATTAGCTTATTTTTCTTTTCTTTTCTTTAGAACAGCTCACATATAAAAATTCTTTCTTGTTATCAATGAAGCAAGAGTCATAAAGATCACTTACAGCCATAAAAGCATTCGTCAAGTTAATATCATCATCACATTCGGGAGGATTATCATTATCAATAATCTCTTCTCGTTCATCATAAAGCCACAAACAATAAGTATTATATCCAATAAAACTAAAACTCGAATTTCTTTAATCATCTACTTTTCATTCTCGCTACTTCTAGGATTAGCACTTATAGCTAAAAAACTTAAAAAATGTATATAGTAAAAACACTGAATAATTAACATTAACATAGAAAGTGAGGGGTTAGGAAAAACAATGAGAAAAATTCTCACCCCTCACCTCTCACCCCTAACTTTTATTATGAAATCGAATGTTATTTTTTAAGTGCTTTGAATATACGATAAATCCATTTTCACTAACTTGAATATAAAATAAAAATGCCGGGAATATTAAAACTGCTTACCGGCACTTAATCTTTCATTTGTTAAGAATTTCGAGCCATTTCGTTACATCGTTCTTCAAAGCTCCGCCGCCTGAATAATGAACAGAAAGCCCGTCAGTTATAAACGCTTTCGGAGCGAGTTTTGCTATAGCCGTTAAAGTTTGTCCGAAACGTCCGCCGCCGTGAGAACAGAAAGGCATTATAGTTTTTCCGCTGAAATCGTATTCTTCAAGAAATGAAGCTATAGGCATCGGTATTGAAGCCCACCAGTTAGGATAACCTAAAATTATTGTGTCATATTGAGCAAAATTTTTCACGTGATTTTTTAATTTCGGTCTTGCCTGTTTACGCTGATCTCTTTGAGCTTCACGCAGAACTGTGTTGTAATTTTCCGAGTAAGAATTTTCAGGCTCGATTTCAAAAATTTCCGCGCCCGTTTGACGTTGAATTTCGTAGGCTATTCCCTTAGTGTTACCGCTCCAAGTGAAATAAGCAATTAAAATATTTTTGCTCTTGGCCTTAGCTTCTTGAACGGCCTCGCTCGTGATAGTTCCTGTTCCGACTGCTCCGTAAGCAAGCCTGAAGCCTACATTATATAATTTTCTTTCCTGCGGTGCTGCCGCTCTGTAAGCTGAACGCATATTCTTAGCAAAATCGTTCCAGCCTCCGCCGCGGTTGACTCGCCTTGTCCCTGTCTCAGGGCCGGCGGGATTTTCATTAATATTCACGTCATAAGGCGCGTAAATATCCCAGCACCATTCGCCTACGTTGCCGTGCATGTCGTAAAGTCCTAATTTATTAGGCTTAAAACTTCCGACTTCAACAGTTTCAGCGCGGTAAATTCCGGGCTTTGTTGAGAGTTTGCTTTGAGAAAAATAATTTTCTTCAATTTCGTAAGGGTAATGGCCGTAAAAATTAGCCTCGTCTGCTCCTATTGAGCGTTCGAGATTGAAGGGCGTTGAAGTTCCGGCGCGGCAGGCATATTCCCATTCTGCTTCGGTCGGAAGTCTGTAACCGTTCGAGGATAAATCCCAAGTTACTTTATTGCCTTCAACTTTATACGCCGGAGTTAAGCCTTCAGTCGCGCTCTTTGCGTTGCAGAATAAAACAGCTTCGAGCCACGTTACATTTTCAACGGGCTTATTCATTCCGTAAAAACTTGAAGGATTTTCGCCCGTTAATTTTTTATATTCGCTCTGAGTAACTTCATGGCGGGCGATATAGAAATCACTCACTGAAACTTCGTGCTGAAGTTCGTCATCACTGCGCCAATTTTCAGATTCAGGACTTCCCATTAAAAATTTTCCGCCTTTTACTGAAATAAATTCATCATCAGCCCAAGCTGCGGACGTAAATAAAAACATAAAAATAAACGCTAAAATTAAAAATTCGTTTCTCATTATTAACTCCTTATTTTAATTTTGCGTATTCGTCCGGGTCTACAGGTTCGCACCATTCAGTTGAAGTTTTTTCGCCGCTGACTTCAACGGCCAAGTGCTGAAACCAAGAATCTTTTGCTGCTCCGTGCCAGTGTTTGACGTTCGCGGGGATATTAACAACATCGCCGGGTTTTAATTCGCGGGCTTCTTTGCCCCATTCCTGATACCAGCCGCGCCCTGAAATTACAACTAAAATTTGTCCTCCGCCTTTTTCAGCGTGATGAATATGCCAATGATTACGGCAACCGGGCTCAAAAGTTACGTTCGCGATTATAACCTGCTCTTTTGAAAGCATAGCTAAATAACTTTGGCCGTCGAAATATTGAGCGTAAGCATCATTTTTTTCGCCGATAGGAAAAGCACTGAGATTTTTATTTTCCATGTGATTTACAACTCCTTAAAATAAAATTTTTTTATTTTACAGAATTAAACTCGCCTTTAAGCAAATAAAAAAAATCCCGGCCTTTTTTCAGACCGGGACGGATTTTCTAAAACAAGAATTTTTTTATTTATACGCGCTTAAATTTTTTCATAAACGCAAGCCCTAAGAACACAAGGAATAAAAATAACTTCCTACTTCCTACTTCCTCATTCCTACTTAAATTACAGCCGCTGCTGCCGCCTGAAGAATTTTCCTGCGAATTTGCAGCTGTAGTAGTCGTTGTTGTAGTTTTCGCCTTGCCTGAAGTTGTCTGCTGATTATCTTCCGTTGCTGATGAGTCTTCCGTTGAATTTTCTTGAGCCGCCACGACTTCTTTTTGAGGGAAGACAACTGCACCGGAAATTTGACCGTCATTGACACCGTCCGGAATAATTATCGCGCCTTTTAAGTCGGCGTTGCTTGACTCCGTTATTTCGAGTTTGCTTGAATTATTTGCGGCAACGTTAGCGACCATTAAGTTAATTTTTATGTCAATTCCGTCGCCGTTATTCGTAACTTCGAGCGCGCCTTTGTTCACAGCATCAGCAGCGGACACAGAACTATTCGAGCCGAGTACAGGAATATTAAAACCGTTTTCGCCCTGAAATTCTATTTTAAGAACGCTGAAAAGTTTTGCAACAGTTTCAGAATCGAGAGCAATATCAGCAAGAGCAACTACAGACGAATTATAAGAGCCGCCCAAAAGTGAATTTAATTCTTCGGCCGTGAACGAGCATAAATAAGTTATCGGCTGAGTTACATCTCCTTCATTTGCTCCTGCAACGCTTACGACATAAGCAAGAGTGTTATCTGTTGTTGCCGCGATATTATAATTGCTTGCTGTCGTTGCTATGGCCTGAGCATTTTCAACGCCCCAAATAGTCGAAATAATATCAGCGTAGTTATAACTCTGTACGATTTCGATATTTTTATCGATTAATCCGTAGCCCATATTATATTCTTCAAATTCGTAGCGCAAATCGCGGATTATTTGAACAGTGTCGGAATTTCCGGACTCGGGCGAATTATTTAAGTCTGAAAATTCGAGAGCAGGATCGATTTTAATTCTTGCTATAGCCGTGTAAGGATTTCCGCTTGTATCAGTGCGGACAGTCTCGCATTTCAAAGTTACGTAACTCTCGCCGGTTGTAACTCTCATTGCCGTAATTACGCCCGTATCAGCATTAACTTTCAAATATCCTGCCGGAGTCGCTGACCATTTAACGGGCTCTTCACCGCTGCCCGTTCCGCCGTAAGCTGAACGCCCGTTAGTGTAATAAACTTTTGCGACTAAAGCCGCTGTCTGTCCTATTCTCCTTATTGAATTAGGTACGCCGCTGATTTGAACGTAAGCAATAGTATATTGAGGACTATCCGGAGTTTCAGAAGACGGTGAGCCCGGCAGATGGAAAGGACCTATGCAGAGCCAAATTTGAGGGTTAGACCTTCTGCTGAGGCCGCGTTCGTCATTTTCAGCAAATTGGAAACGCATACTAAACGGAATAATATTCGTTGCCCTGTCTGTCAGTGCTAATGTTGAATCTTCGTTGAGCATTACAGTTTGAAGTCTTACTTCGCTGTCCATAAGGCTTGAGCCTATATAAGGCGGGCGAGTGCTGTCGATTTCGTTATCAGCAAGAACATTATCAGAATAGAAAGTCGCCGTAGTCCACGAAGTATTTTCTTTATCTGAATCAGGGACAGGGTTTGAAAGCCACGAAGTATTTGACGAACCTGAGCCGTAAACAGCAACACGGTTATAGCCCATTGAAGCCCATGAGCCGTCAGACCAAAAGTCGCTTCCTAATGACGCGGAATTTCCGACAAATATAGTTCCTGAAATAGTCAAATTTCCGTTTGAAGCAAGGAAAACGCCGCCGCCCTTAGTATCAGCAACGTTATTATGTGTGAACGCCGTGCTTCTGATTCTCAGTGTACCGTTGACATATAACGCTCCGCCCGTGCTGTCGGAAGTTCCGTTTATTGCCCTGTTGCCTACGAAAGTTGAATTATCGATCCAGTTAGTAAGACTTGAAACACTATTTGAAGTATCCAAATAAACCGCGCCGCCCTGAACGTTCGAGCCTCCTACACCTGAGTTAGAGTCGAATGTACAGGAGTCAATTTTTGCGTAGTCAACTTCAAGATAAAGAGCGCCGCCCTTACCGCCTGAAGAAGCTCCTCCGCCTGTAATATTGCCTCTGAACATTGAAGTCGAGACTTCAAAATTTCCGTTTCCGCTTCCGTATTGCGAGAAATAAACAGAGCCGCCGTTATAAGAAGCATTGTTGCCGTAAAAATAACTCGTTGAAATTCTTAAAGTCCCGTAGCCTCGAATAGCTCCGCCGAATTGTCCGGAATTTGAATCAAACGTTGAACTTGTTATTGTAGAAGTGCAGTCGTTTTCAAAATTAACTGCGCCGCCGTTCAAGTTTGCCGTGTTAGATTCAAAAAGAGCATCAGTAATCGTAACTGTTGAAGCGTTGACGAAAATCGCTCCGCCTCTGCTTGAAGTTTTGTTGCCGGTGAATGTCGAAGTGTTTACGGTTAAAGTTCCTCCCGATAAAACATAAACCGCACCGCCGTTAGCATTTGTAGCGGTATCGCCGTTGTCGTTTAATACGGAATTATTGCTGATACTTACTGTTAAGGCACAGACTGCACCGCCGTAAACTGCGCGTTGATTTTCTATCGTTGTATTATTTAGTGTAACCGTTCCGGTTTCTGAATAAACAAGACCGCCGTAGCCGTTAGTTGCAGTATTAGTATCGGACATTGTTACGCCCTCGAACGTAATACTGCCGGAAGCCGCCGCTATAGCTCCTCCGCTGTTATAGGCCGTGTTGCTGTCAAAAGTCATAGGAGTGCTGCTGGTAATAGAAATTGTCCCGGTTCCTGCAAAATAAACCGCTCCGCCGCTGCCTGCACCGTTAGAGATTGTCGTAGAACTTCCGAGTGTAGAGTTATTCGTGAAAGTAACGCCGCCGGTAGTTGCAAAAGTGCTTGAAAATGCCGCGCCTGTTCCTCCCCACCAGACCGCACCGCCGTTGCCGACGTTTAAGCCGTCATAGTTTCCTTGATTTTTCGTGAACGATGCCGAAGTAGTTATAGCTAAAGAGCCGCTGTCGCTCGTATATATTGCGCCTCCGTCATCAAGAGCAGTATTATTTTCAAAAGTTGAAGTGCCCGAAAAAGTCAAAGTTCCCGCGCCGATATAAACCGCTCCGCCTGTCCAAGCAGTGTTTCCGTTTGAAGTTCCGAATGAAGCAGTATCAGTGAAAGTTACACGGGTGTTAGCAGTCGAAGCAACCGCACCGCCGATCGGAGCAGTGTTGCTGTCAAAAGTTACCGGGCCTAAAGTTGACGCGCCCGTCCCTGCAAAGCAAACTGCACCGCCGAAGCCCTCAGTGATAGTCGAAACTCCCGCGCTTGTCGGATCAGAGACATTGGCACTAAAAACAGTAAAAGCAGCGAAATTGCTTGTGAATGTCATCGTTGCAGAACTTGCTGAAAGACTTCCCGTCCCGCTGACATAAATAGCACCGCCGTCGTAATTCGTAGCTTTATTGGAAGTAAAAGCAGCAGTACCGCTGAATGTTGCCGTGCCGGAGTCGCTGACGTAAACTGCTCCGCCGTATGAAGCCGCCGTGTTAGTTCTGAATGTCAAAGTGTCGCCGAGTTCAGCTTCAATGCCTTCAAGATAAATTGCGCCGCCGTTAGTACCGGCTGTATTAGTCGTGAAACTGTTAGTGCCGCTTGAAGTTACACTCGTTGCACCGCTGATATAAATTGCCCCGCCCTCGCCTGCTGTGGCCGTGTTGTTCGTGAAAGTGTTTGAGGTCGAGCCGTCTAATGTAAACGTTCCGCCTTGAAGCGAAACAGCACCGCCGCTTGAGCCTGCAATGTTGCCCGTAAAAGTACAGCCTGTAACTGTAAGAGTTCCGCCTGATGTTCCTACTTCTACAGCACCGCCGTAACCGTCAGTAGTGTTGCTGCTGAAAGTTATTCCCGTTAAAGGAAGAGACGCGCTTGTGTAATTAAGAAGGACAGCCCCGCCGCTTGTGCTTGCAGAGTTGCCGGTAAAAGTTACGCCGCTCTCAAAAGTTACAGAGCCGCTGCCCATTACAGCTAAAGCACCGCCGCTTGTCGTTGCAGAATTATTCGTGAATTTCGTTGTGCTGTCGAAAGTTACTCCTGTCGCGTTCGTTACGTAAACTGCTCCGCCTATCGTTGACTTGTTGCCCGTGAATGAGCAGCCTGAAAAATTTGCAGTGCCGCCGGTTACATAAGCCGCTCCGTAAGAACTTGCTAAACTCGAAACGTCAATATTTTGAAAAGTTACGGTATCAAAATTTACTGTCCCGTTGCTGATTTCGACTCCACCGACACCGCTGCTGCCCTCAAGAATTAAATTCGTGAGCGTTACAGTTGCGCCGGAATTATCAAAATTAAAATGTCTGTTAGCTGTTCCGGGTCTGTTAAGAGTTCTTGCAGCACTGTCATTCGGCAAAATTGCTATCGTTGTAACATTGCCGTAATTGCTGAAAGTCAAAACATCGCTGCCTATAAGACTTGTTGAAGTTGATTGAAGTTTTATTGTAACGTCTGGAAAATTTTCGGCTTCACCGTCAGCAAGTTCGAGGCTTAAACCGTAAGCAGTATTAATATAACCTGCTGTATCATTTGCAAACGAGAGAGCGTCTGCAATCGTATTAAAATTATAATTTCCTGTTAATTTTATAAGGTCATTGCTCGTAGCATCATCAATTTCAGTTTTAAATAAATCCGACGATACAAGAGCAGTAGACACAATCGTAAAATCTTCTGCAAATGCCGGAAAACTTAACACAAAAACTAAAATTAAAGCCGCAAAAATTTTTTTCATGAATTTTTCAACTCCTCCCGCGTTTAATTTTCATGAACGCAAGAACATAAACAGAAGCAAGTAATAAAACACTCCTCACTCCTAACCCCTCACTCCTCACTAAATTACAGCTGCCGCCGCTTGAGCCTGAGTCCGCAACTGTTGTGCTTGAAGCATAGCCGCCGCTTGAACTGCTTGCGCCTGTGCCTGAGCCTGAGCTTGAGCTCGTGGGATTATCGTAATAACCTGTCGGGGCAATTAAGAAAGTCATTTTCCATCGGTCGTCTTTATTGCCGTCGCGGATAATAATATAATCGTTGTCGCTGGTGATTGAGTGATCTTCAACGATACTGAGTTCAGGTCTTACTCCGTCTCTTGTTCCGTCCATTAACATTGCTATAAAACTCACGGTTATAACGCCTTTGTCATTATCCTGGCTCGATGAGCCTTTGTCAGGGTCATAGAAGACATTAATTTGTTTATTATATTGATTTTTATATAAAAGTTCCTGCGATAAATTCCAAGGGTTAGCCTGCGAATTTGTTTCAGTTAAAAGAGAAATTTGGTATTTCTCAAAGAAAATATCTTCAAGAGCCTGGCCGTTATTATGAGCATCTATTAATTCATTGAGCCAGGTCCTATCGGTGATTTTAGTAACAGGAATATTAAATCTTATATGAACGGGAAGCAAGCCTTCATCGCTGCCGGTTCTAAGATTTGCCGGAATTACTTGATTAATTGTTAAATGCTGCAATACAGTTTCCGGCATAGTTTCATCGCGTGTTACTGAACTCGGCCCGAATGTCGAAATAACCGGAACATTTATATAACCTGAAGCCTTAGTAACGCGCTTTAATTCATCGTAGAAACTATCTCCGGCAGTGCGGAGCTGGAACGCTGTAACTTCATAAAGATTTGAAGAGTCTTTTACAGCAGTACCCAAAATCTTACCGAATATGACATTATGATTTAATCTCAAAGTTTGAGTTCCTATAGCCGCGCTGTCATCAACGGGGTAAAGTCTCAAAGGAATTTTATTTTCTTCATTGACGTTGTATTTTCTTTTGAAAACTGTAACAAGACCCGGCGCAATATGAGCCTTCCTTGCTAATTGAAAATCTCTATCTATGTAAGTCGTACCCTGCGAACGTGCTAAATCAAATTTCCAATGGTCGGGATATAAAAAATCGCCGTAGCTGTCGTAAGTTGTTGCGGCGTATCTGACTGAAGTATGATTTACAACTTCTGTAGTTAAATAAAAATTAATTTTTCTCGTGTCCGTCAATAAACTGTCATCATTAATCGGAACAAAAACTAATTTATTTCCCGTAACGTCTTTGTCGCTGGTCATGTCCCATTCGATAGTGTCATAAGCTACAATATTGGCATTTTTACTCGCGCCGTCTCTCAAAATTAATCTGATTAACAGCGGCACTTCTTCAGCTGTGAGTTCACTGTTAGCTACGTTTGAAATTACTAACGGTCTCGGAACTGACTGCGAGGGCGAATTAGGATTTTGCATAAATAAAATTTCTTGGACTACAGTATCGTAAGTATCTCTATTAGTTCTGTCGAGAGTAAAAGAGTAACGCCGCCAAGACGCGTCCTTATCATCGGGCTGTCCGAGTGATAATAAAGCGTTATTATAAACAGTATCGCCGCGAACGCTTAAATAAGGAACAGGAGTAGCAATATCAAAACTTTTTTCTTCGGCGTGCATGTCCATATAAAACTGCCCCTGACCTCCAGCTATTAAAAGAAATAAAACGTGAAGTTCTCTATCGTCAATTTCTTCATCAGAATGTCCGTTCATGACGCTTACTGTTGAATAATCATCGTAATCTGTAATTATGTCCGTAGAAATTTGAACGGCCTCAGTGTAATTGCCTCCGAAAGTTCCGCCGATCTGGTTAATAGCCATCCATTGAGAAGTAAAAGCATTGCCCTTAAGGTCGTCAAATTCATAACCTGCGAGACAAACGCCCGTTAAAATAAATACAACCGCAAGCGAAATTAAGCAGCCTGCGATTTTCCTAAAATTTTTCAAGACCCTGACCTCCTAATAAAAATTTTTTTTCATGATTAATTAATATTATATTATAAGAAAATTCATTTTTTTACTTCCTGCTTTCTAACTCCTGCCTGCTCTTCTGTGTGAACGTGCGCTGCGTCTTTCTGCTCTTTCTGCTCTTGCGTCTCTTGAATCTTCCGAACGCGGTGAACGTCTTGAAGTTCTTGGCCGTCTTTCTACTTCGTGCTTAAGTTCTGAAGCTTGATTTTCAGTTTCCAAATCTTCGGCGTTTAATTCTTCGTCAGTCGGGACATGGACAGGTTCAGGAGCAGGAGCAATTTTTTTCTTGACGGGCTTCCACATTAAATCAGCAATTAATAACGATAAACACGCTAAAGGATTTTCAGAAGCATAATGAGAAAAACACCCGATAATATTTCTTGCATAGTCCGAATATTTTTTTTCTTCAAGAATTATTGCGAGTTCGTTCAAAGCTATAGAAGCAACGGCATTAGCTGACGGAACGGAATTATCTTCAGCCGATTTCATTCTTATAAAAATATTCGGAGCATCGGCAGCAGTCAAAAATAAACCGCCGTTTTTTTCGTCCCCAAATTTTTCTATCATAGTGTCAGCAAGTGATTGAGCTAATTTAATCCAATCGTTTAATTGACGTTCACCGGCGTTAAAATGTTTAGCAGCTTTGTAAAGTTCAATAATTCCCCACAGCAAAAAAGCATAATCTTCTGCTATTGCGTCAATGCCTGCATGTCCTTCGATCCAAGAACGCCGCCAATTATTATTATTTTTTTCTGGTAAATTTTTTTGTAAAAATAAAGCAGCACGTTCGGCAATATCGCGCCATTCAGTCTGCTCAAAAGCTACAGAAGCACGGGCAAGAGCACCGATAGCGAGGCCGTTCCAATTCATTAAAATTTTATTGTCGCTTGCAAGAGGATATCTTTTATCGCGGACTTCGAGCAAAGTTTTACGGCATTGAAATAATCTCCGTCCGACCTCCGCGCCTTTAATCCCATAACGTTTAGCGAGTTCGTTGACGGTTGAGGCTTCATATAAAATATTCCAGCTCATTTGAGAGCCTGCTAATTCGCTTCCGAAATTTCCGCTCGGAAGTACGGCATAAGCAGCGCAGAATAAACCTACATCGCTTTCGGGCAAAATTCTTTTTAATTCGTCTTCGTTCCAAAGATAATAACGTCCTTCACCGTCAGCAGTGTCGCCGCCTATTGCAGACCTGAAGCCCTGAGAATAAGCTGTGCTGTCTGAAAAATCGCGCGTTAAACAAAAAATTATATCTTCGGCCATTAATCTATAAAAAGAATTAGGATTGACTTCTTGAGCCCTGGTCGCTGTCAACAATAAAAGAGCCTGATCGCAAAGTAATTTTTCAAAATGAGGAACAAGCCAGCGCTCATCAACAGAATAACGCGAAAATCCTCCGCCTAAATGGTCATGAATACCTCCGCGCCACATTCGTCTTAAAGTTATGTCGACCATTGTCATAGCGTCAGATTTATCATTTTTTGAAGCCCCGGAATTTTCATTCATTTGGCTCAATAAAAATAATAATTTATTAGGCTCGGGAAATTTAGGAGCTTTTCCGAAACCGCCCCAGCGAATATCAAAAATTCTGCGGATGTCGCTGAATGCTTCATAGGCTTTCATTTTTCCGATACGCGAGCCTGTACGAGTTTTTTCGCAGGAAAGAATTTCAAATTTTTCGCGTGTTAATCTTGTTAATTCGTCAGCATAACGTTCAATGTCTTCATGCTGCATTTTCCAGAGCCACTTAATACGCGGAATTAAATCAGTCATGCCAGGCATTTGCCCCGTAGTTCTTTTAGGAAGCCAAGTAGTGCAGAAAAAAGGCCGCCCGTCAGGAAGCAGAAAAATATTCAGAGGCCAGCCCGCGCTCCCGTTTTGAAGCCTACAGACTTCCATAAATAAATTATCGAGTTCGGGGTGTTCTTCTCTGTCGACTTTAACGGGAATAAAAGCCTCATTAAGAAATCCGGCAACTTCAGCATTGCTGAAAGAATCTCTGTTCATTACTCCGCACCAATGTTCAGAAGAATATCCGATAGATAAAAAAATCGGCCTGTCTTCACGTTCAGCAGTGTCAAAGGCTTCCTGCCCCCAAGCGTACCAGCCTACAGGGTTTTTAGCGTGCTGTAAAAGATACGGACTTAACTCGCTCCCAAGATGATTAAACGGGATAAAATTTTTCTTTTCGGCTTTTACCGCAGTTTCTTCGGTGTATTCGCCGTAAGCCGCAAGATAGCCGAGTTCGTTTATAAAATTATTATTATTTTCAGCGGGCATTATTTTTTATTATCTGCTTCAGCTATTTTTATTAATTCGCTCAAAGAGTCGATAGTTTTCCATGCTCCGAGCCTCTTAAAATCTTCAGCCGTGAAATTTCCTTTAGTAATTCCCACGCCTCGAACGTCAGCATTAACAGCCGTTTGAATATCTAAATCCGAATCGCCGATATAAATCGAATTTTCTTTAGAAATTTTCAAGTCTTTCAAGAGCGCGTCAATCATAGCAGGGTCAGGCTTATAAGCTAAAGTCCCGTAAGGTTCGGCAGCTCCGACAATTCTTTCAAAATATTTATCGAGCCCTGTATTTTCGAGAGCAAGTCTCGGCCGTTCGCGGTTAGATACTACAGCGGTTTTAATATTCATCTCATGAAGTTTTAATAAAGTCGGCACGGTGTCTTCAAAAGGCTTAATTAAAGTTTTTTCAAGTTCAGCACTTGCCTGACGGTATAATTTAATCCATTCGGGCTTGTAATCGCCGAGCAGACCGCGTGAAAATTCAGGTATCGGCATTGCAATATATTTCATAGTAAGTTCATGAGAGACTTTCGGCAATCCTTCATGTTCCGCAACGTAATTAAAACCGGCCATAATTGCATAGCTCGAGTCAACTATGGTCATATCGTGGTCAAAAATCATTAAATCAATCAATTAATTAAATCACTGCTCCTTGCGCCTGCTGTTTAGCTACGTAATCTTTCAAGTAATCATTAACGAGAATACTTAATCTATTCCAGTAACCCTTGCCCGTATTTTTGAAATAGTTTAACGTATTTTTATTTATGTTCAGATAAATACTTTCATTTTCGGGCATTTCCCATAATACTTCGGAATTATTCAAATATTCTTCAGTAAATTCCGGAATATCTGAGCAGTCGATGTCTTCATCTTTCATTGCTCTAAGTCGTTCAAAATCTGTTGCCATTTTTTCTCTGCCTCCTCGTAATAAGTTTTTCGTTCTGAAATTCTCGCCCTGCGCGCAGAAATTATCCGTCTTTTATTACCTCGCGGTGTATGAATTACAGTAATTTCCAGACCGTCTAAAATTCCTGTCGATACATTTCTTCTTCACCCCAATCCTCACGAGTATCTTGAGTAGCGTGAGTGAAGCCGTCAAAAATTTTCACAGCGTCAGCAAAATCAATTCCGTGTTTTTCGATATTAGCCTGCCGTTTATTTTCGTCCCATTCAAACTGCAAATATTAAATCACTGCTCCCTGCGTCTGCTGCTGAAAATAAAATAAAAATTCCTCACCCCTAACCCCTCACTCCTAACTTTACTTGCGCCTGCTGTTTAGCTACGTAATCTTTCAAGTAATCATTAACGAGAATATTTAATCTGTTCAAATAACCTTTGCCGGTGTCTTTGAAATAATCAAAAACTTTTCCGTCAATAGCTAAATTAGCAAATTTACTGCCGGGGTTTACCCATATTCCTTCCGTGTTATTCAAATATTCTTCCGTAAAATCGGGAAGATCCGAGCAGTCAATGTCCTCATCTTTCATAGTTCTAAGCCTTTCCCAATCTGTCGCCATTATTCTTGGCCTCCTCTTCATAAAACGTTTTTCGCTCTTTAATTCTCGCACGACGTACAGAAATAATACGTTCTTTATCTCCCCGCGTTGTGTGAACTACGGATATTTCTAAGCCATTCAGTAAACCGACGGAAACATATCTATCTTCTCCATAATCAGCTCTTGTGTCTTGAAATTTATAGACAAATCCGTCAAAAATTTTCACAGCGTCAGCAAAATCAATTCCGTGTTTTTCGATATTAGCCTGCCGTTTATTTTCGTCCCATTCAAACTGCAAATATTAAATCACTGCTCCCTGTGCCTGCTGTTGAAAATAAAATAAAAATTTCTCACCCCTAACCCCTCAAACTCTACTTGCGCCTGCTGTTTAGCTACGTAATCTTTCAAGTAATCATTTACGAGAATACTTAATCTATTCCAGTAACCCTTGCCCGTATTTTTGAAATAGTTTAACGTATTTTTATTTATGTTCAGATAAATACTTTCATTTTCGGGCATTTCCCATAATACTTCGGAATTATTCAAATATTCTTCAGTAAATTCCGGAATATCTGAGCAGTCGATGTCTTCATCTTTCATTGCTCTAAGTCGTTCAAAATCTGTTGCCATTTTTTCTCTGCCTCCTCGTAATAAGTTTTTCGTTCTGAAATTCTCGCCCTGCGCGCAGAAATTATCCGTCTTTTATTACCTCGCGGTGTATGAATTACAGTAATTTCCAGACCGTCTAAAATTCCTGTCGATACATTTCTTCTTCACCCCAATCCTCACGAGTATCTTGAGTAGCGTGAGTGAAGCCGTCAAAAATTTTCACAGCGTCAGCAAAATCAATTCCGTGTTTTTCGATATTAGCCTGCCGTTTATTTTCGTCCCACTCAAACTGCAAATATTAAATCACTGCTCCATGTGCCTGCTGCCGCTGAAAAAATAAAAATTCCTCACCCCTAACCCCTCACTCCTAACTTTACTTGCGCCTGCTGTTTAGCTACGTAATCTTTCAAGTAATCGTTTACGAGAATATTTAATCTGTTCAAATAACCTTTGCCTGTGTCTTTGAAATAATCAAAAACTTTTCCGTCAATTAACATAGACACGTGTTCGCTTCCCGGAACTCCCCAAATCCATTCATCTTTTCTCATAGATTCTTCAAGAGGCGGAATATCTGAGCAATCAATATCATCATCGGTCATATTTCTTAATCTTTCATAATCAGTCGCCATTTCGTTTTTTAGCCTCCTCGTAATAAATTTCACGCTCTTTTACTCTTGCGCGTCTAACGGATATTATTCGCCGTTTGCCGTTTCTTGGCGTATAAATAACAGCAATTTCAAGCCCGTCTAAAAGTCCCACAGCTACAAAACGTTCTTCTCCCCAATCCTCACGAGTGTCTTGAGTAGCGTGGGTAAATCCGTCAAAAATTTTCACAGCGTCAGCAAAATCAATTCCGTGTTTTTCGATATTAGCCTGCCGTTTATTTTCGTCCCACTCAAACTGCAAATATTAAATCACTGCTCCCTGCGCCTGCTGCCGCTGAAAAAATAAAAATTTCTCACCCCTAACCCCTCACTCCTAACTATTTTCTAACTCCTGCGCCGATATTTCTTAGCATATCATTGCGGCCTTGAACATTAAGATGATTGTCTGTTACGCCGGGCTGACTCCAGTAAGATTTTGCACGTGATGAGAAAGTACTGATCCAATTAATTCCAAACATATCAAGCAGCATAGTTATTCCGAAGAACAGCCACGCAACAACTGCAAGAGCAGCAATAATTTTGAAACTCGCGGTTATTGTTCTGTCGGCGGCCTGCTCTAATTTTTTAACTTCTTTCTCAGCTTCTTTAATTTCCTCGCGTGAAAGATGATTTTCTTTTTCTTCCCGTTTAATTCTAAAAATTCTCCAAAGAGTCGCTCCGCCCTGCGCCCACTGATAAAGTCCGAATAAAAAAATCGTAGCTCCTAAAAATCCTAAAAGAATCCACATTAAAATTCAGCTCCTTTATATTAATTTTCGTGATTTTTACGTGATATTATAGCTTAAACAAAAATTTTATTATTTAGGCGGTGTCTTTAACATGAAAATTATTATCGCTGGCGTAGGACCGGGCAAAAATGATTTAATTTCTATCGCGGCTGTAAACGCAGCAAAAAATTCTGATTTAATTTTATTCCCGCGCTCTCATGACAGGCCGGGAGTAGCTGAAAATTTAATTTTGCAATATGTTTCGGATAAATTATTTTTCACGGTTTTATTCCCTATGATTAAAGATTCAAAACGACGCAGAGAAATTATTTTTGAGCAGCTTGAAAAATTAAAATCAAAACTTCAGGAAGCTGAAAAAATTTTCTTCCCCGTCATCGGCGACTCAACTTTATATTCAACGGGAGCATATTTAATTGAAGAATTAAAAAAATTTTTCCCCGAAATTGAAATTGAATTTATACCGGGAATTTCGGCTCATTCAGCGGCCTGCGCGTGCGCTAAAAAATTTATGGCGATGTCTGAAGAAATTTTTAGCGTTATTCCCGGCACTGCTGAAAGTAAAAAAATTTTGTCCGCGTTAAGTTCTTGTGATTCGGCAGCAATTTATAAGCCTACAGCACTGAAAAATAAAGAAATTTTCGAGTTCATTAAAACAAAATTCACGAAAATTATCCGCGTTGATTTCGCAGGACTTCCGAATGAAAAAATTTTTGAAGGCTCTCAGGCTCTCGAAAATATCAACGAATATTTATCAATTCTTTTATTAATGTGATATAATTTCTTAATCAAAAATTTCAAATTAAAATTTCAAAAAATTTCCGGGAAAAATAATTTTATTATTACATTTATAACTACAAAAATCTTAAAATTTTTCAGTGTTCCCGCTAATTTATGCTCACGAAAAAATTAAAAATGAATGATCTTTTGAAAGGCGAATTAAATTTAACTCTCGATATAATTTTCGGACTCTTAATCGGCGAGTTTTTCTTTAGGCTCGGCGTTGCTGATTTTATTCTGAAAAAATTTTCACGCCTGTCTGTCCGCAAGGCAGGCCTTAAAATTCCTCCCGTTACTGCCTTAGCTGTTGCTGTCAGTGCAGGATCTTCTAAAACAGGAGCAGCCTTGATAGCTTCAGCCTTAGAAAAAAATCAAATCTCTGAGCATGACGCTGTCTGGTCAGTCTTAATGCTTCCGTTCCCTTCGTATTTAAGACGTTGGCCGGGGACTTTTATTTTATCTGTGAGCATGGCAGGACGTGCCGGAGTTTTTTTCGCATTGTCTTTAATTTTCCGCAGTGCTGCAAGATTTTTTTTCGCGCTTAAAAAGTTAAAAAATGTAGGAGTTAGTGGTGAGGAGTTAGGAATGAAAAACGAAAAAATTTTTTCTTATAAATTTTCTTCAAAGAAATTTTTTGCGAAATTAATTAAAACTCTTCCTTATGCGTGGATATTTTTCGCCCTGACTTATTCTCTAGTGCCGTTTATTAACAATTTTTTTGAAAATAATATAAAATTTCTTTCGTTCCTTCCTTTGTCAGGCTGGGCAGTCGCTGCGGGGTCAGTTGCTCATGTTACATCGGCTCTCGCTCTTGCGGGCGGCGCATTAGCTTCAGGAGAACTCGACACGGCTCAGGCGGCTTTCGCTTTAATTTTAGGGAGCGGACTGGGAACAGCTACGAGAATTTTAAGACAGAACGCCGGTTATTATTTCGGTTTATTTGCTCCGAAGACGGCGCGGAAAATGTTAGTAATGAATTTTTTTACTATAATGCCGTTAATAATTTTGAATTTATTTTTTGCAAGTTTGGCACTTTTATTTTAATATAAGCATTTAATATTTGAACTTTGAGCGAGGGATTAAATTGAGTCTTACAGAAATAAATATTTATACGCAAAACAAACAGATAATTTCTTTTATTAAAAATTTTTTGCGCGTCTGTAAATGTAACATTTTGTCCCCTGATAAAAAACCTGAGCCGAACGCGAAAAATATTTATATCATTCATAAAATGCCGGTAGAATTTTACGATAACGCTAAATATATCGTGCTTGCGGATAATCCTGCAGCCTTAGATTTTACTAAAATTGATTCTCTTTATGATATTTGGCCTGAAACTTTGACGATGCCTCTATTAAAATTTTTCTTAGGAAGACTTATCGAGCAAATTCACGGCGAAATTCAAAAAGCTAACACCGAAAACGCCTTAATCGAAATGGCTCACCAAGATTATTTAACGGGCTTGGCCACACGCTGGTATCTTCATGAATATTTCCAGAACAACGGAGACGAAGACAATTTAACCTGCATTTATTTCGACCTCGATAACTTCAAAGAAGTCAACGACACTTACGGACATCAGACCGGCGATAGAGTTTTAGCCGCGACCGCCGAAATTATGCTCAAAGATTTTTCTGACGGTTTCGTGGCTCGAATGGGCGGCGATGAGTTTATGGTCGTTCTTGCAGGAAAAAGAAAAGTTAAACAAGTTGAAGCTCAAGTAAACTCTTTCATGGGAAAACTTGCAAATTATTATTCTAATATCCCGACTATGAAAAATCTTTCAGTCAGTGCCGGAATTGCTCAAAGATTAAACGGCGAAGATAAATCAATCGATACTTTAATCAACGAGAGCGATACAGCACTCTATGACGCTAAAAAAGCCGGTAAAAACTGCTGTAAAATTTATCAAAGAAGCTAAGAAATTTAAGAAAGGAGACTTTCACGTGAAAATTTTATTTTTAATCTCGTTCATTTTTTTTCTCGCTAAGTGTTCACCGTCTTTCGCATCAATCCCCCCGTTAATCCCAATGGAAGATTTTTTCAAAAATGCAGAATCAGCAGCCTTTGCGATTTCTCCCGACGGAAAAAAATTAGCTTTCGCGCGTTCGTGGGAACACCGAATGAATGTCTATATCCGCGATATTGCTTCAGGGGAAGAAAAAAGAATTACATCAGCTAAAGAACGCGACATAGCCGGATTTTTCTGGAAAGGCAACGATAAAATAGTTTATGCTCAAGACTCCGGCGGCGATGAAAATTTTCATATTTATATTACCGATATTAAAGGGCAGTCTGACCGACAGGCAGGCCAAGAACATAGAGATTTAACTCCGTTTGAAAAAGTCCGCGCGGGAATTTTAGACGACCTCGAAGACGATCCTAATCATATGTTAATCGACATGAATAAACGTAACCCCGAAGTCTTTGACGTTTACCGCTGCGACATTAATACGGGCGAATTAACTTTAGTCGCTGAAAATCCCGGCTCTATAATCGGCTGGATGACTGACCACGCCGGAAAATTAAGAGCTGCTATCGACACTGACGGAGTCAACACAAGTTTTTTATATAGAACGACTGAAGATGAAGAATTTAGAGTATTAAAGACTACGAATTTCAAAGAAACTTTCGAGCCTGTTTTATTTGCTTACGATAATAAAATGATGTACATTGAGAGCAATCTCAGCAGCGATAAAACCGCGCTCTATACTTTCGATCCGGAAGAAAATAAAGTTTTAGATTTAGTTTTTGCCCACGATGAAGTTGATTTAGGCAGTGTCATGCACTCTAAGAAAAAGAAAAAAATTACGGGCGTTACTTTCGTTACTGACAGACGGCACTATAAATTTTTTGACGAAGACCGCGAGGAACTTCAAAAAACTCTCGATAACTTTTTCCCGGACTACGAGGCTGCAGTCTCAGATATGGACGATGACGAAACACGCATAATCGTCAGGACTTACAGCGATAGAACGCGCGGAGCTTATTATCTTTATGATAGAAACGATAATTCTATCTCGAAACTTGCTGAACTTTCTCCGTGGCTCAAAAAAGATGAAATGGCTCCGATGAAAGCAATTAATTTTAAGTCCCGCGACGGCTTGACTATTCACGGTTATATAACTTTGCCGCTCGGAGTTGAAGCAAAAAATCTGCCGCTTGTAGTAATTCCTCACGGAGGTCCGAGCGCGAGAGATTACTGGGGATTTGACTCAGTCGCTCAATTTTTAGCTAATAGAGGTCTTGCAGTCTTAAACGTAAATTTCAGAGGCTCGACAGGTTACGGCAAAGAATTTTGGACAGCAGGCTTCAAACAGTGGGGCAGAAAAATGCAGGACGATGTTACTGACGGAGTTTTATGGGCAGTCGGTGAGGGTATCGCGGACAAAGACAGGCTCGCTATTTTCGGAGGAAGTTACGGAGGTTACGCGGCACTCGCAGGAGCAACTTTCACGCCGGATTTATACGCCTGTGCTGTTAGTTACGTAGGTCCTTCAAATATTTTCACTCTGCTCGAAACTATTCCGCCTTATTGGAAGCCCATGCTCGAAATGGAATACGAAGAAATCGGCGACCCCGTCAAAGATAAAGAACTGCTCGAAGAAATTTCGCCGGTCTTTCACGCTGAAAATATAAAAATTCCGCTCTTCATTGCTCAAGGTGCTAACGACCCGAGAGTTAATAAAGCCGAGTCGGATCAAATTGTCGAAGCCGTAAGAAAAACAGGCCAAGAAGTTATTTACATGGTCAAAGAAAACGAAGGGCACGGATTCCAAAACGAAGAAAACAGATTTGATTTTTACAGACAGCTTGAAGAATTTTTCAGGAAATATTTAGACGCAAGATAAAAATAGTTAGAAGTTAGGGGTGAGGTGTTAGTTTTTTCCCCGAGCTTAGTTTTTTGATAAAAATAAAATTTGAAGTACGCGCAAAGTTTTTTAAGTTAGGAGTTAAAGACCTTGCTCCTAATTTTTTTTGCGTTAAAAATTTTCATAAAAACAAGGGAGAATTGCTCCTCCCTTTGAACTTCCCTAAACACGTTTCGTAATTGACAACGTGATATGGAAGCACCCGAGCCAGAAGGTCAGGTTAAAAATTTTCAATATCTTTTTCACGGCTATTCCCCCCTCCCTTTTTTAGGAGTTGCCCGTTGATCAGACGAGCTGGGAAAATTTTATCATAAATAAAAAAAATTCGCTCCCCGCTTGATCAGAGCAAGGGAGTCTTTAGGGTTATTGCCGTTACTTAAGATATTGATATAAAAAATTATAGCACAGAAATTTTATTCCGCTGCTAAAAAATTTTTCGAGTGTGATAAAATTCAATTTACTACATTTTTATCTTAATTTTTATTTAAGGAGGCCGATTTTATTTTGTCCCCTAAAGGAGTTCACTACATTGTCGAAGTCTCAGGCTGCGACGATACGATAACTAACGTCCCGAAGCTTCAAGATATTTTAGTCGAAGCTGCTAAGCGTGCTCATGCTCAAGTCTGGTCAGTATCTTTCAACAAATTCCCACCGAACGGAGTAAGCGGAGTCGTAGTAATCAGTGAAAGCCATCTTTCCGTTCATACTTGGCCCGAAGTTAATTACATGGCTCTCGATATTTACACCTGCGGCGCACACACTGAACCTATGCTTGCGGTTGATTATGTCTTAGAGCAGGTAAAAGCAAGCCACATTCACATCACCGAAATAACACGCGGACTTGATGACAATGACGAAAAATTTTATCATTCGTTCATAACTTGGGAAGAAAATAGAGTTAATGGTCTCAAGAAAGATTAGCAATTAAGGAGTATTTTTTAATAATTATGAAACATTTTTTTGAAAGACCCTTGCCGAGTTATACGTTTGAAATTTTTCCTCCAAAGGGCAACGCGAGCACAGCAGGAACTTACGCCGTTATTGACAGCCTTGTCTGTTTCAATCCGGATTTAATCAGCGTTACTTACGGCGCGGGCGGTACGAGCCGGGACAACACTGTCGAGATAACGAGCGGAATTCAAAATAAATATAAAGTCTGCGGAGTTGCTCACTTAACCTGCGTTGGAACAACACGCAAAGAACTTCACGAAATTCTCGACAGACTTAAGGCCAACAACGTCAAAAATATTTTGGCTCTTCGCGGCGACTTGAAAGACGAAAACGATTTAGGCGAATTTCATCACGCTTCGGAATTAATAAAATTCATTAAAGAAGAATACGGCGATGAGTTTGATATTTTTGCGGCGTGCTACCCTGAAAAACATCCGGAAGCTAAATCTATGGACGAAGATTTGAAATATCTCAAAGAAAAATGCGATTTAGGCGTAAAGGCTTTAATCTCGCAGTTATTTTTTGACAACGATATTTTCTGGGAGTGGCGCGAAAAAGCCCGTTCAATCGGAATAACTCAGCCTATAATCGCAGGAATTATGCCGATAACTTCAGCGGCTCAAATTTCAAAAGTCGTTGAACTTTGCGGAGCTTCTGTGCCTGTTCCTGTCCGCAGGTTCGTGAACGCTTACGATTATAATCAGGCAGCTATGAAAGATGCCGGAATAGCTTACGCTACAGAGCAGATTATTGATTTAATCGCACGCGGGGTTGACGGTATTCATCTTTACACTATGAATCAGCCCGACACCGTCAGACGTATTGATTTAGGGATCCGCTCTGTTCTTTACACTAAACGTTATGAGGCCCGCGGATAAATTAATCACCGATGCTTTACGTTATATGAAAGTCCCGCCTGACTCGCACAGCCCTGAATTAATTGAGACAGTGAGTCGGGCTTTTAATTCTCTTGAAAAAATTATGACTCCGCGCTGTGTTTACGGAAGATTTTTTATAAAAAAATTTAATGAAAATATCGAAATTGAGGGCGCAAAATTTTTCAGCCGTGATATAACTCGTTTAACTTCACGTTCAGACGAATGTTATTTATTAGCGGCGACACTCGGCCATGAAGTTGACAGACAGATTTTAATAGCCTCGCAAAAAAATATGCTTGAGGGACTTACTCTTGATGCCTGCGCTTCTGTAAAAATTGATGATTTTATTGACGGATTTATTAAGAACGAAATTAAACCCGGCCTTAAAGACGGAGAATTTTTAACTTCGCGTTTCAGTCCCGGCTACGGCGATTTAAGCATGAATGTTACAGAAGATATTATAGCAATTTTAGACGCAACGAAAAGAATAGGGCTTTCTGTTACGAAATCTTTAATGATGACTCCGGTTAAATCCGTAACGGCTATAATGGGGCTCGCAAAAAAATAAAGTAAAATATAAAAGACTCCGAAGATATAATAAAACTATTAGGAGGCTTTTTCATGGAAGAAAGATTCTTTAATAACGTGGGGGGGGGTAACGAATTGCGGTAAAAGTCGTTATTGCCTGATTTTAGGGGTGATTTCGCAATGAGAATAGCGAATAATGTCCCCGCTCTTAGTGCGTTCAATTCACTTAATTCTGCTAATAACAATCTTCAAAAAGTCATTAAACAAGTTTCAACAGGTTTAAGGATTAATTCCGCTGCCGATGATGCCGCAGGACTCGCCATAAGCGAAAATATGCGTGCTCAGTCAACAGGACTCGAACGTTCAATCAAAAATGCTCAAGACGGAATTTCTTTGCTTCAAACTGCCGAAGGTGCACTCGGCGAAACTAACTCAATGCTTCAAAGGATGAGAGAACTCGCCGTTCAGGCCGCCAATGATACTTTGACAACTCAAGACCGAAGCTATCTTCAAATGGAAATTGATAATTTGAAAGACTCGATCAACCGCATCGCCGACACCACGCAGTTCAACACGAAATTTATTTTGGACGGAAGCAGCTGCGGAAAATGCGAATCGACCGAAACGACAACCAAAGGTTATATCAAAGGCGCAATTGATATTGAAGGAAATTATAAAATTCAAGTCAGAGCAAAACCCGGCCAAGCTCAAGTTCAAAAGTCAACGATTTTCAAAGTCTGCAACGAAAATGTCGTAACGAATCAGCAATTAAACGCTAACAACGGGATCGGCAATGTTGCTATCGATAATCTTCCGGCGGGCGATTACAACATCACGGCAACCCAAGCCGGCGGCGGAGAAGTTACAAACACTTACAAGCGCACCGCAATTGTTGAGGCTTCGTCAGGCAATACCAGCACAAAAGCCGAAACTCTCAGAATCACTCTCAACGGGGAAGATTTAGACGGGAAAAAACTTTATTGGCCTACGAGCACCAGCAGCACTTCAAGGTCTTCTTATTATAGAATCATATCAATACCAAGCGGAAAAACTGAAGCCGAGATCGCGCAACTTATTGCCAATGAGATTAATAATAGTCGAACCGATGGAAAACTAAAATTAATGAGTGCTGGCAGAATCGGAGAAGAATCTGCAGTCGAATTTGAAGCGGAAGCTAAAGTTGTTGACGGAAAATGCGAAATTACTTTGACTTCTACGGAAGGTTTAATGACCTCGCCGACAATAAGGACAATTCCCGGAGCAACTACAGAAATCAGCTCTCTTACCCAAGACAATTCTGGAAGTTTTCAGCAAAATACAGCTTCAATACAGCCTGAAGTTGAACGCGGCAACGAGGGAACGGATCCTGAAACTCTCACAGTAACAATTTCCAGCACGGTAAACGGAAACACTGAAACAAAAGAGTTTACTCATACGATTGCAGCCGGTGCCAGCCAGTCGGATATTGCTAACATCTTTAAGACATATTCCGAAACGGCTACGCTTAACGGAAAAACTGTAAAAATTACAGGAAAATCCGTTCCCGGCAAAGAGAATTTCTTTAGACTTGAGGCAACTGACGATACGGACAGTAATATTTCAATAAGTCTTAGTCTTTCGTCAGCTAATGATGCTGATAAACAAACAAAACTTTCCAGCCTGACTTCAAACTCTACTGCGAGATACACTACGAAATACGATGGAACTGTAACGGCAGGTAATACCAGCCAAAATACTGAACGCATAGAACTTGATTATCGCCACACAAATCTTCACACGCTAGTTGATGTTGATGTTCCTGCGGGGACAAAAGAACCTAAAGACATAGCAGCATTAATCAAGGCGAAAATTTCAGAGCAATATCCTTCAGGCGAGATCTCAATCGATGGAGATAAATTTTCCATAGTCTGCGATGTTAACGATGCTAGTTTTTCTTTGCAGGCAATCGGAGCATCAAGAAGTGTCAGTTTTAATCTTGACTATATCTCAGCAACCGGCACCACCGTCTCTGCAACAACGATAAAAGAGCCGGAAATGCGGACGGACGATCCTGCACCTGAAGTTGCTACAAGCGCGTTAGTTTCGAGTTCGCAATTCTATTGCAGCGAAGAAGCCGCAGAATCAATTTCGCCGTCCGTAAATTCAAAAACGCAAAATAACGCGAGCATGATTTTTGAAGTTACTGGCAAAACTTACGATCAAGCAGCGGGCGGATATGTTTTGACGCTTTCTGCAGCTTCAAACGTTTTGACAGCAGACGGAAACACGGCACGTTATTCAGACGACAAAATCATAATTTCAACAGGCAACAAAACCGTAAATATCGGCTCTCTGCTCGGCGAAGACGAATCTCATATGTCCTTGACCCTTGACCCCGATAAATTTGAAGTCGGAAATAAATTCGTTTACAACGTCAGCGGCAACGGAACAACAGCAACGCCCGTAACGACTTCGCTTTACATGAGCCATCAGCAGGACGCAAAATGGCCTCAGGCTTGGGAATGGGAAGAGCCTTACGAAACTACTTATCCGAGTTCAGGGCCGTATTTTAATGTTAATGCCGATTCAATTTCAAACCGTGAAATTCATTTCAGGAATTTTTATCTCAACACTGAAAACGGAAACGTTATCGACAGCGATATAAAACTCGCTTTTAATGAAGACTTCGGAAAACGAGCCGCGTCATTCCCTGACGCTCCCGAAGATCCGTTAAACCGCAGCAGTGAAATTTCTTTAGCTTCTTTCACGTCAAATTATCCCGGTAAAGTCGCTGACGGTTCAACAAAACTTCGCGACCTCGATCAGTTTTATAACAAGTCCGGCGTTTTTATGCTTGAAGAGCCTCAAAAAATCACGATCACTCAAAACGATGGCAAAAAAACTCAAATAACTCTCTACGGAACGGACACTCTCAACGACGTAGCAAAAAAACTTAATGACGCAATCGCCGATGATTTAGGTCAGGGAATGTACGTGCGTGGCGGCGACGCGAATAAAATCGTTACTTTTGTTGAAAATCCTACCGAAGGCACAGGACTTGAAACTGTCGAAGGAACTTTCATAATCCGTTCGTTAATTCCCGGCACAGCGGGCGAGCTTACTTTCTCAAGCTCTTACGGAGAATTAATCGACAATTTAGGGCTCAACACTGTTCAAAATTCCGATGAGGGTTATTATGACGTGTCTGTTTCAAACGCTCACACCGGCGAAATAATAACAGGCAACGTAAAAATAATGGGCAATATGCTTCGCGGAGTCATTCACGAAAATATTGACGTTGAATTTGATCCAATGGCCGGAGTTTCAGCCGTATGGAGCGAAGATGATAAAAATTTCATTCTCGTTCCTGACGAAAAAGCCTATACGACTTTCCTGCACGTTGTGAAAAATAATATAAGTTTCCACACCGGAGCAAACGAAGGCGAAAAAATTCAGCTTGACATCGGCGATATGACAGCCGCAGGGCTTGGCCTTAAAAGTGTCAGCGTTACGACAGCAGCCAGAGCCGAAAGATCTATAACGCTTCTTGATGAAACGATAAGGCGAATTTCTGCACAACGCGCAAAAATCGGAGCTTACGAAAACGCTCTCGAACATACGATTGAAAATTTGACGACATCGAACACGAATTTAATTTCGTCCGTGAGCAGAATCAGAGACGCTGATATATCAAAGTCAATGCTTGATCTCGTGAAATATCAAATTATTCATCAGTCCGGGACTTCAATGCTTGCTCAAGCTAATCAGCTTCCGCAGTCAGTCTTAAATTTAATTCAATAAAGATAACGCAGGAGGATTTTAACAATGAGAATTGCTAACAATCTTCCTGCCTTGTCGGCTTTCAATGCTCTGGGCAGGACTAACAACTCGCTTCAAAATGTAATTAAACAGCTTTCAACGGGTCTGCGTATTAATTCAGCTTCGGACGATGCTGCAGGTTTCGCAATAAGTGAGAAAATGCGTTCTCAGATTTCGGGCTTAGATACAGCTTTGCGGAATTCTCAGGACGGAATTTCCTTTTTGCAGACGGCTGACGGCGCACTCGAACAGACTAACTCAATGCTTCAAAGAATGAGAGAACTTGCTGTTCAGGCTTCAAATGATTCTTTGACTTCAAACGACCGGCAATATTTACAGCTTGAAATCGATGAACTTAAAAATCAAATTGATAAAATTTCCGATACGACTCAATTTAATAAGAAAAGACTTTTAGACGGCTCTTCCGGTGCAATATGGTCAAGCAGCGATAAAAATCTTAAAGCTGTAATTAACGGCGGATTAACTTATATTGACGGCTTCGGGCAAAAAGTCAGCACTGAAGGAAATTATCGAATTGAAGTCGAAGCCAGCGGAGGACAGGCGCAAGTTCAGAAGAGCAATATCATGACTGTTGCGGAATTTGTCAGCAAAACGACAACGATTGAAACTCCTATAACTGAAATTCAAACCGTAACAAAAGAACGCGAGTATGTAATCGATTTAAGCACTATGTTGGACAACAGCGAAACTCCGGCAAGTTCGGGAGACGGCTGGGAATTTACGACTGACGCAAACGGTAATAATTTTTTGCATATTTATGGCAACGGAACATTTAATTTAACAGGAACTGCTCCGGCTGGAATATATATTGATGTTGACAGCAACGCCAAAATTTTTTTGAATGATGTTGTAATAGATAACAGTGCTACTGGCGAATTTGATTATGATAATGCTTATGTCGGTACTTATGGACTTCCTGCAATGTCTATCAATAATGGAGCAAGTGTCAATGTTTATTTATCAGGGAATAACACGCTAAACGGCGGAGCAGGATTTGGCGGTCTTGAAGTGTGTACTTTAGCAGAATTAACAATCACCAGCCAAGCAGGAGACTTTTCAACGGGCGGAACACTGAACGCTGCAGGGGGTGCAGGAGGTGCCGGAATAGGCAGCTCATCATTCCATTCTTATTATGCTGAAACAATTACAATAAACGGAGGGACAATAATAGCTGAAGGCGGTGCAGCAACGGCTGGCATTGGGGGAGCTGTAGAGGGAGTTATTAATATAAACGGAGGAAATATCACGGCCATTGGCGGAAGTTATTCGGACGAAGTTTTAACCCACGCTGAAGCTTCAACGATTCCAGAAGGACATTTATCGTTTTCAAAAGATGCAGGCGCAGGCATTGGAGGCAGTAACACAAACGGTGTCATTAATATTAATATTACAGGAGGAACTATAAACGCGACAGGCGGAACATGTTCGGGAACTTACAAAGAATACGGTGTAATTACAAAAGTGGGAGCAGCAGGTATAGGCGGCGATGCCGAAGGAAGTTCCGGGGTAATCAATATTAATTCGGGCGTTTCAATAACGGCCACGCAGGGCGAAACGGATTTTTCACATATGCCGCCGGGATATTTAGACGCAAATCAATATCTTCTTGACATGCAGGAAGCTGAGCCTATCGGTTGCGGCTGGGGCGGCGATCCTGATTCAGGCAGTGTCAATCCCGATGCGAATCTTCCCGTTCCGTCAGCGAGTACAATTCCTGACAAGCCCATGATAACTTACACCGAAGAAGTCGAAGTCATAACGGGTTACGATATAGAAGAAACTACCGAAGAAGTTACAAATTATAAAACGCTCAAAGAAATTTCAAATTTTTATAATCCGAGCGGAAAATTTTTAATCTCACAGCCTCAAACTTTAACGATAACTCAGGGCAACGGGCAAACTGCGAGCGTAACTCTCTATGAACATGACACTATGCAGGACGTAGCGAAAAAAATTAATGACGCAATCGCCGACGATTTAGGCCAAGCGCGTTACACGGATAATAAAAATAAATTCTGCACGATTTCTGACGGCACGGAAAATTCTTCTGAAAGCGTATATGAAAAAAATCCGATTTATGACGATGACGGAAATTTAACCGGCTATGAAATTAACTCAACGATGTTAATCCGTTCTGCAATTCCGGGAATGGAAGGCGAAATTTATTTTTCCGGCGATGAAGATTTATTGAACGCTCTCGGCCTCAATACGATTCAAGAATCTCAAGAAACCCGCTACACGGCTTCAGTCTATGACGCTCACACTGGTGTGCCTGTCGTTACGAACGTAAAAGCAACTTCGCCGTGTTTCAAAAATTTAATCGCTCCTAATGTCGATGTTGAAATTGATCCTATGGCCGGATTAAAATCATCTTGGGACGAAACAATGAAAAGATTTATAATTTCTCACGATGAAAATTACTCGGCTGTAATTCATTTGAAAGACTCAAGCACGGTTTTTCAAATCGGCGCAAACGAAGGCGAAGATTTTTTAGTTAATCTCGGCGACTCTTCAAGCGAAGCACTCGGAATTTCAAAAGTAAACGTCTTGACACGCGAAACTGCTTCACGTTCAATCGGACTTATAGACAGCGCGATTAATAAAATTTCTTCACAGCGCGCCAAAATCGGTGCTTATGAAAATGCCCTTGAACATACGATGCAAAATTTAACGGTAACGAGCCTAAATCTCACAGCCGCCGAGAGCCGAATCAGGGACGCCGATATGTCTAAAGAAATGATGGAACTCGTAAAACTTCAAATTTTGAATCAGTCCTGCACGTCAATGCTTGCTCAGGCTAACCAACTGCCTAATTCTGTTTTAAGTCTCCTGCAATAAAAATTTTTAATTGACAGCGTTTTTTCTTGACGTTATACTCAATTATCCCATTAAATTAAGGAGAAATTATCATGACTGTAACGCGTGAAATAGAAAAACTTAAACGTAAGGCTTTCACTCTCGTTGAACTTTTAATAGTCATCGTAGTTATAGGAATTTTAGCGGCTGCGGTAATGTTCGCAAGCGATGAAATTGTAAGCTCAGCTCAAGCAGCACGAATTTTAGCGGATCTCGAAAACTGGAAAAGAGCAGCAGTAAGCTGGTATAACGATCATACTTCTATAGTTCTATATGATGGAATGATTGAAAGTGAATATGGCACAAAAAAAGGAAATACCACAGGCAGAAAATCAGGTTTCCGTGAAGATCAAGGAGGAGCATCATCATATGGAGTCATTAGGGCTGAAGATTTGATACCATATCTAAATATGAGTGGTCTAAAAGTTGTAAATAATCCGCCTACGCCGCCTGTCGGTAATTATAATTATAAAACTGGTGTAGTAGATGGACACGGCGGACGATACTTGACGGATTATCAGACAATTAATGAAAGCTTTAACAGTGAAGAGATTCGGAAAAAACTTTATGGCGCACACGGCATGACGTGGAATGAAAATAATTCCGATGAGTATATATGGATGATTGATTATTATCTTCCTAATATGAGTGAGAAAGTCAAAGAAAAACTTGATCGAAAATATGTTCATGTTGCTGAACCGCTTCTTTATTGGAAAATGCCAAGCAAGACATTGATATTTGATGAAACTTTTTGCAAAGAAAAAGGAGTCATAGGAATTAAAGTTTTAAGTTTCTTAGGAAAAAATAAAAATGAAAAAGTTGTTGAAAGAGAGCCATAATTGAAAAAAATTAAAATCAGCGGTCAGATTTTCAAGTCAGGCCGCTTTTATTTTTTTAGTCATCAACAGGATTTATAAACTCGAAAAAAAATTTTTTGTGAAAGTGTTGACAATAAAAAAATTTCGCGTATAATTCTCTCTTGTCGTTGCGGGATAGCGGCGACGGAGTTAAAAAGTTTATTGACAAGGAAATCTTTTGAAGAAGCCTTTATAAATTATAAAGGTAATAAGTAAAAAGAAAAAATACAGCGTGAAAAAATAAAGCGAAGTACTAAAAGCTAAGGAACAATCTCAA
>CAMVMK010000009.1 GCA_947168585.1 uncultured Fretibacterium sp.
AACTTTTAACTTTTATTATGAAATCGAATGTTATTTTTTAAGTGCTTTGAATATATTATTTATTCAATTTTTCAAGTTCTTTGACTATACTATAATAAAAAACGGCCTCATGAAGCTAATGGCGGGCTTTCTCCTGATGAGAAAGAAACAGAATTTTGGAGAAAAAATAAATGAA
Source organism: uncultured Fretibacterium sp. (assembly GCA_947168585.1). GTDB lineage: Bacteria > Synergistota > Synergistia > Synergistales > Aminobacteriaceae > JAFUXM01. Next base: position 176 of record CAMVMK010000009.1, read on the forward strand.
AAATTTATTTATTTCACTTTATCGTGTCCACTTTATTGACTATTATCCAAAAAAATTTTTCATTGCGTAAAAAATTTTACCCCCTCCTTGAAATTGTCAAAAACTTTTTGGAATTAAAAAGGTTTTTCGCGCAATTAGTTTACGTTAGTCAGAAAATGCAATAAAAAAGCCCCGACTTTTCATCGGGACTTGTAAATTTTCGTGAGTTTTAAGAAATTTTTAAGAGCGGGAAATTTTTATTTTTTTAACTTCCTACTTCCTAACTCCTACTTGCATTTAACGTTATAGTTCCAAGTGTTTTGATCGTAAGGAAGTCCGGTCGCAACTATTGAAAGAATATGATTGCCCGGAAGCATGTTTTCTTTTTCAGTGTCGGGTCTGTAAGCGTATTGATAATCCGGCTTATCAGTCAAAGGTACGCTAACTCTGAATGAATATTTTCCGTTGCCCTCGTCTTTAAGTTCGGCATCGTAAGGCGTAATAACCGGGGCTTTATTGCCTGCTTCAAGAGTTCCGCGATCGAGATAGGCCTTAACAGTTCCTTTTCCGTCTTTGAAAGCAGCGTCTTTCGTAGTGATTACGCCTGCTACGACAACATTTTTGCTCTTGTCAAAGTCTTCGGGCATGTCGAGTTTAATTCCTTCAGCGAGTGAATATTCTTTGCCGCCTGCTGAAAGTTTAACGCCGTCGATTTCGATAGCTTCGGTGTTGAAAGTTTCAAGTTCAGCTGGTTTGTCAACAAGGCTGATTTTGACGTTATGAAGCTCAAAATTTTTAACGTTTGAAAGGCTTACAGCGTTCTGAACTCCGTAGACTGTAACGTCTTTGACTTTAATATTAGTCATCGGGGCGCGTTCGTAGGCTTTCCATAAAATTGCGTTCTTGGCCATTACGGGAGCATCAGGTTTTCCGGCTGTGATGTTCGACATGTAAACGCCTTTAAGCTGAGGAGTGTAAGGTCCTAAGTCGCCTTCTTTGTCTTGAGCCGAGCCCAAAGTGTACTGTGTTTCGCCGTACATTAAAGCGTTTGAGCATTTAGCAACGGTGTTATCTTTGAAGTAAATATTTTCGATAAGTCCGCCGCGATAGGAATTTGTCTTAAATCTCAAAACCTGCTGAAGTTCCATGCTGTCGAAATGGTTATCGTGAGCGAAAACGTTGCTGATTCCGCCGGTACACTCTGAACCGCAGGTAACTCCGCCGTGTCCGTCAGCAAATACGCAGTTTCTGATGATGATATTTCCGCAGGATTCTCCGCCGACTTTGCCGCGATTGTAACCGTCTCTGTTTTTGCCGGACTTGATAGCAATGCAGTCATCGCCGGTGCTGAATGAGCAGTTTTCAATGATAACGAAATGAGTTGATTCAGGGTTTACGCCGTCATTGTTTGAGCCGTGCGAATCGATTTCGAGGCCGCGAACTAAAACATTCCTGCAGCGGAGCGGGTGAACTTCCCACATAGGAGAGTTAATAATTCTTACGCCCTCAAGCAAAATATTTTCACATGCGTAAGGCTCGACTGTGCAGGGTCTCAAAAGCGAACGAAGCGGCTTAACGTCTTTCGGGGTGTCGATGTATTCAACTTTTTCGATGTCGTTCCAATCGATAGTCATTGTAGCAATTTTTGCAGGTGCAGGAGTAACGCCGTCAGTTAAAATTCTTTGTTCAACGGGAACAGCCTTATCGCTCCATTGTTTCACAAGAACGTCAACGACTTCAGCCTGATTAGGAAATCCGAAAGTTCCACGCTTCCAAGCCTGCCAGTTGCAGGGGTCGGCCTGAGGGTTAAGAGTTCCTTTGCCCGTCAAAGCGATATTTTTAGCGTGGAAAGCCCTGATCGGAGCGGCATAGTTATAAGTGTCGTTGCCCTCGAAACTCGTTAAGACCATAGGATAATATTTATTAGAAATATTTCTCATGAAACGGAGTTCCGTGCCCTCAGCTAAATAAAGATTGACGTTGCTCTTAATCTCGATTGAGCCTGTGTAGTAGACTGTCGGATTTTCGCGTGTTGAGCCTTCTTTAGCGGGAACTACGACACGTCCGCCGCCTGCTTTGCTTGCGTCATCGATAGCTGTCTGAATAGCTTTCGTGTAATCTTTGACGGGCTGAGTCATTTTCTTGTGAGCTTTGTCGCCGTCAGCAACGAAATATTCTTCTTCAGCGTCTTCGACAAGTCCGGCGTATTTGCCTTCAGTAACGATAAAATCAACATTCGGGAATGTCGGTGTGTTGTCTTTGACAGTCTTCTCGATGTTTGCGTAAATTTCATCGTTCCAGTAGTCGTCAGCCGCAAAAGCAGCTCCGGAAGCTAAGACTACGCAGAGCAGTACGAAAAGGTAAAAGAATTTTTTCATTTATAAACCTCCTGAATAAAAAATAAAATTTTGGGAAAATTTTTAGTGATTAAAATTATATCATCTACAAAAACGTTCCGCGCATTTTCACGACATCAGCAACCCGTTGAATAGCAGCCATTGAAGCAGCGCGCCTCATTGTTACTTTCTTGGCCTTGGAATAATCCCAGACACGCTTGAAATTTCCTTTCATTATTCTGACGAGTTTGTCGTTATATTCGTCTTCGCTCCAGAAAATTCCCTGCAAGTTCTGAGCCCATTCAAAGTAAGAGCCTATAACGCCGCCGGAGTTCGCTAAAAAGTCCGGGACAATTACAACGCCTTTATCCGCAAGAATTTTATCAGCGTCAGGAGTAACAGGGCCGTTTGCGCCTTCAACAATGTAACGGGCTTTGACTTTGTCGGCTGTCTTTCGGTTAATCATGCCGTCCCTTGCGCAGGGAAATAAAAAATCAGCGTCAACGAATAAATCATTTTCGATTTTCTCGCAGTTTCCGGCCTTCTCGAAGTCTTTTAATAATCTTTTCGGATTTGAGTTAATGACTTCAAAGGCTTTTTCGATGTCAATTCCTTTTTCGGAATAATATGAGCCTGTGATGTCGCTGATTGCTGTGATTTTTACTCCGGCCTCGCTTAAAGTTTTAGCCGTGTAGCTTCCGACGTTGCCGAATCCCTGAACGACAGCGGTAACATGATTAGAATTTTTGCCTAAAATTTTCATGAATTCGAGTCCGCAAGTCGCCACGCCGCGCCCTGTTGCTTCATGCCGTCCGTAACTTCCCCAAAAAGTTACGGGCTTTCCCGTTAATAAAGCAGGTTCTAAATCGCCGCGCATTTTGCAGATAGTGTCAACTATCCACACCATTTCTTGGCCGCTTGTGTTCATGTCGGGAGCAGGAATGTCGCTCCATTTTCCTAAAATAGGGGCAATCCGGGCACCGAAAGTCCGCGATAATTTTTCTTTTTCTTTTTCGGACATATTCAGAGGATCGCAGGCCACTCCGCCTTTACCGCCGCCGTAAGGAATACCGGCCAAAGAACATTTCCACGTCATCAAAATCGCAAGAGCTTCGCACTCGTCCATATCGACTTCTGGGTCGTAACGGATACCGCCCTTTGAAGGTCCCAAAGCTGTAGAGTGTTGAACTCTGTAGCCCTCAAAGACATTCACGCTTCCGTCGTCCATTTCGACAGGGATAGAGACTTGAACTCTGCGCTCGGAATGACTTAAGATTGAAATTAATTTCTCGCTTAAGCCCATTTCGTCAGCCGCGCCGTAAAATTCCTGCAAAGCTGTATCGAGTAACACATTTGAAGATTTTCGCCGTTCCTGTTTCATGATATAGCCTCCTAAAATTTAATTTATAAAAAAAGAAGCAGGCTTTCAACTTCCTACTTCCTTGACTCCTAATTCTTACTTGCATTTACAAGCGTCATTGCTTTTTGAATGTCTTTATCGAGCCAAATATTTACGGCTTTTTCAACGTTGTCTACGATGTCCGGCAGATTTTTTCTTTCGTCTTCGTTAAAATGTCCTAAAACATAATTAATCATACCGCCGGGGGCTTTGCCTATTCCGACTCTTAAACGCGGAACTTCAATACTTCCGAGCGCGCCCAAAATCGAAATTAATCCGTTATGACCGCCTGCAGAACCTGAAGCTCTAAGTCTTAATTTCCCGAAAGGCAGAGCCATATCATCGTAAATTATTAAAACGTCGCTTAAATCTATTTTATAAAAATTCACGGCCTCGCTTAAAGAAATTCCGCTTGAGTTCATGAAAGTTAAAGGCTTTAGAAAAATTAAATTATTTTCTTTCCAAAATTCAGCGTGAAATTTATTTTGAGGCGTGCCTAAATTTTTGTTATTCACAATATGGTCAACGCATAGCCAGCCCATGTTATGCCGGGTAAAAGCGTAGTCAATTCCGGGATTTCCAAGACCGGCTATGAGTTTCATGAGTTATTTTTTCTCCTCTTCTTCGTCGCTTTCTTTGGCGGCTTTGCCCTTAGCTACGACTTCGACATCAGCTGCTGCGGGCTGTTCTTCTTCAGGAGCAGCATCTTCAACTCCGCGTGAAGTTACGACATTAGCGACAACTTCTTCGGGGTCGGCAAGGACTGCAACATTTTCAGGAAGTTTCAAATCTTTGACGTGAACAGCGTCGCCGATATTAAGTCCTGAAACATCAATCGTAATGACATCGGGAATACTCATCGGAAGAGTTTCGATTTCAAGTTCGTGAGTAAACTCAAGTACACCGCCGTCTTTAACGCCCTGTGATTCTTCGCGTCCGACGACTTCAACAGGAACTTTAATCGTAATTTTGCGGCCTTTAACGAGGTGCAAGAAGTCAACGTGAAGCGGCATATCCGTAATAGGATGTCTCTGGGCTTCACGGATAATGCAGAGTTCTTCGCTTCCGTCAGGAAGTTTGACATTAAGGCGTGTTGATTCCCAGCGTCCGGCCAAAATCTTTTCGATCTCGCGCATGTTGATTTTGCCTTTGATGTTTTCTTTGATTTCGGGGCCGTAAATAATGCAGGGTACGTAACCGGCGCGTCTAATTCTGCCGTTCTCGCCTTTGCCTGTTTTTTCACGGGACTCCATCACTAACGTTACTATGTTCGCCATGATAAAAAAATTTCTCCTTTGAAATTAAAAATTAAATTGCTTAATTATCTTAGCATACTTTAAGCTATAATTTTGAAATTTACAGCAAAAAATTTTTAAGGAGAAAAATAAATTGACTTACAACGAATTTATTGAGACTCTAACTCAAAAAGCTCAAGAAGAACTTCATTATAAAAAAGAAAATATAAAATTTTATCCTGAAGGCTTCACATCGAACGACCCGAAGATGATTCAATGGATAATCGAAACGAATCAAAGATTCAGCGGTCAAGACAGCCCGTTCCTTTTGAAAGATTTTATGACGTTCGAGAAAGATTTTAACGGCAGCAGCGAAGTCAAAATTCTTCAGCGTATCGACTTAAAATCAACTTACGAATTAGCCCAAGAAAAAGGTTTCGATGAGGCTTTCAACGAAATTAAAGAAACAATCGGAAATGTTGACTCTTCCGGAGTATTGCCTGAAACTTTACTGAAACGCGGGACTTCGAGCTATGAAGATATGCGCGAACAGCTTATAATCCGTCCGTTAAATTATAAGCGTTACATGAGCGAGTTAAGCGAGTATGTTTACAGGCGTACAGGCGATGTTGCTCTGGTTTTATATCATCTTCTGAGCCACTCTAAAAAAGGCGGAATAAATTCAAGCCGTATCAGACGCGATGAGTTACTGCGTTGGAATATGCAGGACAAAGTTGACGAGGTCATGAAAAACGCCCTCGAAAATACCGCGAAAATTTTTCCTGCCGTCGTTTATAATTTCAAAATTAACAAGCAAGTTGATTTTCTCAATGACGAATTTACACGCGAAGATTTATTAGGTGAATTTCTACCCGGAGCTTTTATTCTTTCAACTGAAATGACAACTAACGGGGCTCTTGCGTTGTTTTATCCGGGAGTCTGCGAAAAATTATTAAAAATCATGGGCGGAAGTTTTGCGGCCGTCTTCATGAATATCAATGACGCTATGATTGTAAAACGTGATAATCCTCATATCAATGCCATGCTTGATATTGCAAAAAAATCAGGCAGCTTAGGCGAAATGCTTTCAAGCCGTCTTTTCATCGGCAGCGAAAATGGAATTAATCCGGCGTAATTAAAATCTTGAAAGGAGAAAAAATTTTTATGTCAGAAAAATATAACATCACGGGAATGTCCTGCGCGGCTTGCACTGCCCGTGTCGAAAAAGTCGTGAAAAAAATTCCCGGCGTTGAGTCCTGCGTCGTGAGTTTATTAACAAATTCTATGACAGTTGAAGGCCAAGCGGGCTCGTCAGAAATAATCGCGGCAGTCGAAAAAGCAGGCTACGGAGCGTCTTTAGAAGTTAGGGGTGAGGAGTTAGCCTGCCAGCCTGACAGGCGGGGGGTTAGGAACGAGAAAGAAAATGACGTTCTTGCCGATAAAGAAACTCCGAGACTGAAAAAAAGATTAGCGGCTTCATTAATATTTTTAATAGCTCTGCTTTATTTCTCGATGGGGCACATGATTAATTTGCCTTTGCCGGAATTTTTTAATAATAATCCCGTTGCTGTCGGCCTCGCTGAATTAATTTTAGCAGGAATAATAATGGTAATAAATCAGAAATTTTTTATTTCAGGATTTTCGACTTTAGCACAGCTTGCCCCTAATATGGACACTCTCGTAGCTGTCGGGGCTTCGGCTTCGTTTTTATGGAGCGTCTTCGTTTTGTTCGTGATGACTAACGAGCCGGAAAAATTTTCTACTCACGATTTTTATTTCGAGAGTGCCGGAATGATTTTGACTTTAATAACTGTCGGAAAAATGTTAGAGGCGCGCTCAAAAGGAAAAACTACTGACGCTATAAAAAGTTTAATGAAACTCGCTCCGAAAACTGCAAATTTAATTCGGGGAGATAAAGAAATTTCCGTGCCTGTCGAACAGGTTAAAACCGGCGATGTTTTTGTAATCCGTCCGGGCGAGAATATTCCCGTTGACGGCGTAATAATTGAAGGCTCAAGCGCGGTTAATGAAGCGGCTTTGACGGGCGAGAGTATTCCTGTCGATAAAACTGCTGGCGATTTAGTTTCAGCAGCTACGTTAAATCAATCGGGCTTCTTAAAATGCGAAGCTACACGTGTCGGCCAAGATACAACTTTATCGCAGATTATTAAAATGGTGAGCGATGCCGCCGCAAGTAAAGCTCCCGTAGCAAAAACTGCCGATAAAGTCTGCGGAATTTTCGTTCCCTCTGTAATTTTAATCGCGGTTTTAGTCGTCATAGGCTGGCTGATTGCGGGGAAATCTTTCGGCGATGCTTTATCTTACGGAATTGCTGTGTTAGTTATCAGCTGTCCTTGCGCTTTGGGACTTGCTACTCCTGCGGCTATCATGGTCGGAAGCGGAGTAGGAGCTAAGAACGGAATTTTATTCAAGACTGCCGCGTCTTTAGAACAAGCCGGAAAAATTAAAATTGCTGCTCTCGATAAGACCGGAACAATTACAAGCGGCGAACCTGAAGTTACGAACATTATCACAGCTCCTCATGTAAGACCCGAAGAATTAATCGCGGCTGCCTGTTCACTCGAAGCTAAGAGCGAACACCCTCTTGCAAAAGCTATAGTTAAATACGCTAATAAAAATAATATTGAGCCTGACGACATTAAAAAATTTCAAGCAATTCCCGGCAGCGGCTTAAAAGGAATGATAGCTGACGACGAAATCGAATTGACGGGCGGAAGCGTTAAATTTATAAAAGAAAATTTCAAAGTCGCTGATTATTTCGTAAAGCAGACCGAAGAATTAGCAGGACAGGGGAAAACCCCGTTATTATTCGTCAGAGGTGAAAAACTTTTAGGAGCAATCGCCGTTGCTGATGTAATTAAACCTGACAGCAAAGACGCAATCTCAGAACTTCAAAAAATGGGAATTAAAGTCGTTATGCTTACGGGCGACAATGAACAGACAGCTAAGGCAATCGCTGAAGAGGCTGGAGCAGATGAAGTTATAGCAGGAGTTTTGCCGGACGGTAAAGAAAGCACGATTAGAGAACTTCAAGCGAGAAATAATTTCAAAGTTGCTATGGTCGGGGACGGAATTAACGATGCTCCGGCTTTGACTCGCGCTGATACTGGAATAGCTATCGGAGCAGGAACTGACATAGCTATTGACGCGGCTGACGTTGTTTTAATGAAAAGCAGTTTGAAAGATGTCCCGGCGGCTGTGAAATTGAGCCGTGCAGTTTTGAGAAATATTCATGAAAATTTATTCTGGGCATTTATTTATAACGTCATCGGAATACCTTTAGCGGCAGGCTTATGGGGCTGGAAACTTGATCCGATGTTTGGGGCTGCTGCTATGAGCCTTTCAAGTTTCTGTGTTGTTACGAACGCTTTAAGACTAAATTTTTTGAAATTAAAATAAATTTTAGCCGCGCTCTTCCCACCCGCCCACCCGAGCGCGGCTATTTCTTTCCCGAATTAATGTATAATTAAAAATAATTTTCAAAATGATAAGAAAAGGAGTTTTATTTTTTATGAAAATCCCGCAATATAAAATTCTTTGTTATACGCTGATAATCTCGGCCTTATTAATGAGCCCTGCCCATGCACGGGTTTCAATGACTTTGCCGCAGTATATTCAAGAAATTTTATTAAATAATCATTCTTTAAGAGCGAGTGTCAAAAATGTCGAGGCTAATTATTATTCCGTCTTGGCCTCTGTAGGTTATCAAAGACCATCAACTTCTGCTTCATCGTCGCTTTCTTACGCGACTAAACAGGGCGATGTCAATAATGTAACCGCCGGAAATTTAGCTTTGAGGCTCTCGCAAAGAATTGATATTTCAGGAAGTTATAAACTTGACGAACAGCAAAATATTTTAGGCTACGAGGCTTCACGCGCTAATTTCGACGACACCGTCAACACAATGATAGCCGCCGCCGAAGAAACTTGGTGGTCAGCTGTACTCGCCCGTGAGAACGTTAAACTTCAAAAGGACATTCTCACTCAGCGCAGTGAAAACCACAGAATTACGATGGAAAAATATAATCAGGAATTAGTCCCGAGACTTGATATAGTCAGAAGCGATGCTCAAGTCGTCGAGGCCGGAAGTCTTGTAAAAAGTGCTGAGACAGTTTACTTGAATTTATTAGCAGAACTTTCATTAATGGCCGGAGGTCTTGACGTTGAACCCGTTGAAGCAGAACTGCAGGTTCCGGTTTTTGATGTCGAATTAAATTACGATGACGCTCTCGAATACCGTCCCGATGTCAGAGCCGCTAAAATAAACTTGGAACGCTCGAAACTCGTGAAAAAACTTACAGCGAAAGGACTTTCACCCACGCTTGATTTTGCTTTCCAGTTTACTCCGTGGTCAGACCCCGATACTTTCACGACACCGAATAAACATCAGGCCGGAGCGTCTTTAACGTTAAATCTGCCGTTCACTGACGGAAACACTACGAAATATAAAGTCATGAATACGGATAGATTAATTCAAGCCGCCGAAGCTAATCTGAAAGCCCTTGAAGAAAGTACACGCCGCGATATTACCGTAGCTATAAATAACTGGCGCAACGCCGCCGCCGCCGAGCAGGATAAAAAAATTCAGGTCGAACGTTCCGAAGAAGAATTAAGAATTACAGAATTAATGTACAGCGAAGGAATGGGAGCGCAGATCGATTTAATCAACGCCCAGACGGCTTATCAGTCAGTCAAGACCGAATATTTAGACGCTGTTAAAGATATGTACGTTGCTTTAGTCGCTTTAAGAAAAGCTATCGGCGATTATTCTCCCGATGAGGACGGAACTTGGAAAGAAGCTGTCCAGCGTTACGGAAAAGGCAACGAAGTTTTAGGCGAACCGGGCTTGAAAACTCTCCGCACCGACATGAAAAAACTCAAGGCCAAGAACGCTAAGAAAGATGAAAAAGAATAAAGTATGAAAAAATTTGACATTAGAAAAAAATTTTTATCCGCACTGTTATTAATTTTAATTTTCGCGTGCATTGCCGTGTCTGCAGACAGGCAGGCCGAAGCTCAAACTTCAAAGGCTGCTAATATCGCGAATTTATTTACCCGCGTCAATCCGTCATTGAGTGCGAAAAAGGCTCAGGAATATTCTTCAATCGTAATTGAGGCGGGCGAAAAATTTAAGCAGGATCCTTATGTCATAGCGGCTTTAATTGTTCATGAATCTACAGTTAATAATAAAGCTGTATCAAAGGGCGGCGATTACGGTTTAATGCAAATCCGTTGGAAAGTTCACGCAAAGGCAATAAAACAAAGATTTCCAAAGGTAAAAAAGGCTTCCGATATGTTTGACGCAAGGACAAATATTTTTTACGGGACTGAAATTTTTTCGGACGGAATGAAAAAAGCCGGAGGAGATTGGAAAAAAGGAGTTTTGCGTTACAGTGCCGGAAATAAAAAATTAGTTACAAAAGTTACTAAAACCGTCAACGAATTAAATTCTAATGCCAAGAAGAAATAACAAAGGGAGAAATATACAAACATGAAAAAAATTTGTTTTAGTTTAATAATTTTGCTGATTTTATGCACGGCTGCTTCGGCTCATGTTCTTTACACTACTGAAGCCGGCAATTTGGGGCTTATCATGGTCGACAGCATAGAAAGTGCCGATGTATCTGCAAATAAATACGCAGGCAGTTCAGGCTCTGTCGTTGCTTCATACTGGGAAAATAATACTTCAAACGGCGAGGGAAATTCCAAAATTATTTTTATCACACCGATCGAGCAAAGCGCGGGAGTTTCGGGCGATACAGCTGTGAGATTTTCGTCATATTCAAACCTTTCAAACCCTATCGATGATAAAGCTATAACTTTAGAAGCTACATACGGAACGCCTATTATATGCGGAACTAACAGCGGCGGAAGTTTATACCTTGCAACAGGAGCGACTTTGAGAGAATACAAAACTTCGGATTTCAGACTTTACAACTCTTACACTTATCAGAGCGAAACTTACGCGCCCAATCCTGAAATTAAAGCGGTTGTAAAAAGCGACAGCAAAGTTTATCTGCTTGTAAATCTGAATAATAATGTTTCTAATGACATGGTTATGATGCTTGAAGGAACATTAAGACCGGATTCATCTTACTCAGGGAAATGGGAAATTAAAAACTCTCAAAAAACTGCTTACTCAATGAATTTTATCAGCGATTCAAGGCTTGCAGTCGGCTGTTCTGACGGCGTTTATCATGTAAAGAGCGATAGTACAACTTCATTAGTATCGAGTGATTATCCTGTCGTTGCAGTTCATCAGGATACCGGAAGCGGTTTTTATTACATAACCCAATCCGAAGACAACGGAGTAAAAACTAATTATCTCCGTCATTACGAAAATTCTACAACTGATACAGCTGTAGCCTCTCTCACTGGTATAACAGGCGATAAAACTATGCTTGTAAAAGACCCGTCTCACAATGTTTTAGGTGTTATAATCGGCGAACAAATTTCGTTATTAAATATGGAAGATGATACGGTAATAAAGACGTTTACATCAACAAATTTAAGCGGCAAGCCTATAAGCATAGCGGCATCTTCAACGTCAGGAAATTCTGCTGATGACAGCAGCGGTTGTAATGTTAGCAATAATGTTTTGTTGTGCTTGGCTTTCTTAGGACTTTTGCTCATGAAAACTAAATTCGGAAGGAGCTGAAAAATTCATGAACAAAATTATAACGGTAGGGCGTGAGTTCGGTTCGGGAGGACGCGAGTTTGCAAGAAAATTAGCTGAGTTAATCGGCTTTCCTTACTATGACCGCGAAATTATAATCGAGATTTCCAAACGCACATCTTTATCTGAAAAATATGTTCAGAATATTGCAGAACACAAGCCTATTATCCCGTTTCCAATTCATACGGGAAGAACTTTTTTTGCAATAATGCCTGACTACGGCCAATCAGTTCAGGCTGAGCAGCATAATATAATCCGTGAAGTTGCGGCAAATTCAGACTGCGTTATCGTTGGACGCGGAGCAGACTATATTTTACGCGAATTAAATCCGTTTAGAATTTTTGTATATTCGGACTTGGAAAGCAAAATTAAACGCTGCCGCGAAAATCAAAGCAAAGACTATGAACAAAACGAAATGACCGATAAAGAACTCGCAAAAAGAATCGAGCAGATTAACAAATCCCGCGCCGATTACTACGAGTTTTATACGGGACAGAAATGGGGCGACAAGGCGAATTATGATCTTTGTATAAATACAAATTTCATTGCGCCTGAAAAATTAGCGGAAGCTGTTAAAAACTTAATTTTATAAAAGGAGATGAACACTTATGCGTTACTATCTTGATGTTCTCCAAAAAATTGAAGAAACAAAAGCTAAGGCTTGGCTCGTCGGCGACACTGTACGAATGCTTCAAATGGGTATTCAGCCGGACGTAATCACGCTGGCGATCGACTCTGATGATATGTACAGCCTTGCTCTTGAACTCGATACCGGAACTGTTGACGCACGCGGACCTTATCCGGCTTTGAGAGGTGAAATTTTAGGCGTTCCGTTCAGGGCTTTCAGTCTTCGTGGCAAAACGATTGAAGATGATTTAGCCTGCAGAGATTTAAGTATTGAAGCTATCGCAATCCGCAGCGACGGCGGAATTGTTGACCCGTTCGGCGGACGTTTTGACATTCGCAACAGAGTAATAAGGCTCACCGGCGACAATGTAGATTTAATCACCGATGACCCCTTGAGAATTTTGCGAATGCTGAGATTTTCAGCGGAACTCGAAATGGATATTTTCTGGAAAACACAAAGCGATGTCCGTAAATTTCTTACTGAACACGTCGACAGAATGGATAAAATCCCGCCTGAACGCTGGGGACGCGAGATTATGAAAGGCATTAAACGCCGTCCGTACAAGTTTATTCATCTTTGTGATTCTTATGATTTACTTCCGTTTTTCCTGAAAGAATTAGAGGACATGAAGAGCGATAAAAGGCTTTTCGAGCACGTTTTGAAAGTCCTTGAAGTCATCGAACGGAAATTTGATACAAATAAATTAATGCAGAGCGACGCATTTGTGTTAGCAGGTCTGCTCGGCAACATAGGAACAAAAACTTTAGACGGCAGCGACAGAAATAAATTCACTGACAGGCTTGTCGTGGATTATCTAACGCGCTGGAATGTTAATTCAGAAACTATCGATGAAGTTATTGCAATTATTAACAGCTTCAAAGATTTTTACAAACCCGTCAGCGAACTTGAATTTTGCAGAGATGTCCTTAAATACTCGGAAGAAGCTATTGAAGTTGCATTAGAGTTCGCTAAATGCGTTGTAGAATCTGAAAACGTAACGGAAAAGTACGGTGAAGTCCTTGAAGATAACACTTGGAATTTACAGCAGGTTTTGAGGCGTTTCAACAACGTAAGACTTCAAACTGAGGGCGCACAGCGTTATATGACAGGCCGCGAAGTCATGAACCTTTTGAACATGAAGCCTGGCCGCCGCGTTGGAGAATTATTAGAGGGGCTCGACTTGGCCGTTGGTATCGGGCAGGTCAGCAGCCGCGCAGGAGCAGAAGCTTGGTTGAAAGCACAATAGCAGCAATTTCGACGGCTCTCGGTGAAGGAGGCATAGCAATAATCCGCGTCTCCGGTGCTGAGGCCGTCAATATTTCTGCAAAAATCTTAACGCGGAAAAGTTTTGATATTCCCGGAAAATTGTATTTAACAAATTTAATAGACCCGTCTGCCGAACGGGCAGGTGATGACGGAAATATTTTAGACCGCGTATTAGCCGTTCATTTTGCAAAGCCTAAAAGCTATACCGGCGAAGATGTCGTTGAAATTCATACACACGGAGGAATTTTTATAGCACGTTTGTGTCTTGAACTTCTGCTTAAAAACGGTGCTGAATTGGCTCAGGCAGGGGAATTTACACGCAGAGCTTTTATTAACGGACGTATAGATTTGTCGCAGGCTGAAGGAGTTTTAGGAATAATTAAGGCTCAAAGCCTCGAAGCGTTAAAGGCATCAGCAAGGACTTTAAGCGGCGGACTTTCTGAAAAAATCCAAGAAATTCATACCAAAATATTAAACGTTCAAGCTAATTTTGAAATTAATTTGGATTTTCCGGAGGGCGAAATTTTTGACGAAAATTTTAATTCTGCTCACGAAATAGCTGAAATTCAAAACTTGCTCGAAAATCTTTTATCGCGTTGTGAAGCCGGAATGATTTTCAACAGCGGCGTTAAAATTACAATCGCAGGCCGTCCTAATGTCGGTAAATCTTCACTATTAAATGCAATTTTAGAGCAAAAACGTGCGATCGTTACTGAAATTCCCGGAACTACGCGCGATATTATCAGCGAAAAATTTTTGATTAATTCTCTGCCCGTAATTATTTCAGATACTGCAGGACTTCATGAAACTGAAGATATTATCGAAGCTGAAGGAATTAAACTCGCTAAAAATTCTGCTAATGAAAGCGATTTATGTTTGTTTGTAATTGACGGCTCGAAAAAAATTTCAGTTGAAGAATTAAATTTTATAAATTCACTTGATGACCGCGTTATCGTAGTTATTAACAAGTCGGATTTAGAACAAGCTGAAAATTTTAATTTTGATTTTGCAAAAGTTCATGTTTCTGCAAAAAATAAAACGGGCATTGAGGAATTAAAATCAGCAATTTACAATAAAGCCGTAAAAACTCCGGCAGCAGGCGGCGGACTTAATGCTTCAGCTTTTCAGATTAACGATATTCGGGAAAGCCTTAATTTAATCCGTGAAGCTCACGGACTTGCGTTAAATTCTTCAGAGCCTGATATTATTGCAGGTTTGTTGAATGATGCACGGGTGATTTTAATGCGTGTTCTCGGCCTCGATACCGGCGGTGCTAACGAAAAACTTTTAGATTTTATGTTCAATAGATTTTGTGTAGGAAAATAAATTTTTTGTGATATAATACTAACAATAAATTTCTCGGCATGGGGCGGAAAATTATTTTTTATTATTACATTTATTACTACAAAAATTTTAATTTTAATTTGAAACCGCAAATCTTCATGAAAAATTTTGAAATAAAAAACGAAAAAATTTTTCGATAAAATTACCCACAAAAATGACACACAAAAAAATTTGATAAATAAAAAACAGGCCGACGTGTTGAGCAGCCTGCTGTAGATTTTAGATAAAAAATAAATTAAAACTTGAATCACTCTTTTATCAAAGAAGCAGCTCTTTCCCTCAAATCTTTTATTTGAGCCTCGCTTGCAAGCTGTCCATTTTTCTCAAGTATATCAGCGGCAAGATTGTAATATTTTGCGGCTTCTTTTGGGTTGCGTTCGACCTTGTTATCACCTGTGTCATTACTGCCTGCTTTGTATAATTCAGCTAAATTTCCTGCGGCTTCAGGTATTTCAAGTTCAGCAGCTTTGCGCCAAATGTCGATGGTTTTCTTCAAATTTTTGGGAACACCGCGTCTGAGCATGAGCCCGTAATTATATAAAACGCTTTTAGCACACTCATCGCCGCTTTCAGCGTCTGAGATTATTTTATTTAATTCTTCATTAGAATACATTAAAAACACATCTCCTCTAACGCCAAATCTTATTGATGAGTTTATAAGCAAGCCAGCCCCCAGCCACTGCCGGTACTGCAATTACGGAAACTGAGCCGATAGCTGCGGCAGTTGTAGCAGCTGCAACTGTCGCACCTCCACCGACTACTGCTCCTCCCACAGCTCCGTCTATGACGTTTGCAATACCAGTGAATACTGCTCCTAAAACCCCGCCTGAAGCCATAGCAGATGATACAGCACCACCTGCAAGCGCAGCTCCTCCTAAAGTTACTGCAGTTTTTATACTTCCTTCTGCAACTTTTTCTTCGATTGGATCATTAGCATTCATTGACGACATCTCCTTTATCATAAAAATTTTTCAAATTTTACCCCCCCCCCCAACTTGTTTTTGTCAAGGATATTAATCTGCAATATAAATTCCGCAAAAATTTTCATGTGCTAAAATTTACTTAAAAACTCTCAAGGAGGTTTAATTATTTCATGAAAAAAATTCTTAAAATCTTTATTAAAAAAATCTCCCTCTGAAATTTAATTTTTCCGGATCAATTTTCCTAAATGAACGCTTAACGGGATGTTTTTTTAAGTTCCCCTCTTCTTTTAACTGATTTTCCCACTTATACATTATCGTTACAGACACTCTAAAGACTTTCTTAGTCTGTGCCAACGTGTGCCCTTCATGCCAATATTCTAAAGTTCTTTTTCTATATTTTTCATCGTATGCCATAATTTTTATATTATACATTTTTTAAGTTTTTTAGCTATAATTCAAAAAAATTTTTGACAATTTCAAGGGGGGGGGGGTAAAATTTTTTACGCAATAAAAATTTTTTGAAAGGAATTGATGTTTTTATGAGACGAATTAATATATTTGCGTACTCGTTTTTACAGCGGGCACAGCGTAGGCGAATTTAGCTACCACTGCACCTTCTCAAGTTGCAAATCTTGTGGATCATGGAGTTGGAAATTTAACCTCACTTACAACAGGTAATCCCAGCTTAACATTCACTGCAAATAGCGATAATAACGGTGGAGGTACTATAAAATTAAGTGCAACTAATCTGAAATATCATAAAAATGCAAATAGTGCTGGCGGCTATTGGATTGGCCCTTTTATACCGAATTTAGCAAATGGTGATAATTCTTCTAATTACACAATTACATATGCTTTTAGTAACTCTGAGATAACTGATTCTGAATTTACCGGGACTGGGATATTTAACGATGATAAAACACAAGAAGGATTTTACGCGAATCTTTCCGACAGTAATACAGCTAAAAAATATATAGCTATCAAGTATACAAAAACTGGCGAAAATTCTACTTCTACTACTGTAAAATATACTCTTGATTTTAGTGAAGTAACTTTGGATAAGCCGACCGTTGCTGTAGAAGGAACAGACACAACAGTTGATTTCTCCCAAGAAACACCGACCGCCCCAAAACTTAAAGCCACGTTGACGAATACAAATCCGTACCTCCTTACTAGTTATAAATGTCAATGGTATCTCAATAAGACAAACACCACAACCGGCGGCACAAAAGTGGGGTCTGAGGGAACATTCGCGACAGCAGAAACAACAACAGAAACAGCAACAGCAACCTACGATGTACCCATTACGGATAAAACTAACCGCACTGAATATTATTACTGCGTTGTTACAGCTGACGGAGTAGAAGTAACAAGCCCCTCTGCTGTAAAAATAGAGTTCAAGGGCGGTACAAATCCGACTACCTCTGCACCTGAAGACAGCGGCGGCGGCTCCGGCGGCGGTACAGGTACAGGCAACAATGAGACCAATACCGACACTGAACCCACGACCGAAGAAATTAAAGAGGCAAATAACGAGGCTTTAGAAAGTCAGGGCGACGGCACTCCGGAAACAACGAACGCAATCGAAGCGGCAAAAGAAGCCCTCGAAAATGCAAATATAACCGTCCCGCTCACTGAAGAAGAAGTAAGGGCTCTCGTTCAGAATCAAAAAGAAATCGCGGCTGAGAAGACAACGGAAGCTGAAGAAGGCAGGGTGTCTAATCCGGAAGTTCCGGCGGCTTCGAATTTATTCGAGGATAACAGTTCTCTCTCGGCTCTCGATAATCTTTCAGCAGCTCCCAAAGCTACAGAGCCGGGAAGACCTAATGATACAGAGCAGGCCGCAATCGTGTCGAGTTTGAGCAATCTCAGCAATGTTGATGCTGACGCAAAAGCTGACATTCCGGCAGACTTTGACCCGAACGAAATTCAGCAGGCTACCGAAGAAAATATCGAAATTGCTTCTGTTCCGTCATTGCTCGAAGCGCAGGCCGAATTTATTCAGGACTTGTTCAACGCTATCAAAGAGTACTTGACGAAAGTTATTAACACAGAAGCTCGGTACGGCGTAACTTTAGCGACAAGAATGCCCGCGCTCAGACCTAAAACTACAGGCTACTTCCCGATGAATATAAACATGAGGAATCTTGTTCCCGGTCAGAGACTGCGTTACTGGTCTTCTACTGAAGCAATAGAGGAAGCAGCTACTGCGGAGACAGCTTCACTTGCGGCTGATGATAAAGAAGGCACAGCATTTTTCTTAGATAAAAACGGCAATCCTACGACAGTAGTCAAAGGCAACGCAAGCAAAATGAAAGTCGTACCTTACCTGGTAGCTGGCAAGACTTACGACTCTGCTTTCATAACTGTTGACGCAACGGAAGAAGACCAAAAAACTCTCACGGCTCTTGCGGCTCAAAAAACTGATGATAACTCAGGAAGCTCAAGCGGCGGCTGCGAACTCGGACTCGGTTTAGGAGCATTAGCAGCTTTCATGGCCTTCATGAAGACCTCTAAGAAACGCTAAAACAAAACGCACACGCAAAAGGAAAAAAACGCACAACAAAAAATTTCTCCTTGCCTGAACACCGGCGGGGAGATTTTTTTACTCATAATTATTTTCTAATATGATAAAATTCAAAAGTTTAATTTTTTATTTTTTATTTGGGATTTTATTTAGGAGATTTTTTTATGCAATCACAAAACGCAAAGAACATTCGCAACTTAGCTATCGTTGCCCACATAGATCACGGCAAAACTACTTTAATAGATTCAATTTTCCGCGCCGCCCAGACTTTTGCAGCTCATACCCAAGTCGCCGAGCGCGTCATGGACAATAACCCTTTAGAGCGCGAACGCGGCATAACAATCCGTTCAAAACCCTGCACAGTAGAATGGAAAGGATATTTAATTAATATTATCGACACCCCCGGACACGCGGATTTTTCCGGCGAAGTCGAGAGAATTTTATCAACGGTTGACAGTGTTATTTTAATCGTAGACGCTAACGAGGGCCCTATGCCCCAGACCCGTTATGTTTTACAGCACGCTTTATCAATCGGAATGAAGCCTTTAGTTTTTATTAATAAAGTTGACCGCGAGGGAGCAGACCCCGACAGAGCATTAAATCAAACTTTCGATTTATTTTTTGAACTCGGAGCGAGCGACGAGCAGGCAGATTTCCCAGTCTTGTACGGTTCAGGCTTAAACGGCTGGGCTGTAAAGGACTTGAACGACCCGCGCCGCGATAACATGGACGATTTATTTCAGGCTATTATTGATTACGTTCCGGCACCGGACGTTGACCCCGACAAACCTTTTTTAATGCAGGTAAGCACTCTCGCTTGGAACGAATATGTAGGCAGAATAGGATGCGGAAAAATTCTGCAGGGACATATTAAAAAGTCCGAGCCTTTCGTAAGAGTTTCAACGAAATGGAACACTCAGGATCACAGCGGCGACGATTGGCAGATTACAGGCAAAGAAAATGCTAAGGTTGCTCAATTATGGGTAACACGCGGACTTGATAGAGTTGAAGTTGATGAAGTCAGCGCGGGCGATATAGTCTGGCTGACGGGGCCTAATGAAATCGACATCGGCGACACTTTCTGCGCTGATGAAATTTCCGACAATCCTTTGAAGCCTCTTTCTATTGAAGAGCCGACTGTTTCAATGTTTTTCTTAGTAAATTCAGGGCCTTTTGCAGGCCGTGAGGGTCAGGCTGTAACTTTAAGACAGTTAAAAGCCCGTCTTCAGCGTGAAATGCACGTTAATGTTTCGCTCCGTATGGAAGATTTAGGCCGTCCTGACGGTGTAAAAGTTTCCGGTCGCGGTGAACTGCAGCTTGGAATTTTAATTGAAGAAATGCGCCGCGAAGGAATGGAGTTTTGCGTTTCAAAGCCCGAAGTAATTATCGAGTATAAGAACGGCGTTAAGTGCGAGCCCTATGAACTTGTTACTATTGACGTTCCTGAAGAATATCAGGGAATTGTATTTGAAAAAATGTCGCGCCGTAAAGGCAAAGTGATGAACATCGATAACCCCGACAGAGGTTTATTAAGAATTGAAATTGAAATTCCTACTCGCGGCCTCATAGGCTACAGGGGCGAATTTTTGACAGATACACGCGGACTTGGAATTATGTCAAACTGTTTCAGCGGTTATAAAGAGTGGGCAGGAGATTTAATCACACGTAACCGCGGCTCACTCGTCAGCGTTGACACGGGCGAAGCTACAGCTTATCAATTAGAAAATTTGCAGGATAGAGGAGTTTTGTTTATATCGCCTCTTGAACAAGTTTACAGCGGAATGATTATCGGAGAAAATTCCCGTCCGGGCGATATTCCGTGCAATCCTACGAAAAAAAAACAGCAGACTAACCACCGGAGCGCAACTAAAGAACTTACGACAAAACTTGATGTACCGCGCCGAATGTCGCTTGAAAAGGCTATGGAATGGATAGAAGCCGATGAATTAGTTGAAGTTACTCCGCAGTCAATAAGACTTAGAAAGACAATTCTTGACGAGTTAGAACGCCGTAAAGCACAACGCCGGACGCCCGCAAACACGGAAGAATGAGAAATGAAAAAGATTATTGTATTAATCTCGTTTTTGTTCTTATTTTATTTTTGCGGAAATGCTCAGGCCGCCCGTACAGGCCCTGTATTTTTTACGATACAGCCTCAATATGAAATTGCGAAAGATTTTCACGAGGGTTTAGCCGCCGTTAAACGTGATGACCGCTGGGGCTATATAGATTATTTAGGAAGAATTGCTGTACCTCTTGTGCATAGAGTTCCTGAAGCCGGAGATTTTTCGGAGGGATTTGCATTTGTCGGAGATCATTATATAGATATGGAAGGCACAGCGGCTTTCACTCGCATTGACGAGGACACAGACGAAAGGATTGAAAAATTTTTTACAAACGGTCTGCCTTTTTCGCAGGGACTTGCGGCAGTTCAAACCGGCGGCCAATGGGGATTTATAGATTTAGCCGGAAATTATGTTATAGTACCGGCATTTCTGCGCGCAGGATCTTTCAAAGAAAATTTAGCTCCTGTAATGGCTCGGGACGGTCTTTGGGGATATATAGACATGCGCGGAAATTTTGTAATTGAGCCTAAATTTTTGTATGCCGCTGAATTTCACGAAGGATTAGCGCGAGTAAACATTAAAGGCCGCTGGGGCTTTATCGACAAAGAAGGCAAAATTGTAATTTCACCTGCATATTACGAAGCCGGAGATTTTAATTTTGGATTAGCACCCGTCAGAACTAAGCGGAGTTATCGTGGCTGGGGATTTATAAGCATTGAGAATAAATTTGCAATTCCTCGATGGTTTAATAATTTGCGTAATTTCGGCGATGCAGTAGCACCTGCGGCGGCTGATGCCCGTTGGGGTTATGTAAATGTCCGCGGCGATTGGGAAATTTCTCCGCAATTTGAAGACGCACGGCCTTTCAGTGAGGGATTTGCGGCAGTAAAAGTTGAAAATCAGTGGGGATATATAAGACAGTAAAATAAATTTTAAGGAGAATGTTTTTTGATTAACAAATTATTCATGGATATTGCAGTATAGCCGGGAGGTTTTGCTGTAGTATTCCGCGAGCCTCCCAAAAGTTTTGATTTTTATTTTGAGGAGGAAATAATCCCGATGAACAGGGAAAACAAGAAAAAATCTTTTGAAAAAAATTATTACAAGACACACTCATGCAGCGATGCTTTTACTTGCAAAGTTTGCGGAAGACTTGTAGTATCATCAGGCGCAGGAACTCAACACCGCAATCATTGTCCTTACTGTCTCTCAAGCCAGCATTTAGATAATGAGCCCGGCGACAGGTCAGCAGACTGCGGCGGAGTTATGGAACCTATAGCAGTATGGGTAAGAAAAAACGGTGAGTGGGCAATTATTCACCGCTGTAAAATTTGCGGAGCACTTAGTTCTAATCGTATTGCGGCAGATGATAATCCGATGAAATTAATGTCGCTTGCAATGAAACCGTTAGCTTTGCCGCCTTTCCCGTTGGATTTATTAGAGGAAATGACAAAATTAACAGGTATGATATAATAAAAACTAATCAGTTCTCAGCTTTTTATAAAGACCGGGAACTGATTTTTATTATTACATTTATTATTACAAAAATCGTGCTTTTATTTAGTCATAATAAAGTTTTATCGAAAAAATTTTTAATTTTTCTTCACTGATTCGTCTCGAACATATCCGGATATAAAGGTATCCAAGCCCTTGACTGAATTAATCCAGCGTCAAGATACATAGCAAGCATTGAACGCCCGGGATAACCTGACGATGATAACTCTAAAGGCAACGGAATTTGAATTTGTAAATGTGTAGTCTTTACGGGCAGATTTATAGTATTTGCAAGAGAATAAATCGTCCTGCCCCCTGTGAAAGCACTCGCTCTTTTTAATCCCAAAGCCGGGACATCACGGGCGTAAATATCAAGCTCAAGCCCGTTTAACACGCAGAATTTTAATAACATCAATAAATCATCATCGCTTATAGGCAAAGAAGCGTCAATAATTACATTAGTAAGAGTATCTTTATGAAGCAGCCAAAATGAAGATAAAACAGTGTGAATATCAATACTTGAACGAACCTGAGCCGGTCTGACGTTGAGCGGAAAAGCCTGATTTCTCGGCATTGGTGCATGGATTAAAAGAGCGTCAAAATTTTTAGGTCTCAGCCACGCTACGTTACAGCGCATATTTCTTTCGTTCCAAATTGACTGAGCTATAACTCTTGTATTATGAGAATAATTAGTAAAAGGCGTGATTAAAGTTGCGTCAAGAACAAAACTTTCATTATTTTCAGTATTAGTTGTAATGACGGGGTTATAAATGCTCAAAAATCCCGGTACATCTTCGCGCGCCGGTATCATTATAGCTTTGAAAATCCTTGACGCTCCTATATCCATAAAGTTTATATCGCCGAATGCAGAATGAAAAAACGACCAGATATTTTCAAGCCCTGAATATAAAGCTCCTCCGTTTTTATTTACGTAAGTTCTTGTGCCGAAGTCAATCGTATAGTCAAAAATTTCGCCGTTTTCTGTTAATACAAATAAATCTCCGAATGATGACCAGATTAAATCACGCGGTTTTGAAACTCCGTTAATATCAAAAAATTCGCGGCTTATAGCGTTTAATAAATAAATTCTGTCATTGGCTCTGTCGGCTATCGCAAGCCAATCTGCATAACCTGCAATAGCAACGGGCTCAAATAATAAATCGCCGATTTCTTCAGGAGGCTCCCAAGTTTTCATTTTTAAGCCTGTCGGAGTTAGATTATAAAATGCAATATTTCTATCGGCAGGGTCTGAGACTGCAAAGAAATTTTCTGAAATTATTTCAGCGTCCGACACAACAAATGACGGCAAATTTGTAATAAGCTCCGAATAATCTCCGGAAGTTAATTTAGCGTTTGTGTTAGCGTCAATATTTTTTAGTAAATATAAATCTCCTGTGCTTGTAAAAACTCTAAAAGTTCCGTCCCCGACCGGTATAGCGATAACAGGCGAAGGGATTTCAATTTCACGCAGAACTGCTCCTATTGCAAAAGTTCCGCCTACAAGGCTTCTTGTTCCGTTATGAATATAAATTCTGTCGCCGAATGTGTCGGGAATACTGACTAAATCTCCAAGCGCGCTGATTTTTCCCAAGCCTTTAATGCTGAACGGACGAGTATAGCCGGTGTTCCATTCTGTTTGAACTGTAGTTTCAGCGTAACGCCAGCTAACGGGAACGGGGGCAGTCCCTAAAACAGTCTGCAAAACTCTGTCCTGTTCGTCAAAATAATTTTGTATTCGAGGTGCAGAATTATCCATAGGGCGGACTTCAAGATAACTTTTTATCGCGGACATTGCGCCTTCGGTGTCGCCCATACGGCTTAAATTTAACGCGCTTAATAAATAATAGTCGACCATGTAAGTATTTTCGTTAATTGCCTGATCGAGATATGTTTGAGCTTCTCTATAATCGCGGCGCATAAAATGAACGTAAGCGTTATTAAAATATTTTTCGGCCTCGTCTAAATTTGCTCTCGGAATTTCTGCCGCAAATGAAAAATTTTCAGCTAATATAAAAATTGCGATTGAAGTCAAAATTTTCCGCATTAAAAATTAACTCCTTACTCTGCAGGGATGTCTGCACTCATCACAGTTATGTTCGCAGTGAGGAGTGTGTTTTATGTATTTCAGAGCGGAAAAAATTCCAATTAAAATTAAAACACCGAGTAAAAAATCAAAGATATTCATTCTTTAATTTGCCTCATCGATTTTCTCTAAAAGTTTTTTTAATTTTTCGTTTACATTGTCGAGAGCATAAGCAAGTCTTACGCAGGTTATCATTAAAATATCTTCTTGTTTTGCACCCTTGACGATTTCTCCGCAAGCATCATCAATGAGGCTCTTTATCCTGTCAAGTTCTTCGTTTTCTATCGGGGTGTTGAAAGTGTAAGAGCCTTTGCCTATAGTTAAATAAACATCACGAGAAGTCCGCATGATTTTTTAATCCCTCATTAATAAAATTCTTTCGAGCCTTGCGATACGCTCACAGGCTGTTGCGCTTGAAATTATATTTTCCTGAAAACCCCGTATAAAAGCTTTATTATGTTCTAAATTTCCGTCCGAGCGTCTTGAAAGTTCGCGCCGTAAAGTATCGCGTTCGAGTAATAACTGCCCGACCCGTTTTGAGATTGTGTCAACAAAATATTCAGAATCATTCAAAGTTATTTCCATTCAAAAAATCACCCTGCGATATTTTAGCAAACAATTAGAGATTAGAAATTAAAAAAAACTTAATTAAATATGTTAAATTTTCTCTAACACCAAAAGAATTTTATTAAAATTTATTTTTAACGGAGGTAATTTTTTTATGAAAAAGATTTTTGCACTCTCATTAATCGTCTTGACGGTTTTAGCGTCAACGGCTTCAGCTGAAGTTATAGTCGGAAGACACAGTATGCTGAATTTCACGGAAAAAGATTTAGTCGCGCTCATGCAGGAAAGCCTTCATAGAGAATTTTATATCGGTCTTGATGTCACCAGCATTGCTATCAAATATTACGACTCCCTCGCAACAATGCAGATGGCTTTGGACAGAGGCGATATCGAATTAATGATACTTCCTCTTAATGAC
Source organism: uncultured Fretibacterium sp. (assembly GCA_947168585.1). Taxonomy (GTDB): domain Bacteria; phylum Synergistota; class Synergistia; order Synergistales; family Aminobacteriaceae; genus JAFUXM01. The sequence goes on from CAMVMK010000009.1 coordinate 25,138, forward strand.
ACTTCCTCTCTGTGTCGGACAGTTCGTTTTGAACAACAACAAAGAATACGTAATAAAAGGCCTTGACTGGTGGTTTATCTCATCGGCCTGCACTTTTAACTGCGCATTTCTTGAAAAAAACAAAGACCTTCAGAAGCGTTTTAACGAAGCTATCACCGGCATGAAAAACAACGGGGCTTTAGCTGTAATTGAGAATAAATATGTCAATGAATTAGATATTAATAATATCGCTCCCGTAGAATTTGAAAATTTTGACGGTGCTGAAACTATCACAGTAGCAGTAACCGGCGATATGCCTCCTATCGACTATGTAGCGGCTGACGGAACTCCTGCAGGCTACAACACAGCATTGCTTGCAGAAATCGGCAAAAGACTTCATGTTAATATCAAATTAGTGAACGTTGACACCGGCGCAAGAGTTTCAGCTTTGACTTCCGGCCGCGCTGATGTAGTTTTCTGGTTCCAGAGCAACATGGACAGCAGCATTCCCGCTATTGACGTTCCTTCCGGGATAATTCTTTCAGAGCCTTATTATCAATGGAACGAGCAGTACTTCATCGGAAAGAAATAAATTTAGATAAAAAATTAAGGGGCTGAATAAACAGTCCCTTTTTTATTTTTTATTTTTTGCGTTTTGATTTAGAATTTTTATCTTTAATTTCTTCGTGCTTAAAAAGATCTTTCATTGAAGCCTTAACTAAATTTTCAACAACTTTCATAACCGGCCCGCCTTGATACTCGCGGTAAATTGAGCCTTTAGCCGCCGCAACGTGATCGCCGTCCGGGTCATTCGTCAAGAAAATTTTAGGTTCAAAGTTCGTGCTTAAATATGTAACATCATGAGCCGGAATTACTTCAATTTTTTCTTCCGGAATTCTTAAAGTCTCGATGATTTTGCCGTTTTTGTCGCGCTTCTGAATTTCTTTATATTCCGTGTAAGTTCTCGTAGACTCCGGGACGTGTTCAGTTTCAAATTTCTGCGTCAATTCAGCTTTTATAAAAGCCCCGTAGCCCATTTCTGAAGCAGCCCGGAAAAATTCTTGGCCTTCAGGGATTTGATCACCGTAAATAAACTTCATATCTTCGGTTAAAGCGTCAAGAGTTTTTATAGTTAATTTGCCTTTGCCCATCGATGAGTTAATTCCGTCAGAAGCCCATGAAAAAATCTGAGCGTTCTGCTGCTTGGCCGGCATTAAAGAACTTTTAGCTTCAAGTTTTAAGTCAAAAGGCATAATGAAAACTTTTTTAAGTTCCGAAAAATTCAATGAAGGATCCTGCCAAACTTCAATATCAGCCGCAAAAATTGCACTCGAAAATATAAAAATAAACGCGGTTAATAATAAAAATTTTTTCATTCCTAACTCCTTATTCATATGAACGGCTTGATAAACGCATACGCCTGTTAAATAAATCTTCTTCGATTTCGTCAGCCTGTTCTCCAAGCATGAATTTATCTTCAAAGACTGAGTCGCCTGCGTCGTCTTTGCCTCTGAACGCACTTTTTAAGACTATAGGCGTTATTATCGTGCAGACGATTATCATGATAATAATCGAGCCTAAAAATTTCTCGTCAATTAAATTCATGGCCATACCTTTACCAGCGACGATTAAAGCAACCTCTCCGCGGCATACCATGCCGAGTCCGATTTGATAACTTTGACGGGGATTAAAACCGCATAATTTTGCTCCCAATCCGCAGCCGCCTAATTTTGAAATTACACTCACTATAACGAGAGCAACTGTAAACGTAATTAAATCCGCGTTCATTTGAGGAAGCGTAACTTCAAGGCCGATATTAGCGAAAAATATCGGGGTCAATAATAAATAAGCTATAGTATCGAACTTGCTCGCAATATACTGCCCCTTAGGGGATATAGCTATAATCATTCCTGCCGCGAACGCTCCGATTATATCTGCAACTCCGAAAACAACTTCAGCAGCCCACGCCATAAATAAGCAGAAAGCAAAGCCCAAGACCGGATAACGTCTTAAATTTCGGGAGGCTAATAAAAAATCTGAGAATAACATATAGTGATAATAGAAAAATCCCATAAGCCCGACAAAAACAAAAAAGCCCGTTATCTTCATGAAAGTCTGAGTTAAATCAACTTCACCGCCGGTCATACCCGTTATTATTGTCAAGCAGATTAAGCCTAAAATATCGTCTATTAAGGCCGCTGCTAAAATCGTGTTGCCGACTTTCGTAGACATTTTTCCGAGCTCTTTCAAAGTTTCAACAGTGATAGAAACTGACGTAGCTGTCAAAACCGCTCCGACAAAGACAGCCGAAGCAAACGTAGCGTTATCATCAAAGATAAACATTAAGGCCGTTCCCATTCCAAGCGGAACAATAACGCCACATAACGCAACTAAAAAGCCGGATTTTCCTGACGCTTTAAGTTCGTCTATATTCGTCTCCATTCCGGCCGTAAACATTATGACTATAACGCCGAGTTCTGCTAAATCTTTTAACAGAGGCGACGGAGTTAAACAGAATTGAACTCCAAAATATTTTGTTGTCAACGCTCCAAGCACAGCAGGCCCGAAAAATAATCCGGCCATCAACGCGCCTACAACCTGAGGAAGCTGGGCGCGCCGTGAAAGTATGCTGAAAATTTTTGTTGACATCAAGATTACACAAAGGCTTAATAAATAATTATAGCCTTGCAAAATAAATTACTTCCCTTCTTAATTAATGAGTTAGGAATGAAAATTCAAGAGTAATTAAATTTTTTAACTCCTCACCCCTAACTCCTCACTCCTAACTGTATTTTTAATCCTCGTAATAATCAATGGCAGACTCTCCAAGTAATGCCCCTACTTGATGCCGCCACGGCAATGAAGGGTGAGCCCCGATTTTAGTACATGCTAAAGCGGCACACGCCGAGCCGAATTTAGCAGCAAGTTTCAAAGGCCGTCCCTCACCGAGAGCTACACATAAGCCCGCGCAAAAGGCATCTCTCGCTCCGGTGTTGTCGACTGAACGAATATTAAAAGCTTCAAACGAAAAAGCCTCGCCCTCACGCTCGATAATCATTCCGCCCTTAGAACTTTGAGTTACGACAAGGCAGCCGACTCCGCGCGCTAAAAGTTCGCGTGCCATTGTTTCTACATCGGCGTTATTGTCGTGATTACCGGTATAAAAGCTCAATGATTTTTCATTTAGGATCATATAATCAATATTTTTCCATGCTTCATTTGGAAGTGAAAACGGAGGTTCAGCTGATAAAAAAGTTCTGCAGCCTGTTTGTCTCGCTAATTTCAACCCTGCTACGACTGTAGGCGTTGGGCTTTCCATTTGAAAGAGAGCCGAGTCCGATGACTCAAAAAGTTTTTTAGCGTCGTAAATATCTTTTTCGTTTAATAAATTGTTCGCGCCCTGAGCAATTATGATTGAATTTTCTCCCTCGTCTGTAACTGTAATAACTGCAGTGCCTGTAGCTGATTCTTTTTTAGTCTGAAGATGAGAACAGTCCACGCCGTTTTCAGTTAAGACGGAACGCAAACGACGGCCGAAATCGTCATCGCCGACACAGCCGATAATATAAGAGCGTGCATTGAGACGGGCAACTTCAAGAGCCTGATTAGAGCCCTTGCCGCCTCCTGCCATTCCAAACGGACCGCCTATAATTGTTTCTCCTTTTGACGGACAATGAGAAGCGCGTATAACAAGGTCTATATTTAGTGAACCTACTATCGTAACAACGGACAAACTTTAACCTCCTTAAAATTTTCCGTATAATAACACAAAAAAAGCAAGTAGTAAGTAGGAAGTAGGAATTAGGAAGTAAAAATTTTCATCTAAATTATATTAATTTCACCTGAAAAGACCTCGACAGCCGCGCCTGTCATGAAGCAGCAAGAGTTTTTAATTTCGATTTTCAAATCTCCGCCGCGTAAATGAACTAAAACTTTTGAATTTAATTTCCCTGCCTTAAAACCTGCAAAAGCCGAAGCAGTTGCTCCCGTTCCGCAGGCTAAAGTTTCTCCGCTTCCGCGCTCAAAAACTCTCATTTTAATTTCATCACGCGAAATAATTTCGATAAATTCAGAATTAACACGGTCAGGAAAACGGGAATGATTTTCAAAATTTTTCCCCTCGAGATTAAATTTTGAGTCTTCCCATGAAAAAATATTTTTTAATTCGGGATTATCTTCAAGAAAATAAACCGCGTGAGGATTTCCGACATCAACGCCGATAAAATTTAATTTTTTACCGTTAATTAAAATTTCTTCAGGAATTTTTCCTGTAATTTTTGCTTCTCCCATATTTACGGTCGCGGAGATAACTTTTTCGTTTTGAATTTCGAGCGAAATTTTTTTAATTCCCGAAGGAGTGTCGATAAAAGTTTCGCGCCTTTCTTTCGGAATTATTCCGTGATCGTAGATATATTTAGCTACGCAGCGTATTCCGTTGCCGCACATTGAAGCCTTAGAGCCGTCAAAATTATAAAGCTGCATGAAAGCGTCAGAATTATTATCAAGCGGCGGCAAAATTAAAATTAAACCGTCAGAGCCGACTCCGAAATGTCTGTCTGAAATTTTTTTCGCTAATTCTTCGGGATTAGAAATTTTTTCCTCGAAGCAGCTTACATAGACGTAATCATTTCCGCAGCCCTGCATTTTCGTGAATTTAATTTTTTTCATTTCTCACTCCTCACTCCTAACTCCTCACTGTTTTTTCAAATCCATTCAGCCAAGTCCAGAGCGTAATACGAGATAATAATATCTGCTCCGGCACGTGCGATTGAATAAGCTGACTCGATAGCGATATTTTTTTCATTGAGCCAGCCGTTAGCAGCAGCGGCTTTCATCATGGCATATTCACCGCTCACTGAATACGAAGCTACAGGAATATCGCAGGATTCTTTCACGGACTTTAAGACATCAAGATAAGGAAGACCGGGTTTAACTATGATAATATCCGAGCCCTCTTCAATGTCGAGCCTTGCTTCTTTGAGAGCCTCGCGGACGTTTCGGGGATCCATTTGATAAGTTTTTCTGTCGCCGAAAGCCGGAGCACTGCCTGCAGCTTCACGAAAAGGCCCGTAAAAAGCCGAAGCATATTTCACAGCGTAAGACATTATCAAAGTATCTGAAAATTTTTCAGAGTCAAGAGCCTCACGAATTGCCGCCGTGTGTCCGTCCATCATGTCCGAAGGAGCAACTATATCAGCACCGGCGCGAGCCTGAGAGACTGCAACGCGCGATAAAAGTTTCAAAGTCGAATCGTTTTCAATAATTCCGTCATGAATAATTCCGCAATGACCGTGAGACATATATTCGCAAAGACAAACATCGCCGATTACGGTTAAATCGGGAAATTCTTTTTTAGAAATTCTTATAGCCTGCTGAATTACGCCGTTATCGTCCCAAGCTGACGAGGCTGTCTCGTCTTTATGCTCAGGAATACCGAAAAATAAAACACCGCCGATTTTTTTATTCGCGGCTTTTTCGAGGATTAACGGGAGTTTGTCCGGACTGTAACGTTTTTGGCCGGGCATTGAGGGAATATCCTCGATAATATTTTTTCCCTCGCGAATGAAAACAGGATAAACGAACATTGACGGCGCAAGTCTTGTCTCGCTGACCATGTCGCGTATAGCCTGAGATTTTCTTAATCTTCGCGGGCGTTTAATCATAATAAAAACTTTAAGCCTTCTTTCATTAATAATTAATATTTTTCAATAGCAACGATTTTTAATTTTCTCTGTCCACGCGGAATTTTCACGATAACTTCATCGCCGACTAAATGTCCTGTAATAGCTTGGCCTACGGGACTTTTCTGCGAAATTCTTTGAATACCGCCCTCAGAGAAAGCCGCGCCTGATAATTCTTCCGAGCCGACTAAATCATAAGTGTACTGCTTTCCGTTGTGGTCTAAATCTTCGAGAGTAATCCGTAAGCCTACGCCTGCTCTGTTAGTGTCTAATTTAGTTTCGTCAATTACCGTAACTTTGCTTAGAGTAGCTTCGAGGTCAGCTATTCTGTCTTCGAGTTTAGCCTGTTCTTCTTTAGCGGCGGCGTACTCTGCGTTCTCGCTGAGGTCTCCGAAAGCGCGGGCCTCTTCAAGTTTTTTGGCGACTTCCTGACGGCCTTGAGTTCTTAAATTCGTAAGTTCTTCGCTTAATCTTTCATAACCGCTGCGGGTCATTTCATGAACAATATTTTTCTTTGGAGCCAAAATTTTTCACCTTTTCTTAAAATATTTTTTTAATTTCTGTGATATTCTACCAAACTGTAATTAATTTTATTAATGAAAGGATTTGAAAATTAATGACAAGTTTTGAAAGTTACGCGCCTTACGCTGGAACTCAAGCCGGAAGCGTTGAGGCGGTCAACGAAATTTTCAGGAAAGTTTATCAATACATGGCTCTCGGCCTCATCATCACGGCTTTTACGGCATACTTTACGGCTTCAAGCCCGTCAGTGCTGCGAATGTTATTCTCATCGAGTGCTCCGTTAATCGTAATTGCGATTGTTGAACTTGCTCTCGTTATAATTTTAAGTTCAATGATTAACAAACTCTCGACAGGAACGGCGTTAATAATTTTTGCGGGTTACAGTGTTTTGAACGGCTTGATGTTCTCGTCAATTCTTTTAGTTTACACGGCGAGTTCGATTTATCAGGCATTTTTCACGACAGCAGGAATGTTCGCGGCAATGAGCATCTACGGAATTTACACGAAACGCGATTTAACTTCAATGGGAAGTTTTCTTCATATGGGCTTATGGGGATTATTAATTGCTCTCGTTATAAATCTTTTCGTAGGCTCAAGTATGATTGAACTTCTTACGAGCGTTTTAGGCGTAATAATTTTCTTGGGCTTGACGGCTTACGACACAGCAAAAATTAAAAATCTTGCTGAAGGTTACGGCTGGGAAATTGACGGAACTATTGCAGGAAGAATTGCGGTAATCGGGGCATTAGAACTTTATCTCGATTTCATTAATTTATTTTTATATATGCTCAAATTCATGGGCAAGAGAAAAGATTAAATTTTTTGAGCCGCGCCTCCCACCCACCCGCCCGCCCGGCGCGGCTGTCTGGATCTTTACTTTTTATAGAAAGGAATTTTTTTCATGAATAATAAAATTCAACAAGAAGACAATGAATACGTTGCCGGTACTTATAACAGATTTCCTGTTGCGTTAGTTTCAGGCAAAGGCTCAATCGTTACTGACGAAGACGGCAGAGATTATATAGACATGACTTCGGGAATTGCTGTAAATTCATTCGGATTTTGCGACGAAATCTGGCAGAAAGCTATCACCGAACAGGCCGCGAAAATTCAGCATACTTCAAACGTTTTTTATTCTGCTCCCTGCGCTAAATTGGCTCACATGCTTTGCGACAGAACTGGAATGAAAAAAGTTTTCTTCTCAAACTCAGGAGCGGAAGCTAACGAGTGCGCCGTAAAAACCGCGAGAAAATACGCCGCCGACACTAAAGGCGAAGACTGTTTCACGATAATAACTCTCGAAAACAGTTTTCACGGAAGAACTATCTCAATGTTATCAGCTACTGGCCAAGAACATTATCACGAACTTTTCAGACCTTTAACACCGGGATTTGTTCACGCTGAGGCAAATAATTTCGATGACATTTTGAAACTCACGAAAGAAAATAAAACCGCCGCTATTATGATCGAGTGTGTTCAAGGCGAGGGCGGAGTCGTTCCGTTAAATCAGGATTACGTTAAAAAAGTTGCGGACTTTACCAAAGAAAACGATATTTTATTAATCGTTGACGAAGTTCAAACAGGCAACGGACGTTCCGGGAAACTTTACAGTTACATGAATTACGATATTCAGCCTGATATAGTCTCGACAGCAAAAGGGCTCGGCGGAGGTTTGCCTTTAGGTGCTACTATGCTCGGCGATAAAGTTCAAAATACTTTAGGACACGGAGATCACGGTTCAACTTTCGGCGGAAATCCTATAGCTTGCGCCGGTGCTGTGAGTATTCTTGAAAGAATTGATGAAAATTTATTAGAAGGTGTCAGACGCAAGAGCAAATTTTTATTTGAAACTTTTGCGAATGTCAAAGGCATTGAAGCAGTTACGGGAATGGGCTTAATGATGGGTTTGAAAACCGTAAAACCTGCGCGCGAAGTTGTTGAAGAATGCATTAAAAACGGCGTTTTATGCTTAACGGCAAAAGACAGAGTAAGACTTCTTCCGGCATTAAACATTCCCGACGATTTATTGAAAAAAGCTTCTGAAGTAATCACAAAGTGCTGCGAATAAATATCTTCAAAAATCCTGACTGCTAAACCAAAATTAAAGCTCGAAATCGTATATACGGTCTCGAGCTTCTTTCTTAATGATCGTATATCGTTATTAATTAATCAAATTCACAATCATTTCGACAGCGTCTCCGCGTGTCATAGTAACACCGAGCGGAGGAAGTTTTAATTTAGTTCCCGTGATTTTTTCGGCGCGTGCAACCATTTCGTCAAGTTCTTTTCTCGTTATGAATTTATCCGGCGCAAAGCGTCCTTTTTGGCCTTTAGACCCAGAAGAATTTATATTTGCTCCGGTCATGCTGGGATAACTTCTCGGCCTTAAAAGTCCGTATAAATTTGAAATTTGAATTGCAGCGAAATTTTTATGATCTCTCGGAACGTCAGAATAATTGCAAAGCGACAAAACTACATCGGCCTCAGCTAAAATTTTTTGAACTTGAATAACTTTAACTTCGCGGGGCTGTAAATTATGTTTAATTGCAACTGCTGCCAAAGCTCCGGCGGCCTGCCCTGTCATCATAGTTATAGGCTGAAGACGCAAGGCACTCGAAACAAGTCTTGACATCGATAAATTTTTCTCAGCAGCTATAAAATTATCTAAGCTTTCAGGAATTAAAATTTTCATAGGAACTTGAAAAGGCCCTTGAGGCATATTGCCCCAGATTGCGGCCTGATTTTCGCCTAATTCATTTTCAATATCGTCGTCATCGTCTCCGCCGTGCAGGTCAAGATTATAACCTCCGATAGCAATAGAATCGCTTATTTCTTGATTTTTATGACCGTTCCTCCAGCTTAAAGAATTTTCATGAACTGCCTTAGCGTTTAACGTGTAATTTCCAAGCACGCGCCTGCTTTCTCTCACGTAAGGTATAGGCGGCATATGGCGGGCTATTTCTTTCCATTCTTCGGGAAAATCTTTCCAATTTTTAACGATTTCGGGAAGTTCTCCGTATTCATTTTCATCGACTGACCAGTCTGCGCCTAATTCGTTTTGAATATAATAGATAAAATTCAAAGTTTTAATCAAGGCTTGACGTTCGATTTCTTCTCTTGCTTCTTTATCTTCGAGATACATAACGTTGAGGCCGTAATGGTTCATTATCATATACATTCCGGGATAATCGTTAGCCCAGTTTACTCCGGTCTTAGTTATTTTTGCCCAATTTTTACGCGCTCCCGTATAACTTCCAGGCGTGAAAGAATCCGGTACGGCTCTATAAGCGTTATGCGAGATTAAATTCACGGGCATTTTAACGGGATATTTTCCTTGAAAGTCGAAGCCGTTTTTAGTAACGTAACTTTTATAATTTTTCAAGCCTCGTTCGTAGTCCGGCAAAGGATTTTTAGCTTTGAGTTTTTCAGGAATTCCGTCAGGATAAAATCTTATTATTGCTGTCCAAGTTATATCTTGAATGAAAGAATTTTTATTAATATTCGGGCTGATAGAATTTCCCGATCTATAACGCGCTCCCGCCATAGGCAGAATATCGCCGTATTCAGTAGCGTCAATTAAGATTTTGAAATTAAATTCGCGTATATTTTCAGGAGTTTGAACTTTCACGGATTTTTTTTCGTTATTGACTTCAAGAATATTCGAGTGAAATAAAATATCAACGCTCGTTTCAGAAATCATTTCTTTTAAGATTTTATCGCCTACTGAAGGCTCAAAGGCTTTTCCGTGTTCTTTCCAGTAAGGAGTGTTAATAGATTTTTTCATGGCCGAATAATAATTTTTAACGCGGTCTATAAATTCTTTATAAATTCCGCTTTCAATTCTGCTCATGTCGTCCATAGTTGAAACTCCTGCAGCAGTTGCCTGACCGCCGAGCATTGAAGTAGGCTCAACGATTAAGACGCTGACACCGAGCCTCGAAGCCTGAACAGCCGCTGCTGTGCCTCCAGTGCCGCCGCCCGCGATAATTAAATCGTAATCATTTTTTATTTCAGCATTGCAAATAGAAGTTGCAAATAAAACCCAAATTGCTAATAAAAACTTTTTCATACTTAAAAATTTTCCTTCTCATAAAAATAAAAAAATAAAAAAATGAGGGATTAGAGATTTTTTCACCCCTCACCCCTAACTCCTCACTAATTCAAAATGAACGGTGTTACGATCATAACGGCTTGAGTTTTATTATGTTCATTATTGCGCCACTTAAATAACTCGCCTATTAACGGAATATCGCCGAGTACCGGGATTTTTGCCTGAGTTACGATATGGCCGTCTTGATTTAATCCGCCGATAACAAAAGGCATACCATCCCTAACTCTAATTTTTGTCGTAACTTCGCGTGTTGTCGATTGAATATTTCCGTCTGTGTCTTTGCCGAGATAATCGCCCGTTTGAATATTGATGTCGAGATAAACGTAACCGTTCTCTTCGATTTTGGGCGTAAATTTTAATTCCGGTCCTACTTCTTCGCTTCCCCATTCAACATTTCCTTTTTCGTTATAGCCTTTACTGTATAAAATATCCTGCTTAAGGCTTATCGTAGCTTCTTGGCCGTCAACTGCAATGACTGAAGGATTAGCGACAGTTCTGCCCTTGCCTTTATTCTCGAGAGCCTGAAGAGTTGCAGTAATCTGCCTGTTAAAATTGCTTTTTCCGTACAAATAAGTCTCATCAAGATATTGAATTAATCCCGTTCCTTCTTGAGGGTTGCTCGTGAAAGTCCATTTATCGTAAACGGCCTCGATAGCAGTCTGAACGTCTTTAGTAACACTGTCGTTGAATTCAAAAATGCTTGCCCTAATCATAACCTGCTGTGCCGGAACGTCAAGACGTGTGATAATATCTTCAATTTGACGCATTTTTGCCGGATTAGTGTTTACGTGGATAGTTCTCATTCGTTCGTCCTGAGTAATTTCTTTGTCTGTTACTGCGGCTAAATTTTTCAGCATGGTAACGACAGAAGCTAAATCAGCGTAAGCAATTTTGAAAGATTTAATTTCCTTGCTGCCGGAAAGTTTATAGAGAGCTTCACGGGTTCCGAAAGCTATAGTATTATTTCCTGCTACGGTGCAGGCCAAGTCGTACTGGTTCATTAAATAATTCAAAATTTCTTCGGCTTTAATATCAACGAGACTTAAACTTATTACTATATCTTTAGGGAATGAATTATCAATGATGACATTTTTCCCGGAGTCTTCCATTATTAACCTGAAAACGTCGCGGAGTTCAGCGTCTCTAAATTCCGTATTAATTTTATGGGACATTCTAAACGGCAGAAAAGCCTCAGGTTCGTTCATAACTTTTTGAGTAGGCACGAACTTCACGAAATTATTATCATCGGGCTTTAATTTAACTCTCACGGAAAGACCGTCATAACTTCGGGTTATTGATTTTTCTTGAATATTAAGGTTAGTTTCTAAATCAATTTCCGTCCGCCAAAGCATATCTTCAGAAACGTTTTTGATATTAAAATAAGTTATTGCCGGGACTTCTTGATGAAATTCCGACATCAGCAAATTAATTTTCTTAGGATTAGCTGCCTTAGTGTCCGGGATTATTACAGTTAAATAATTTCCGTCGCTTTCAAGTCTCGGCGTAGGAATGTCGCGGCCTGAAAGTTTCACAATAAATTCATTTGTCCCAAGCTGATAAGAATTTACGTCTTTAAGCTGGACAGGCTGATATTTTTCCTGTTTAACCTGTTTAGGCACTGCCTTAGATTTTCTTTTAGCTGCCTGAGCCGGCGGAGTCAAACAAAGGAAAAATATAACAATCAACGAAAATAGAAAATATATTTTTTTCGACATCAATACGTTCACTTCACTTTTCAATGAGATTTTTTTAAGTAAAATCTATTATACTACGTTCTCGTAAAAATTACGCATTGATTTATCTGTAATTTATGAAAAAAATAATTAGAATTAGGAGTTAGGGTTAGAAAATTATTTTTGAACTAAAATTTTCGGGAACGATTTATCATTTTTAATTTGGGCGATAAGTTCGCTTCTTCTCGGGTCATCAGCGTCATAGAGTTCAGCTAGTTTGCATTTAATCATTGAAGCTCTAGGAGAGTCCGGATAATTTTTGAGGCAAAGTTCTAACATTTCTCTTGCTTCTTTTCTCATTTCGTCAGGGAAAGCATCGAGATATAAATCAGATAAATCCCAGTAAGCCGCGACAGCTTCTTCAGTGCCTTTGCAGATGTCAATAATTTTTCTTAAAATTGCTTCACGTTCAAAAGGATCGCCGGAACTTCCGAGCCTGTTTAATTCAACGCGCAGGGCTAAAGCTTCACGCGAAGCTATAGATTTTGCGTTGTCGTTAGCCAGCGAAAACGTAAGAGAAAAAGCGGCCGCAGAACTTAAAATTAAAATCGTAGAGATAATTAAAAGTATCAAAAATTTTTTCATGAAAAATTAATTCACTTCCTTTTTTACTCAAGCCCGTATTCTTTCAATAATTGTCTATAACGCTGCTCGACTTCGTTTAACTTAGGCTCTTGCCTTGAAGGTTTAGAAGTATTCTGCTGCGGAATAGCTGCCTGAGTTGCCGGTGCTGTAACCTGCTGAGGCGGTGTCGGAGGAGTTTCGCTCTCTTCAGATGAACTTTCTTCGCTCCTGCTGTTTTCAAGTCTTGCTAAATAAGCCTCGTCTTTTTCAACTAAAAATAATCTCGGACCTCTCGGATCATCTTCAGCAGCACTGTAACTTCCTCCGTGCAAAGGACATGAAGCTGTAGGAGATTTTCCTTTCGGGAAGAACAACGGCACAGACTGACAGCCCGGGCGCGCAAGATAACCTGAAGCTCTGCAGATTGAAACTTTCGTAGTCTCGACCCAAGCCGGAGGATTTTCAAAATTTTCGGGCGTTGACATTTCCTGAACTGCGTAAGTCATAAATTTTTTCCATACGGGAGCCGCCATAGTTCCACCGAAAGCCCTCCGCCCCATAGATTTATGATCATCGCGTCCGACATAAACTGCCGTAGTCAAGCCCGGAACACCTCCGACAAACCAAGCGTCAATAAAATCATTCGATGTTCCGGTTTTTCCGAACGTAGTAATCTTAGGAATTGCCGCAGGTTTTCCTGTTCCTGCCCTAACTGCGTCCTGAAGCATTGAACGTATTGCGTAAGCCGTTTCAGGTTTCATTGCTTGAGTTGCCGCTGTATCGCGTTTTTCGATTACATTTCCGTCTCTGTCTCGGATTTCGCGGATCGTTAAAGGCACGATTCTTTTTCCGCCGTTATTAAAGCAGTTAAAAGCTACTGCCATTTCAAGCGGCGTTAAACTCGCTGAGCCCAATGCTACTGATAAATCGTTAGGTAAATATTTAGTTTCTATTCCCATATTTCGAGCCATTTGGACTATAGCGTCAGTGCCGATATAAGCAGCAACTCTGACTGCAACAGTATTTAATGAACTCGTCAAAGCCCTCTGCAAAGTAACTTCACCAGAATAACCTCCGCTTGAATTATGAGGAGACCAGCCTTTGCCTTTTGAGCCGGCCTGCCTGAAAGTTATCGGAGCGTCAAGAAAATGATCACTGGGCATAACGTCTTCTTCAATAGCAGCAGCGTAAACTATAGGCTTAAAACTTGAGCCGGGCTGCCTTATAGCTTGAGTAGCGCGGTTAAATTTGCTGTCTTTGAAGTCTTTTCCGCCGACTAAAGCTAAAACTTCGCCGGTATCAGCTTCAAGGCAGACTAATGCTCCCATTACGTTTTTGTTTAAGCCTTGAATAGCCTCGCGTGCTTTATCCTGCAAATTTACGTCAAGAGTCGTGTAAATCTGCATACCTCCGCTGTAAACTTCGTCTTTGCCGTATTTCGGAAGTAAATCGTTAAATAATAAATGCGAAACAAAATAAGGAGCGCGGTTAAATTCCTCAATTTGATTTTTACGGCTTCTAAATTCTAATTCTTCGTTATAAGCCGCGTCTCTTTGTTCAGATGTTATCCAGCCTAAAGTTTCCATTCGTCCAAGAACATAATTTTGACGGGCTTTAGCGTTGCTTATGCTGCTCAAAGGGTTATAACGTCCCGGGTTAGCTATTAAGCCTGCCAAAATTGCCGATTGAGCGAGGTCTAAATCTTTTGCGGATTTATCGAAATAAGTTCTTGCGGCGGTCTCTGCTCCCCAAGCACCGCGCCCGAAGTTTATAGTGTTGAGGTAAAGTTCTAAAATTTTATCTTTCGGGAAAAGTTTTTCGAGCCTCATAGCGATAATAATTTCTTTAGCTTTTCGGGTTATGCTTTTCTCGTGGGTCAAAAATAAATTTCTTGCTAACTGCTGAGTTATAGTGCTTGCTCCCTGAACTTTTCCGCCTTCTACTACGTCAGTCCATAAAGCGCGCATTATTGAGCCTATTCTGATACCGCCGTGCTGATAAAATGCAGAGTCTTCAGCAGCTAAAACTGCGCGGATTAATTCCGGCGAAATTTGATGAAGTTCAAGAGGTGTTCTATTTTCTATAAATAATCTCGCTATGACTTCGCCGTTACGGTCATATAAAATTGAAGGCAGACTGCTTTTAGGGTTAGCGAGTTCGACCATGCTCGGCAAGTCTTCAGAAAGTTTGACAACGTACCACGCTACGCCCGCACTTAAAGCTCCGGTTGCGAGTAAAATTAAAATAAAAAACGTAGCGAAAATAATTTTAAGAATCGAAAAACGTTTTTTCTTTCGCGGCTTCTGCTGTTTTTGAGGCTGTTTATTTTGCTGCTGCTGACGGCGTTTTTGCCGCAATAAAATTTCGTCAGGATTTTCGTTTAAGTTTCTTCTATTAAAATTATCGTCTGAAAAATGACGGAAATCGTTTCTTTCATTCATATAAAAATTTGACCTTTCGATATAAAAAAATTTCCGCGAAAATAATATCACAATTTTATTTAGGAATGAGGAGTGAAAAAAATTTTTTAACTCCTATTTGCTTTCACACCTGTATAATTTATAAAAATATTTTTAAGAAAGGAAGTTTTTAAGTCATGAGTAATATTATCTTGAATTACAACGGCGCAAGGGCTGAAGTTCAAATGCGCGGGGCTCAATTAGCTTCTTATAAACTTGCGGACGGCCGTGAAGTTCTTTGGCAGGGCTCGGCTTGGCCTCAACACACGCCGGTTTTATTTCCGGTCTGCGGCTCGATTAAGGACGAAAAAATTAAAATCGCCGGAAAAATTTATCCTATGACTAAGCACGGCTTCACCAGAAATCCTGATTTTAAGCCCGTAAAAGTCGGTGAAGATTTCGTTGACATGGTTTTAGAACCGACTGACGAGAGCAAGCCTATGTATCCTTTTGAGTTTAGGCTTCATGTTATTCACACGCTGCTCGAAAAAGGTTTCAGGACTACTCTTTTAGTTGAAAATCTTTCGGATAAAATCATGCCTTTCTGCGCAGGCGGACATCCGGGCTTTGCTGTCCCAATGGAAGACGGAGCAAAATTTGAAGATTATGATGTAGTTTTTCCTCAAAAAGAAGACGGCGTGAACTCTTTAGCGGCAGGCGGCGGCTGTATCGGCGGGACTGAAATTCTTCCGGAAATCCGCGATAAAGGAACACTTTCATTAAAGCACGAACTTTTTGACGAGCGCGATGCAATTATTTTAACGAGCCTCAAGAGCCGGAGCGTTAAATTAATCAATCGTAAGTCCGGCAAGGGAATTTTATTCGAGTTTCCTAAAATGGAAGTCTTAGGGATTTGGAGTATGCCGAAAGCTAAAGCCGATTATCTTTGCTTAGAGCCGTGGCACGGTATGCCCGATACGTTGGACTGCAGCGGAAATTTTGAGGATAAACCTTTTGTAACTTTGCTTAAGCCGGGCAAATCCTGGCAGGGAAGCTACACAGTTAATATCATAGACTAAAAAAAATTTTTTCACACCTAACCCCTCACCTCTCACACCTAACTTTTTATAATTTTCCTGATATAATTAAGATAATTTTCATACGTAATTTTAACGAAAGAAGGATAGCGATAAATGCGTAAAATAAAATTTTTAACGGCTATGGCTCTTTTAGTTTTCATTTTTTCGGGCTGCGGAGGAAGCGCAGACAGTAGCAGCGAGGAAGAGAGCGATACAACTACTTATCACGAAAAAATTACCAGTTTTTTAACAGGACAATGGTTTGCTCCTTCCACCTCTATAAGTAGGGCATCTTCTATGGTGATACTTTCAGACTTTGGAAATTTTAATCTGTCTTTAACGGATATAAAATTCGCGAGCGATTCTGATAATTCTGCAGGCACTGCAAAAGTTTATTATTCTATCTTATGTTCAGTTTATGATAGAAAAAGCAATTTTATCGAAAATTTAGCTATACGAAGCTACACAATTTCATCGGCTTCAATTTATAAAGAGATGATTTTGACACGTAACTCAGACACTGAATGGATTTTACAAGATCCAGACTCTTCTGAAAAAATTACGCTGAAATTTGATTCTCTAACAACCGAATCTGCAAATATGCAGATTAATATCACAGGTTCAGAAACTTTATCTTCAACAAATACACAATTTAATTACACGATTAATTGCGAGGTTTTCAAGAGAAGTGCTACAGCACTTGACGATTCTACACCCGAAAACGATGCTGCAGACGCTACAAAAATCGTAGAGATTTTAACAGGCACATGGATATTCTCAGAAGGCGATGAGAGCGGCTCGGCTACAGCTTTAAGCAATGTCAATAGAGATAGTGCTGATGTTACACTTGAATTAGCGACCAATGTTTATCTTATAATTTCAGAGATAAATCTTGAGCCGGAAGGCAACACTACTTCATTAACAGGAACTGTTAAAGCCGTTTATAATCATCAATGGACAGCACGAAATGAAAAAGGCGCGATGGTCGGCACGGTGGGCGGTTTCCAATTTTCAAGGACGAGCAGTGAAGCCGCGATGAAACTAATTCATGTCCGAGACAACATATGGCGTATCGAAGACACCTCAGCAGGTAATCAGCACATAGTTATAACTGTTGAATCCGACACGGAAATCAGTACTATATGGTCAGGAATTACGACTATAATCGGGGACGTTGATGGTAATTCTTATAATTACTCTATTACGTGCTCGTTCAGAAAACAATAGACGCGGCATTTTCATAGAGAATTAAATTTTTCTCTTTGACGCTTAAATTTTCAAGGGCTTTGAAGTTTTCTACGCTTTCTTTTTGAGACGCCCAAGGCGAGTCAGTTCCAAAAATTACGCGTGAAACTCCAAAGCTCTTAATTATTTTTGTGAATTTTTCGGACGATAACATCTCACACTCTTCAGGACTTTTATAAAATCCGTCGCTTAAAGGCTTAAAATTTCCGAGTGAAAAAGCTGTGTCAATATAAACTCCGTCATAATCAGCAAAAATTTTTTCAGCTTCGTCCCATGCCCGCCAGCCGCCCATGTGAGCAAGAATTATTTTTTTTACTCCGCGAATTTTTTTCAAAGCGTTATAAATTCTTTCAGGCATTGCAAAATCATTACCAGGAAAACCTATATCCCAGCCCGCGTGAATTAAAATTGCTAAATCTAAATCACAAGCGCAGGCAAGAATTTTTATAAATTTTTCGTTGTCAATATTTAAGCCTTGATAAACTGGGTGAAGTTTTATACCTTTAATACCGGCCTGAGAAATTCTTTCTAATTCTGCTTCAAAATTTTCAAATTCCGGGTGCATTGCTCCGAACGAAATTATTTTTTTGTGTTCTAAATTTATTTTTATAGCGTTATCGTTAATACTTTGAACTTGTTTAGGGCTTGTAGCTACGGGCTGTAAAATTGAAAAGGAAACGCCCGACTCCCTCATTGAGAGTTCGAGCGCGCTTAATGTTCCGTCAGTAAAAGGCCGCGTGTGGCTTTTAGCCTGTAACTTTTCAATAGCTGACGCGGCGATTTTTTCCGGAAACGTATGAACGTGAAAATCTATAATTTTACTCATCTGCGAGAGCCTTAGACTGTCTGACCATGACCGTGCGGGTGTAGCAGGCAAAAGCGTCTTCTAAGAATTTTTTATCGGGCTTCGGCGTTACAAAACTTACTACAGGCACAATAATAAATCCTGCAAGCATACAAAAAGCTCCGGCGTTAATCGGCGATTGAAGCATTGCAGGGAAATCAGGTCGCACAAAAATATTGGCAGTCATTACAACGCTTGAGAAAATGAAATTAACCCAGCACGCAATTTTAGTAACTCCTTTCCAATATAAACTGTACATGAACGGTGCTAAAAATGCTCCGGCCAATGCTCCCCACGAAACTCCCATTAACTGCGCTATGAAAGTTACGTTTGATTTATATTGTATTAAAGCCAAAATTACAGAAATTACTATGAAAATCACGATTAAAACTCTCATAATTTTTAATTGCTTTTTCTCGTCCATATCTTTAATAACGTGATCTTTTAATAAATCAAGAGTTAAAGTCGAACTCGAAGCAAGAACAAGTGATGATAAAGTCGACATTGAAGCCGACAAAACTAAAATCACGACTACAGCAAGCAGAATATCAGGAAGTCCCGAAAGCATTACGGGGATTACAGAGTCGTAGCCTTCAGCAGGAACACCCGCGCCGACAGGGTCTAATTGAGCCGTAAAAAGACGGCCGAAACCTCCTAAGAAATAGCAGCCTCCCGCGACTACAAGAGCAAATAAGGTTGAAATTACTGTGCCTTTTGTAATGTCGCTCTCGTTTTTAATCGCGTAAAATTTTTGTACCATTTGAGGAAGTCCCCAAGTTCCTAAACTAGTTAAAATTACAACGAACATTAAATTAATAGGATCAGGCCCGAAAAATGAAGCAAAAATTCCAGGCGATTTCGCTAACGGCGTAGCTGCATGAGCATCTGAAATCTCCGCAAGTCCTGCCAAAGCGTTGATAAGTCCGCCTTTTGACGCTAAAACCGCAACAACAACCGCGCTGATGCCGAAAAGCATAATAATTCCCTGAATAAAATCATTTATAGCTGTAGCCATGTAACCGCCCGCGACAACATAAATGCACGTTAAAATTGCCATAGCTATAACGCAGATTGAATAATCTATACTGAAAGCCATTCCGAAAAGTCTGCTTAAACCGTTATATAAACTCGCTGTATAAGGAATTAAGAATACAAAGCATATTATCGAGGCAGCTATCTTTAATGCGTTACTCGTAAATCTTTTTCCGAAAAAGTCCGGCATTGTTGCACTTGATAAATATTGCGTCATTATTCTTGTGCGGCGGCCGAGAACAGCCCAAGCCATTAATGAGCCGATTACAGCATTGCCGAGCCCCGCCCATGTAGCTGAAAGACCGTAACGCCATCCGAACTGGCCTGCGTAGCCGACAAAGACAACAGCTGAAAAATAACTTGTTCCGTAAGCAAAAGCTGTAAGCCACGGGCCGACAGAACGTCCGCCTAATACGAAGCCGTTTACATCAGTAGAGTGTTTTCGGCAATATAAGCCTATACCGAGCATTATTCCGAAAAATATTAATACTAAAAAAATTTTCATGAACATAATTTTGTCCACTCCTGAATTATAAAAATTTCGGGGGAAATTTTACGCATAAATTTCAGAAAATCAACGCTCAAAAAAGATAGCAAATTTTAATGTCCGTGAGGTTTTAAGTCGAGCATTGCTTTTTCGTAAATTAAATCCGAACGCAGCAAAAATATAAAACACAAACTTAACGGCGCAACAGCAAGCCAAATACTTTTCTCAGCAAGATAATTACACGCAAAAGTCATCACAGTACCGCCCATGAAAAAAGCAAAAATTATTTTAGCATGCTTAGCTGCCTTTGCCTGCGCTTCTGCTTCCTGCTCATGATGTTTTATTACTCTCGCTATACTTATTCCGATCTGACGGACATGATTAGTTAAAAACGTTGTAGCCATTGGAATACCTTCGGCTTGTCTGAAAGTGTTAAACTGCATTGCGCACAAAAAATTTATTAAAACCTGCGAAATTTGTTCCGGCCATGACAAAGGCATTAATCCCAAAATAAATAAAACTATAATTTCAATCCCTACAAGCATTGTATCCCAGCGTATAAAATGAGTTTTGCGGACTTTTTGAGGCAGAATTTCTGATAAAACCGTCCCGAATATATACGCCGTAAAAGGAATTAAATAGTAAAGCGCCTCTTTAATTTCACCGCTCCCGACAGCCATAGCCATTTTTACTATATTTCCGGTCTGGGCGTTGCTGAAAACTCCTCCGCGTAAGTTGTAAGTGAAAAGCCCCATCATTCCGGCGGCTATAGTCAAAAGTTCAAAAATATAATATTTCTCGCAAGTTAAATAAAATTCTTTATGTAACTCGTTATGAAGCTCTTTATGCTTCTCGCTCTTAAAAATTTCTTCTTTCATTTTCCTTTTACTTCCTAATTCCTACTTGAAATAAGCGCAGCCTTTTTTGAACGGACAGAAAGCGCAATGTTCGAGTTTGGGATTTAATTTTTTTGACGCGCAGGATTCGGAGGCGTTTGAAATTCGAGCTTTTATTTCGTCAAAATTTCTGCAGATTCTCTCCTTAAAAATTCCCTCGCGTAAAAATGCCGTAACCGTTTTAATTTCGTCTTGGCCTGTCAACTCGTGGGCTATAAAAGCGTAAAAATCAAGCTGTGATTCATAAAGCCCTGACGGAGCATTATCAACTGCTGTGATTTTATAGTCAATTAATTTATTTTCATAAATAGCGTCAATAGCACCGGCCAAAGAAGTTTTATTATCGAGCCTTAAAGAAAATCTATACTCGCGTTTAATATCCTGACGGCCTCTTAACTCAAAGCCGAGTTCGCTCGCGGCGAATTTCAAAAGCCATTCTTTGAGCGTAGATTTTTTTTCTTTATTGCGCCAAACATCACGGATTTGAGGCGGAAGTTTAGCTATCATTTCGCGGTCATTGAGATAATATTCAAGTTCGGCTTCAAAATTTTCATTAACAGGCCAGCGCGATAAAATCCAGTGTGCGAGGCTTCCTAAATCCGCACCGCCGATAAAATTTTTATCTTCTTCTTGATCCTTGTCTGTTAATTCCCATGAAAGAGTCAAGCCTTGTCTGTAACGTCTACGCCATGCAAAAGGACACCACTCGAATAAAGAAAACGCGCTTGCAGAAATTTGACGCAGAGAATTTTCAGCGTGAATTATTTTAGCGTGAGTAAAATTTTCGTTTTGAGATTCGATTTTTTCTTGAACTTCAGGAGTTTCGACCCATTCAGCATATTTAATTTCTTCTTTAGTGTCGTCATCAATATTATCAAGCAAAAAATTTGTCCATGAATTTTTATAAGGCTCGCCGTTTTTCTTATCAATCATTCCGCAAAAAATTAAACTGTCCTGAGCCCGTGTAGCAGCAACATAAAATAATCTCTGTTCTTCTTCTAATTCTCCCTGCTCCGATATAAGGCTCTCCCATTTAACGAGGCGCGGTTTTTCTTTTTCTGCTGTCGAGATACATTCGTCCGGAATATCTGAAAATACAAGCCCTAAATCTTTTGACGGCCTCAAAGGATTATTCTCTGATTTTTTCTTAATTTGAGTGTCGAAAATAATCGTTACAGGATATTCAAGACCTTTTGAAGAGTGAACGGCTGTTAAATTCACGGCGTTTTCGTTTTCGTCATGCCATTTAGGCTCTTCGATTTTTAATTCGCGTTTAACTGCACGTGTCAGCCATTCAGCGCAGGCCGTAAGACTTGAAGTCCCCGACTGCTGAAAAGCCCTCGACATTGAAAGAGCGAGCCGGAAATTTCTTAAAACTCTAAGTCTGTCTTTTTCCGAATAACATGAAAGCCATCGTCTGTCTTTATTAAAAATTTCGAGCAGACCTGCAGGCCCTTCGTTGTTGCCGATTAAAGAAAGATATTCGAGACGCGAATAAGTCTCCGGGAGATTATTTTTTACGAGATTTATTAAATTTATTTTTTTGCCCGCGTTCATAAAAATTTTATTGATAACATCATCTTCATCAGCTCCTGAAAAAGGCGACATCAGCCACCCCGCTACAGAAAAATCATCGTTGAAATCTGCGGCGGCTCGCAGCATACATACAACATCACCAATTTCGCCGCGTGTGAAAAAATCTTCGCTTCTGTCTCTAATTGACGGGATATTAAATTTTTCGAGAGCTGCCTCAATGTGAGGATAAACGCCCCTCGTGCGCGATAAAACTGTAAAATCTGAGAATTTCACCGGCCTTATTATTTTTGCTTTTTTGTCCCAAATTGTGCGACCCTCGCTGACCCATTTTGAAATATTAAAAGCTAATTCTTCGGCTAAAGTTTTACGGGTTTCAGATAAATCTTTTTCGTTTTTTGCCAAAATTATTTTGAAGTCCGGCATAGTTACGTTTTCATTTCTTGCGGCTTCGAGAGAGTCAAATTCAACTTTGCTCATTATTTCGTCTTTACCTAAGCCGTTGCGCCATAATGAAGAAAAAATATCATTAAATCTTTCGAGCAGAGATTTTCGGGTTCTGAAACTTTTATCGAGATTTATTTTTCGATAATCTTTACTGCTCATCAACGAGGCGAATAATTTAGGCTCAGCATGACGGAATTTATAAATTGACTGCTTTACATCTCCGACTAAAAATAAACTTATGTCTGAATCTTCTTCGTCCTGCAGAGCGTCTATCATATTAAATTGTAATTGGTCAGTGTCTTGAAATTCGTCGACTAAAATATGCTTAAATTTATTCTGCACGGATTTATTTTTGATAGCGTCGCCTGCGTGCAAAATCATATCCGAGAACGATAAAAGGCCGCGTCTGCGTTTCATCATGTCCCACATTCCCCAAGATACGGCGCAGAATTTCAATAAAGTTTTACGCATCAATAATTCTTCGGCTGTAAAATCTTTGTCGAAAGTTTGCGAAATTTCTTTTAATAAATCCGAGCGTGTTTTCCGCCATTCAGTTATGCTCATTCCTAAAAATTCCGTTAAGGTTTTGAAAATTTTTGCGGGTGAGCCTGTGATTTTTTTATCTTTATTTACGATTATAGAATTATAGAAAAATTTTAAGGCTTCGAGGTCGTCAGGAGAATTTAATTTCTGCCAGTTTAATAATTCGATTAAATTTACAACGGATTCGCTTGAAGATTTAGAGTCAGGAATTTCAAAATTTATAATTTCTTCCCAAACATCGCGCCATTCGTTTCTTAAAAATTTTTGAATTTCTCCGCGTGTATTTTCGATTAAATTATCATTTTCAGACCAGTCTAACATTTCCTGCCAATTATTTCCGGACGAGGCGTGAAGTTCAGCAACGGCGCGGGCGAAGTCGCTTAATCTGTTTGAGCACCATTTATTGACTGCGTTAGTCATGAATTTATCTTCGTCTAAAAATTTTGCGTTTTTCTGTAAAGTTTTATCGCCGTAAGTCCTTGCTAATTCTCTTAAATTTGCAAATTCGGCGGCATTTCGTATACTTTCCCAAAATTCCTGCTCCTGTTGAGGTGTTATGACGTTTGCAGTCGGGTCAATATCGAGCGATAAACCAGACTCGCGGATTAATCTTCCTGCGAATGAATGAATGGTTGAGATCCAAGTATCTGTGAGGCCGTCTAAAATTTCATTTTTTCGTTCAGTTTCTTCAGATTTTTCGAGTTTGCTTTTAATTTCTTTAATAATACGCTCTTTCATTTCGGCGGCGGCGGCTTCAGTGAAAGTCAAAGTTAAAATTTCGGAGGGTTTTAATTCTCCGTTATCAATTAAAAGTCTTGCGTAACGGTTAGACAGAACCCAAGTTTTACCAGTCCCGGCTCCTGCTCCTACGGTGATTTTTTTATCGTCAGCAGTAATTGCATCGCGCTGACCCGGAGGAGTGTCTTGCGACAAATTAAAATTCATGATTATTAATCTCCTTGAAAAGTTTATAAGATTTTGCGGCAGTTAATTTCAGTTCAGCTTTTTGTAGTTGAAAAAGTAGTTGAAAAAAAACTGACGCGGCTTATATTATCATAAACCACGTCAGTGAAAATTCTGAAGTTAAATTAAAAATTTTTACTGTGAAATCGCGCTAACCGGGCAGGTTGATACGCAGCTTCCGCAATCTACACAGGCTCCTGCATCAACGCTGGCTTTGCCGTCAGTTACGGAAATAGCTGAAACCGGGCAAGCCCCTACACATGATTCACAACCTACACATACGCTCTGATCTACTTTTGCTGCCATAATAAATTCCTCCTCTTGAGATTTTCGTTTTAGTTTTTTTATTTCATCGTGAAGTCCCTCTTACCTCGCGACGAATAAATTATAACACATAAATTCAGTTATGCACGTGTTTTATAAATCCAACTTGAATTTTACTTTGAAATTTTTGCGTTCAAGTCCTCGATTTTCAGAGAAATATTTTCCCAGTCTGAATATAAATTTTGAATTTCTTTATCTAATTTATCGCGTTCAATCATTAAATTTTTGACTTTCAAACCGTCTTTCAATGTTTCAGGCTCGCATAAAGCCGCGTCAATTTCGTTAAGGCGCGTTTCAGAGTCCGAAATTTTTTTCTCGCATTGAGATAAATTTTTTTTAAGTTCTTTTAATTCCTGTTTAACTTGAAAATTATTTACGGCCTGAGAATTTTTATTTTCAGATTTTTTAACTGGCGTTGAATTTTCAGGAATTGCCGCTAAATTTTCTTTCTGACTGCCGATCAGGCTGGCGCGTTTCTCTAAGAACCATGAATAATTGCCCGGATAATCATATAAAATTCCGTCTCTAATCTCTAAAACTCTTTCAGCTAAAACATCAAGAAAATGTCTATCATGAGAAACTATTAATAAAGTTCCTTGATATTTTAACAAAGCCCTTTCAACTATTTCGCGCGTGTCAAAATCTAAGTGGTTTGTAGGCTCGTCTAAAATTAAAAAATTCGTCTCCTCAAGCATCAATTTATAAAGAGCGAGTCGTGCTTTTTCTCCGCCGGACAAAACTGAAGCAGATTTATAAATATCATCACCGGAAAATAAAAACGCTCCTAATAAATTTCTCCTTTCAACGTCATTTAATTTTGACGAAACAGAGCGCGCTTCCTCCCAGACTGTATTAGAATAATTTATATTTGCCGCGCTTTCTTGAGAATAATACGAAAATTTTACGTTATGTCCGAGTTTAATATCGCCGGAGCTTGGCAGCTCGTTTTGACTTAATAAACGCAATAAAGTCGATTTTCCTGCGCCGTTCACGCCGACAAGAGCAACTCTTTCGCCGCGATTGATAACGAAATTTACATCACTGAAAACTTTTAAGTCTCCGTAATTTTTCGCTAAATTTTGAACTTTTAAGACTTCCCAGCCGCTTGGAGGAGCTTCAGGGATTTTAATTTTCACGGTTTTATTTGCGGAGGCTAATTCTATGCGTTCGATTTTTTCAAGCTGTTTGACTCGGCTTTGAACTTGAGCGGCCTTTGTAGCTTTGTATCTGAAACGAGTTATAAAAGACTCGATTTTTTGAATTTTGCTTTGCTGCTGGGCGTAGGCTTTCTCTAATAATTCTTTATTCTGTTCGCGGATTTCAATATATTCATCGTAACTTAAAGGATAAAAATTTATAACTCCGCGTTCAAGTTCCGCGATACCGTCAGCAACATTTTCTAAAAATCTTTGATCGTGAGAGACAGCCGCCACTGCTCCGTGATGAGTTCTCAGCCAGCCTTCAAGCCATTCCATACTCTCAGTATCTAAATGGTTAGTCGGTTCGTCTAATAATAAAACATCAGGCGAAGATAATAAAAGCGCGGCCATAGCAATTCTCATTTTCCAGCCGCCGGAAAAATCTCTGCAGTTTTTATTTTCGTCGCCTTTTTTGAAGCCTAAACCGTGAAGAATTTTCATAGCCATAGCCTCGAAAGCAAAGCCGCCGGAATTTTCAAATCTTCGTTCAAGCCTCGAATGTTCATTTAATAAATCGTTTTGATTTTCTTGAGTATCCTGCCTGTCGGCAGACAGGGCCGATAATTTTTCTTCAACATCGCGGAGTTTTAATTCGATTTTAGAAATTCCCGCGCTGTCTTTCAAATATTGCATCAAAGGCACAGGCTCTAATTCTATTAAATCCTGAGGAAGATAGCCGACAGTTAAATTTTTTGAGCGTTCTATAGTTCCGCTGTCGGTTTCGATCTGCCCTGTTAAAGCCCGGAGCAAAGTAGTTTTGCCCGCGCCGTTAGCTCCGACTATGCCTATTCTTGCGTTGTCATTAATTCGGAGATTTAAGTTTTTGAAAATAATTTTTTCGCCGAAAGATAAATTCAAATTTTTAATTTCAATCATAATTAATAATTATAAAATATTTCGCATAAAATCACGGTGTTATTTAAGTCTTTTGCGATTATAATTTAAGCGTCAAAAATTTTTCTTTAATTTTTTTAGGAGGGTAATTTTCTAATGTTAGTAAACGCAAAAGAAATGCTCAAAAAAGCTAAGGCCGGTCATTATGCTGTCGGCCAGTTCAACATCAACAATTTAGAATGGACAAAGGCTGTCCTTCAGGTTGCTGAAGAATTAAAAGCCCCCGTAATTTTGGGAGTATCCGAAGGCGCAGGGAAATACATGGGCGGCTTCAGAACTGTTCAGGCAATGGTCGAAGCTATGGACAAAGAATTTGGAATTACTGTCCCTGTCTGCACACACTTGGATCACGGAACTTACGAAGGTGCTTATAAGTGCATCAAGGCCGGATTTACTTCAATCATGTTCGACGGCTCGAAATATCCTATCGATGAGAACATTGCAAAGACCTGCGAACTCACAAACGCTGCTCATCATCTTGGAATGTCAATCGAAGCTGAAGTCGGTGCTATCGGCGGAGAAGAAGACGGAGTTATCGGAATGGGCGAATGTGCTGACCCCGACGAATGCAAGAGAATTGCAGATTTAGGCGTTGACATGTTAGCAGCCGGCATCGGCAACATTCACGGAAAATATCCCGCGAACTGGAAAGGGCTTTCATTCGACACTCTCGCGGCAGTTCAGGCCAAGACCGGAGAAATGCCTTTAGTTCTTCACGGCGGTTCAGGTATTCCTGACGAGATGATTAAAAAAGCTATTACACTCGGAGTCTGCAAAATCAACGTCAACACAGAGTGCCAACTTTCATTCGCGGCCGCTACACGCAAATACATAGAGGCCGGAAAAGACAACGAAGGCAAGGGCTACGACCCGAGAAAATTATTAGCTCCGGGCTTCGAGGCTATCAAAGAGACCGTCAGAGAAAAAATTAAACTCTTCGGCTCAGACGGAAAAGCGTAAGAAAGCAAGTAGGAGTTAGGAATTAGGAAGTAGGAAGTAAAAAATTTCTAACTCCTAAATTATTAACTAAGCAAAAAATGGAAATTAAAAAATATTTTTTAGATGAAAAATTTATCGGCGATGGAAGTTTAACAATAATTGCCGGACCGTGTTCTCTTGAAAGTCCTGAACTTGGCCTGCGTGTAGCTAAGTTCATGAAAAGAATTTGCGAAGAAAGAAATTTGCTTTACGTTTTCAAAGCGTCTTTCGATAAAGCTAACAGAACTTCTGTTCATGCCTGGCGCGGGCCCGGACTCGAAAAAGGTCTCGAACAGTTAGCCGAGATAAAAACTGTCGTTAATGTTCCTGTCTTGACAGATATTCATGAAAGTTATCAGGCTTCCCCTGCCGGAGAAGTTGTCGATATTATTCAAATTCCGGCGTTTTTGTGCCGTCAGACAGATTTATTAGTAGCCGCCGCTAAAACAGGAAAAATTATTAACATTAAAAAAGCTCAGTTCTTAGCTCCCGAAGATATGCAGTACGTCGCCGCAAAATGCCGCGAGGCCGGTAACGATAAAGTAATTTTTTGCGAACGCGGAACTTCACTCGGCTATCATAGATTAGTCGTAGATATGCCCGGCTTAAAAACTATGCGCGATTTCGGCTATCCTGTAATTTTTGACGCTACTCACAGTGCCCAAAGGCCCGGCGGACTCGGAGGCGCAAGCGGAGGAGATTATACTTTAGCTTTTCCGTTGTCGAGGGCTGCTGCTGCTGTCGGTATTGATGGAATTTTTGCGGAAACTCACCCGAACCCTAAAGAGGCTTTAAGCGACGGGCCTAACATGATACCGTTAGATAAAATGCCGCAGTTTTTAGATGAAGTTTTAGCAATTCATAACGCAAGGCAGAATTTACAGAAAGACGAAGAAAATTAAAATTGAATTTTTCAGACAATGATTTATTAGAGGCCGCTAAAAAATTAATGCGGACTGAAGCCAACGAAATTTTACACTCAGCTGAAAATTTAGGCTTTGAAGTCGTAAACGCTGCCCGTGAAATTTTTGCCTGTAAAGGCCGCGTAGTTGTTGTAGGCTTGGGCAAGTCCGGCCATGTCGGACGGAAAATTTCAGCGACTTTAGCATCACTTGGAACTCCGTCATTTTTTTTGCACGCTGCTGAGGCTTTTCACGGTGATTTAGGAATGGTACGGCGCGAAGATATCGGACTTTTAATCAGCAACAGCGGAGCATCGTCTGAAATTGTAGCTTTATTGCCTCACTTCAGACGGATAGGCGCGAAAATGATAGCTGTAACAGGAAATTTATCTTCACCGTTAGCACAGCATTCTGATATTATTATTAATGCCCACGTTGACTGCGAGGGAGATCCTTTGCAGTTAGCTCCGATGAGCAGCACAACTCTTGAGCTTGTAATAGGCGACTCAATAGCGGCTCTTGTCGCAATGTTACGGGGCTTAAAGCGTGAAGATTTTGCTTTGTTCCACCCGGGCGGAGCGTTAGGACGGAAATTATTGACCCGAGTCTCTGACGTTATGGGAACGGGCGAAAGATTACCGATCGTTAAAAAAGGCGTGAGCGTCCGTGATGCTTTATTCGTAATAACGGGGAAAGGCTACGGCGCAACATGCGTTATTGACGATGACGAAAAATTAATCGGGATTTTCACTGACGGAGATTTAAGACGCTTAATTGAGCGTTCAGGCTTCGAGGCTTTTAACACTAAAATCGAAGAGGCAATGACTAAAACTCCTCGAACAATTTCGCCGAATGAATTAGCAGCTAAGGCTGTGAACATCATGGAAAAAAATGAAATCAGCGTTTTAATAGCTGTTGATGAAAATCATAAACCGGCCGGAATTGTTCATATTCACGAATTATTAAGAGCAGGAATAGCATAAAAACAAGTAGGAATTAGGAAGTAGAAAGTTAATGAGAAAAAAAATTTTAGGAATTATTCCGGCGCGTTATTCTTCAACGAGATTTCCCGGAAAACCTTTAGCAGATATTAACGGCAAACCTATGATCCAGCACGTCTATGAAAGAGCAAGAAAAGCCAAGAGTCTCAGCGGACTTTTAATTGCTACTGACGATAAAAGAATTTTAGACTCTGTAGTAAATTTCATGGGCGAAGCTGTAATGACGGACGAAAAATTACCGAACGGCACAGCACGCTGTGAGCAGGCCGCTGAAATATATTCTCATCTTTTCGGGGAAAAATTTGACGCTGTTATAAATATTCAGGGCGACGAGCCTTTATTAGACCCTTTAATGATTGACGAGGTCGCAGAATTATTAAACGAAGCAGAAGCAGCAACTCTCTGCAGCGAATTAAATGAAGATTTTGAAAATCCTAATATTGTCAAAGTTGTAATGTCGCAGGATAATTACGCGCTGTATTTTTCGAGGTCTTTAATTCCGTATAGACGCAATAAAAATTTGAATACAAAAATTTATCAGCATATAGGCATTTACGGTTACAGCTATGAATTTCTTAAAAAATATGTAACTCTTGAGCCTACGCCTTTAAGCGAAACAGAAAGCCTCGAACAGTTAAAAATTCTTGAACACGGCTATAAAATTAAAATCAAAGTTACAGACAGTAAAATTAAAAGTCTCGGTGTCGATACGCCCGAAGATTTAGAAAAAGTGAGGGAAATTATAAAAGATGCCGCATTTTGATCACGTCGTAATCGTCAGCGATAACATTCGCGGTCATTATCACCAGTCATTAGGAGTAGCAGAATGGATAGGCCGTCTTGGAAATGCTAATGTCGAAGAGCCTATAAAACTTCCGGATATTTCAAGCCTTCAAAAAATTTTCGGACTAAAAATTAAAGGCCGCAAAATTCCTGCCCAAGACGCTGATTATTCTA
This sequence comes from uncultured Fretibacterium sp., assembly GCA_947168585.1. GTDB lineage: Bacteria > Synergistota > Synergistia > Synergistales > Aminobacteriaceae > JAFUXM01. The sequence goes on from CAMVMK010000009.1 coordinate 55,451, forward strand.
AAAATTGGCTTAAATCGTTTGGATTTTCAACTGAAAATATTAAGCCCGGAACTTTATTTATTTCAGCAGGAAGCAACGCTGCTCCGTTTTGTTTAGCGTTCGCAAAGGCTACGGGCAATAAAAGCGCGGTTATAATGACCCCGTCAATTTTCGGAACGAAGCCTTTTGATTACGCTATAGTCCCTGAACATGACGCTTACGACCCTAACGATAAAAAAATTATAACGACACTCGGCGCGCCTAACCATATTTATGAAACACTCACGAAGAAAGCCGCTGAAAGTTTTTTCGCCAATCGAACTTTTAATAAAAAAGTCGTGGCTGTTTTAGTCGGAGGCAATGACGCAAATTATCAGCTCACAGAAAAGTGGGCTAAAGAAGTTTTAGGAGACTTAAAACGTTTCCCGGAGATTACGATTTTAATTACGACATCGCGCCGGACTGACGAATATGTTGAACAGGCCGTTGAAGATATGTTTTTATCTTTTCCGTCGACGGGATATTTATTAATTTTAAGAAGAAATCCTAAAGTCAACGCTGTTACTTCGATTTTAGGAGCGGCAACTCACGTTTTAGCTACGGAAGACAGTGTCTCAATGGTATCTGAAGCAATTACGGCGGGCTTCAAAGTCGGCTTGCTTAGAGTTCCGAAGAGTTCAGGAAAACTTAAAAAAACTTTCGGCTACGGTACTCAAAGATTTGATGAAATGTTTGAAAAAATGAGGAAACGCGAACTTCTTGAAGATTTAGGAGCTATTCCGGACTTTGATAAATTTTTAGCTCCGGACGAACAGAAGCACGGCAAAGATTTCAACGAGGCCAAGCGCGCTGCGGAATGGATTTTGAACAGCAAGTAAGATAGTATTAGGAATGAGGAGTTAGGAATTAAAAAGATTTCTAATTCCTCGTTATTTTTTTATTTTTCTAAAAAAATTTTTTGCAACAAAAAACAAGACAAGATTTTTTCACGGATTGTTTTCACGCTTCTTTTGTTCTTGTTTTCTGCGTCATGCTGCTGGGCTGATTTGTACTGGGACGAGCCTTACGATGATTACAAGCAAAATCCTATCCAAGCCGAAAGCAAATGGGTAAATAGGCAACTAAACTTTATTAGCGGTAACGCAGAAATCTCTCGCATTGCCAAAAATATATGGGGACAACCTTATATTTCCATTAGAAATGCTAATGATAAAAATGCAAAAGTTGAATATATTTTTTATTTTAGCGATAAAGGCTCGTATCCTCAACAGTTTCATGATGCGCGGGTGGGGCAGAGCGTAAAAATCAGAGGTGTTATTTACGAACTAAATCTTAAAAAAGAACTTTTCGGCTTGCGCGGTGAAACTATGCAGGTACTTTTGAACGAACCTCAATTTATTGACGGAGAAATATAAAACAGCAACTAAAATTCAAATAATTTTTTTATAAATTTCTAAAGTTTTTTTAGCAGCAGCTTCGGGCGTGAAATTTTCTCGAATAATTTTCAGCGAGTTATCGGCAAAAATTTTCCGTCCGTTTTCGTTTTTTCTTAGCATTTCAATCATAGCGGCGGCAAAACTTTCAGGATTTTCATTTTCAGCAATGAGGCCGTTATTTTTTTCAATCGAAATTATTTCAGTAAAAGGCTCAATGTCTGAAACTATAACGGGCAGCTCGGAAGCTAATCCCTCAAGCAGAGCAATGCTGAAACCTTCTTCGCGCGACGGCATCACAAAAATATCCGAAGCCCACAGCCACTGCCGGACATCTTCAACGAATTTTTCAGGCATTATAATTTTTACGCCTAAAGAGTCAGCAAGTTTCAAATAATTTTCTCGCTGGTCTCCTCCGCCGCCGATTAAAGCTAATTTAATTTTTCTGCCGTTTTCGTCCGCAAAATTTTTTACTTTAGCGAACGCTTTAATTAAAACGTCAAAACCTTTTCGGTGAATATAAATTCCCATTCCTGAAAATAAAATTTCATCGTCAGCAATTCCGAGAGACTTTCTAAAAATTTTCCGTTTAATTTCGTCCCTTGAAAATTTTTTTGCGTCAACGGGATTATGAACGACATCAATTTTATCTGCGTCCATGCCCTGAATTTTTACCATATAATTTTTAAGCCATTCAGCGCATGAAATACAGTGAGAAGCACCGGCATAATATTTTGCCTTTGCGGGCTTGTCGAACGTCGAAACGACCGGAACACGGTGAAAATTTTTCCAGAATCCCGCAATCCCTGCCGCTGATGATAACCGAGTGTGAATTAAATCCGGCGAAATTTTTTTTATTAAATTCACATAATCCGGCGACAAAAAAGGCAGTCCAGAAACTAAAGGCCGCCACGTGAAAGTTTTAATTTTGTTATCGCGTCCGGCCTGTTCCATTTCTCCGCCCGGTCTGCATAATAATAAAGACTCAACCCCTAAATTTTCGAGAGTTTTAATATGCTCGATATAAGGCTTGAGCCACGAAATATTTTCAGCGTCTACGTAATGAAGAACATTCATTTTTAATTTTTACACCGGAACTTGAATAGCTTGAATACTTAACGCGAGCCCTGTAACTTCGTCAATTTCAATAATAACGCCGTTGAAAGCCGCGCCGTCTTCGCTTGCTTCAAATTTGCAGGGAAGTCCCGTTAAAAATTTTTGCATGACTGATTCATATTTAACGCCTAAAATTCCGTCATGGCCGCCCGTCATTCCTACGTCCGAAATATAAGCAGTTCCGTGCCTCAAAATTTTAGCGTCCGCCGTCTGAACGTGAGTGTGAGTGCCTAAAACCGCGCTGGCTTTTCCGTCAAGATAATAAGCCATAGCCTGCTTCTCTGACGTTGCTTCGGCATGAAAATCTACGATGACGGGCAGATTTTCTCCGTGTTTAGCTTTCATTTCATCGATTAAATTATCAGCGCATGAAAAAGGCGAATCAATC
>CAMVMK010000010.1 GCA_947168585.1 uncultured Fretibacterium sp.
TAAAAATTTCCTGCACCGGCGACACTTGGGTCGATTATCATCACACTGTTGAAGACGTAGGAATTTGTTTAGGCCAGGCATTTAATCAGGCACTCGGCGATAAACGCGGAATAACCCGTTACGGGAATTTTATTTTGCCTATGGACGAAGTTTTAGTTTTGACTGCTGTAGATTTTTCCGGACGTGCTTACTTAAATTGGGACATGAACATAGTGCCTCAAAAAGTCGGAGAATTTGATACAGAACTTGCTTTAGAATTTTGGCTCGCTTTCGTGAGAAATGCTCTTTGCACTTTACATTTTAAGCAGCTTGCAGGGTCAAACGCTCATCATATACTCGAATGCGGTTTCAAGTCTGCTGCAAGAAGCATAGCCGAAGCCGTGAAAATTAATCCTGAATATAAAGACGAAATTCCCTCAACTAAAGGAATTTTATAAAAGCAAGCATGAAGCAGGAATGAAAAATTTCTAACCCCTCACCTAAAAAAATCTCCCGACTTGCTCAAGGCCGGGCGTTTTGATTGTGCATGCTTTTTGATACCTTAACGTTGAAAATTATATCATAAAAATAAAGGGGATATAATCCCCCGTTTGTCTTACTGACGATAGTCGATGGACACTTTTATGAGCCAGCGTCCTAAACGCAAGCAAAGACGAAAAATGTTAAAGTATCGCATACACAATCCCTCCCTTCTTAAAAGAGAGTTCCCTGCTTGAGCTTGCAGGTTGAAAATAATTTTATCATAACCGCGTATCTAAAAATTATTGTTATATAATTGTTCAGGAATTTCAAAAGAAATTAATTTTTTTTCAGGAGGTTTATTTTTCTATCATGAAAAAATTTTTCGCATTTTTCACCGTGTTATTTTTATTTGCTTTTTGCGCGTGTGCTTTTGCTGATGAAGAAGCAAAACTCAAATCCGTTAATGACCTCAAAACTCAAAAATTAGCGGCTCAGCGCGGAACAACAGGACAGTATATCGCAGAAGATTTATTAGGCGACAATAAAAATCTTTTGCTCACAACTTATGAAAAATATGTTGACGCTGTTGCGGCTCTCCGTCAAAGAAAAATCCGTGCCGTTATCATGGACGAAATGCCTGCCCGCAGATTTCTTAACGAAGTCGAGGGTCTTGCAATAATGGACGAAGTTCTTTCAGAAGAAAGTTACGCTATCGGTTTCAGAAAAGGCAACACTGAACTTGTTGAAGCCGTTAATAAAGCTCTCGCAGAAATTAAAGCTGACGGAAGTCTTGATAAAATTATCGGAAAATATTTCGAGGCATTTTTAGGAGACGGCTCATCTTCAATCAAGCCCGAAGATATAGATTTCAACAAAGGCGCGAAAGGCGGCACTCTCGTTGTAGGAACTGAAGCTGGTTTTGCACCTTATGAGTTAAAAGTCGGTTCAAGTTTTATAGGAATTGACATTGAAATGTGCGCTTTAATCGCTAAAAAATTAGATAAAGAGCTCGTTATCGAGAACATGAATTTTGACGCTCTTCCAATGGCCGTTTCGACAAATAAAGTTGATATGATTTGCGCCGGAATGACAGTAACAGAAGAACGCAAAGAGAACATGGATTTTTCTGATAACTATGTTAATGCTAAACAGATTGCTTTAGTCAGAGCAGGCGATTATGAGAAATAATTTTTTTAATAAGCATGACGCTTGCTTGACGAGCAGGCAGGGAGCAGGCAGAGGCGATATAGTTTTAGGACTTTTCGGCCTTTTCCTGCTTTATTTGTTGTATAGTTCGGGATTTTTCACGGCTGCAGCCTGGCAGGATTTTAACCGGCGTTTTTATCAGAATTTCATAAAAGACCAGCGTTATATGATGCTCGTTGACGGTCTTAAAGCTACGTTATTTATGACTTCGGGAGCAACTTTAATAGGCCTCACTGTCGGATTAATTTTGAGCGTTATCCGTGTTGCTTACAAAGGCGGCGCGAAAATTCCTCTCTTAAACAAATTAGCCAACACTTATATAACTGTTTTAAGAGGCACGCCTGCAATGGTACAGCTTTTAATTTGGAACTTCACGATTTTTGCTTCGGCCCGAAATCTTAACACCCAATATATAGCGATTTTAGCGTTCGGCTTAAACTCGGGGGCTTATGTAGCTGAAATTTTTCGTGGCGGAATTGAATCAATCGACCCCGGACAAATGGAAGCGTCCCGTTCTTTGGGATTATCTTACGGCGACTCGATGAGGTTTGTTGTTCTTCCTCAGGCTTTGAGAAACGTTATACCAATGCTTTTTAACGAATTTATAGCAATGTTGAAAGAAACTTCAGTAGCAGGCTATATCGGTATCGATGATTTAACGAGAGCAGGACAAAATATCCAGGCTTTGACCCTCGAACATTCTCAGCCGTTAATAATGGTTGCGATAATTTATTTAGTTATCGTGCTGTTCTTAACTCACGTTGTACGAAAACTTGAAGAATGGCTAAGTCGCGGCAGACGTTAGGAGGAATTAAAAATGCCGGTTATTGAAGTTAAAAATTTGCATAAAACTTTCATACGTCAGGACGGGACAAAAATCGAAGTCTTACGCGGAATTAATACGAGCATTGTTAAAGGCGAAAAAATTGCAGTTATAGGTCCGTCAGGTTCAGGCAAAAGTACTTTCTTACGCTGCTTAAACAGAATGGAAGAGCCTACAGGCGGCGAAATAATTTTCAACGGCGAAGATATTACAAAACCTTCATGCGATATAAATTTAGTACGCCGTAAAATGGGAATGGTTTTCCAGCATTTTTATTTATTCCCTCATTTAACTGTAAGAAAAAATTTAACTCTTTCGCCCGTAAGATTAAAAATCATGACTCAGGACGAAGCTGACGCAAAAGCCCAAGAACTTTTAGCACGTGTCGGTCTTGCTGATAAAATTGATGAATGGCCGGACAGACTTTCAGGCGGTCAGAAGCAGAGAGTTGCAATCGCCCGCGCTATGGCAATGAATCCGGAAGTTTTATTGTTCGATGAGCCCACGAGCGCATTAGACCCCGAAATGATAGGCGAAGTTCTTGATGTTATGAAAGAATTAGCAGACTCTGGAATGACGATGTATTTAGTTACTCACGAAATGGGATTTGCTCACAAAATTGCGGACAGAGTTTTATTTATTGACGGCGGAGTTATCAGCGAAGAAGGAACGCCTCAAGAAGTTTTTGATAATCCTCAACAGCCACGAACAAAAGAATTTCTTTCCAAAGTTTTGCACCGCTAAGAATAGTGAGGGATTAGGAATTAGGAATGAGGAATTAAAAAAACTCCTCACCCCTCACCCCTAACTCCTAACTGTTTTTCTTAACTTTTCTGCGGATTTTGAAAATTCCCGAAGAAAGCATCATCGCAATTAAACCTATTGCCGAGCCTGTAATACAACCTGCGTTGGAAGGTCCGAGTGTTGTATTATCTTCTTCAGACGCTGTAACAACGAATGAATAATCAGTATCGGGCTCAAGATATGCCGCTACATTAACGTTAGTGGCGTTTAATAAGCCTAAAGCATTTGTTATTTCGTTGCCCTCATCGTCAAGGAACATTCCTTTTTCACTGTTTTCTTCGCTAAGTGAAACAATTCCGTCAGCTTCATCAATTCCGCTGGAATTAGCAGAAAGTTTTGTAACTCTAATGAACACTTGCGAATAAGGCGTTATGACAGAAGCATTGATAGCTTCGCGGATTTTATTGGCAATATCAGCAACAAAAACGTAAATTTTCGCCTCTGTTATCGTACCGCTCTCCAAGACCGGCAACGCCAAAATAGGTTCTTCATTCTCGAAGCTCTCTGAAATTTCTGTAACAGTGCGGCTTTCACTTGAGAAAGCATCAACATCAAGTGCTGCAACAGCCGTATCAGAAGCAATACCAGCTAATTTAGCTATGAAGTTAGCGGCACTTATGAGGCTGTCGCTGACTTTTTTAAGCGAAGTTTTTGCAACGTTTGAACTGTTGTTTATGAAATTCTGCCTCTTTTGCTCTTCATCGTCTGTTACGGTGCTGCTATCTCCGCTTGAAGATTGGTCTCTGCTTATGGTAGACGATGACGCAGATACGACAGCATTAATATTAAATGTCTTTGTATTTACATCGCCGTCAGAAACTTCGATTATAACTGTATGACTTCCTATTGCTGCTGTCGACGGCGCACTGATTGAATATCTATGCTGAGTTCTTCCGGGAGTACCTGAGTTTTCTACATTTAAGCCGCCGTTATTTTGTACATTCCAGCTTAAATTATTTTTGAATTTTCCGTCAGCCGTAACAGTTACGATTTTAGCAGTTCCGCCCGCTGTGAGACTGATTGAAGCAGTATCAGCCGAAAGCTCCAATAAATAATTTTCAGTCGAAGGCGTAACGCTCACAACAATACTTAAATCGGCACTTGTTCCGTCAACATCGTAAGCAGTTATTGAAGCATCATAATCTCCTTCTTCAGCGTCTGAAGCAGCAGTTAATGACAAATTAGCAGTGCTCGAAGATTGGGAAATATTCCATGAGAAAATATCTTCATCGGCTGTAAGTTCCCATGAAGTTACATTTTTATTTGCTGTAAATTTCACGGTTTTAGTTTCGCCGGCCTCGAGTGTCGGATTAGTATCGCCTGTAATTCCCGTGAGTTTGTATTTTGAAATTATCGGCCAATAATAATAATTTTCTCCGAGCGGTTCAAGAGCAGCCGCGACATTAATTCCGGCTTTGCCGCTTGACGGGACTGTCGTAATTTCATTGCCGGAGTTATTAATTAAATGTGCTTCAAATTCTTCGCTTTCTTCGTCTGCAAAGATATGAATTAAAAGTCCCTCGCCGACTGTCAAAAGTTTATTTTTTACCGCATTTTGAATTAAATCGTAGCTGACCGGGAAGACATAAATTTTTGCTTCGTCAATTTGTTCGCCGTCAATAGCATCTAAAGCTATAACCGGGACTTCAGCAGGCTCAAATTCTGCAAATAAATCATTAAAACTTGAAATTTCAACATCTCCTGCTAATAATGCCGCTTTGTCAAGTACTGCAACACTGCCGCTGCCGGATTTATTGAAGAGACTTTTAATTCTTGCTGCGTTTGCCTCAATAAGAGCCGCGTATTCTTCTTCGGGCGTGAGCGGTTTATCTGAAACTATTACCTTAAAACTTACATTTTTAGAAGTATTGTTTGTATCTTTTGCCGTGATTGTTACGGTGTAAGTTTTTGCAGTCGCTGACTCTAATGCTTTGACGCTGACAACCGCGCTTGAGTTAGAACTGTTAGTAAATGAAATTTCAAGCCCCGAAACTGAAGATTTTGACCACGTTAAACTACCGTTAGGCGTTCCGCTGACTGAAATATTTACGGTTTGAGCGTCCTCTTCTTTTACAATGCTTATACTTGCAGGGCTTGCACTGAGATTAAAATTAGACTCGGCAGGAGTGCCCTGACTTTCAATAATTAAAGTAATTTCTTTTGAAGCCGTGTAGCCCAGTGCGTCCGCTGCTGTAATCGTTGCTGTATAAGTTCCTGCGGCGGCTGAACTTGAAGGCGTAAATTTTACCGCAGCATTTCCGCCGTTTTTAGTGATTTCCGGCGTTACGCCGCTGGGAGTTCCTGAAACGCTCCACGAAATTTCAGTTTGAGTTTTATTCGTTGTGAGATTTACAGACTGGGCAGATCCTCCGGCTTTCAACGTCAAACTTGACGGAGAAACAGACGTGATTTCTAAATCTGTATCATCTTCGGAATTTTTGACATTTACATCAATAGTAATTGAAGCGTCAATTAAATCCTCTTCATTCGATGCCGTGATTACAACTTTATAAGTATTTCTTTGGGCGTTTGAATTTGCGCTAATTGTTAAAATTCCTGAATTATCAGGCCCTGAAACAGTCAAAGCGTCTTCATTATATGAGAGTTCCCAATTATCAACGCCGTTAATAAAGCCGCTGAGCGTCAAAGCAATTTCTTTAGCATCGCCGCCTGCAATTAAATCAATTTCTGTTTTATCTGCAATTATAGCGTCTTCAAAATAAATGCCGACATTAAGCGGTATAGTTACAGTTGTGTCGCCTGCAGTTAAAACAATATCCGCCGAATAATTTTCTTCGGTATATGCTTCTCTGTTCGGGACAGTTACGTTAACATAAACCGCGCCGATATTAGTTTCCGGGTCTAAATCTGAAATTTCAGGCACGATTTTAATATCGTCCGGGAAATTTGAATTTGTTACAGCTGCCGTTGGTTTTACATTTTTATAAATTATATCTGGTTTTTGGGTTTCCGGCTTGGAAAAAGAAATGTTCACCTCCTTACTACCAAAAATACCAAAAGGGCGGGGTTCTTCCTCCTGCTTTTCTTCTTCTTTGTAAGTAACCTGCCAGCCGAGAACGAAAGAGCCGTTGCCTTCTTTATCATAGAAAGGAACATGAACAGCAGCCTTATCGCCGCTCTTAACTTCCGCACCGTCTTTTATTTTTATCAATAGTGATTTTATCGGCGTTTTTGAAAAATCGCCCATTGAAATTTCCGAATCTTTATCTAAATCGCTTTCAGCAGCGTATTCGACTTTATCAACAGTGAGCCAGTCGGGAAGATCAAGAGCGTTCGCAGCATCTTCATCATCGGATTGAATAAAGACAGTAAATAAATTATTTGCGTCTTTAGGAGCCCGCACTAAAACCGAATAATTTGAGTAGCCCTGAGTAACATCAAGTTTATTTTCTGTATCAGCAAAGACTACATAACTGCTGAAATCGCCCGATGTAGGAGTAATTAAATTTGTGTGGCCTGTATCCTCTTCAAGATAAATTGTATACTCTTCAGATTCAAAAGTTTTACTGCTTTCGTCAAGCTGGAGCAAAAGTTCTTTAGCGTCAGCATTAACGCTGTCTTCTGAAACTACAGCGGCAAGACGATAATTGTACTTTGCAACATTATCCGGAAGAATACCTGTTACAGTCATAATGCCGCCGTTATCGTTAGAAACAATCGAAACATTAAGCCATTCGATATCGGGTGAAATTTTCCAATCGATTGCATAATTTGAATATTCTTTAACGTCTTTTCTGTTGATTTCGTCAGTTTCGTCAGCTTCGTTATATTCCCACCATACTAATTTGGGAAGTTTGTAAATCATTTTGTAATTATAGCCGACATATGTAGATTTATTTGTATATTGTTCATCGGCTTCAATAACGGGGTCAACGGCTGGGCTTTCAGAACTTGAAAGTTTATAGCCGGGCAGGTAAAGATTTACAGTAATCGTTTCGGCCGGAAATGTCAAAGACGTTTGATATATCTTAGAACGTTCGGTTTCACTTAGGCCAGACAGACTTTTAACGTTAGGTTTAACTATAATGCTGTAAGAATAATCGCCCTCAGTATCAGGAAGATACTCCACCGTTTGGACTTTGAGAGTTTTAGTGTTCTCATCAAGTGTAATTGATAAGTTCGCGATGTCCGTTGAAAGAGTCCAATCAAATTTAACATTTTCAAATTTTTGCTGTCCCTCTGTATCGTCTTCGGGATATTCAGCGTTATATTTCCAAACAGCTATATCCGGGAGTTGATATGTTGCAAAAAATTTCTCGCCTGTAAATCTTCTTTCTTCCGGAGTGCTGTCTATCAAAGTAAGTTCTGATATTTCTTCGGTAGGACTATTAGCCCCTGAAATCACATAGTCTTCTGAAACATAATTGACCGTAATTGTCTCGCCGTAAAGCGTCAAAGCTGCGGCCTTAGCTTCATCGTTATTAAAATTACTGTCGCTGATAGTATCGATTTCAGCTTTGATAGTAACGGGATAATCTCCTGAAACTGCCGGTGCAGTGCCGCTGACTCTTAATATATTTCCGTCTTGAGTAACGTCGTTGAAAGTATTTCCTAAATCTCCTTCAAAAGACCATTTAAGCGTGAAATTTTGTGTTGAAGATTTATGTAATTCATCATCTTCATCGGCGGCGTTGTAACGCCATAAAGCTAAATCCGGAATTGTGTATGTAAAATCATAGTTGCGCGTTATATAAAACACGGGAAGCTCTACATCAAAAGAAAGTTCAACTTCACCGTCGTAAGCGTCCGGAGTAGCAATTTTATATACTAAATTAACTGGGCTTACAACTATCGAGCCGACCTCGTTAAATGAGTATTGCCTACCTATTACATCGTTATAATCTTGGTTACTAACTGTGGTAATTTCAGCTATAATACCAAATTTATATTCTCCGGAAGTTTCCGGAAGTGTTCCGCTTATAGTTAATATTTTTTCATCGCCGCTTGTTGAAGGGGCAGCCGTTAATTTGCTAATCGTATCATTATCTGAAGATATAGTATAAGAAAATGTATATTTGATTGCATTACGTCCCACGCCGATATTTGTCCATTCAACCTCACCGTTTTCTTCGTCAGGTTCTATAGCGTGATCCCATAAAATAAGATTAGGTAATTTATACGTAGCTTTATAATTTTCGCCCGCATAGGCGGTTTCTGGTATTTCTCTTTCTTCAAAATCTTCAACATTAGTAGGGTCGCTTATATCCGAACCTCCTATTATAGTCTCATAATCTGTCGCTGCCATTGCCGACGATGTAGAAAAAATCATCACGACAAGAGCAAGAATTAATATAAATAATTTTTTAGTCAAATTTCATTCCTCCTGTGCAATTAAAAATTTTTTGGTAATAATCTTATTTTATAATAATCGTCGGTAAAAATCATCGTAATTTTAACCGCCCAAGTATGCCGCCCGGACTTTAGGATTATTTAATAATTCCGCGCCCGTCCCTGAAAGACTTACAGAGCCGACTTCAAGAACGTAGGCTTTATGAGCGACTTTCAAAGCAGCAAAGGCGTTCTGCTCAACTAATAAAATCGTACGGCCTTGAGCGTTAATCTCGCGGATTATTCCGAAAACTTCATCAACTAAAATCGGAGCAAGCCCCAAACTCGGCTCGTCAAGCATTAATAAATCAGGACGGCTCATCAATGCTCGCCCAACCGCTAACATCTGCTGCTCGCCGCCGGAAAGAGTGCTGCCTTTCTGTCTTCGGCGTTCTTTCAATCTCGGGAACAAAGAATAAACGTATTCAATATCTTCGGCAATTCCTTTTACATCATCGCGGATATAAGCACCTAAATTCAAATTTTCTTCGACCGTTAAATGAGGCAGAATTTTCCGGCCTTCGGGGCTTAACGAAATTCCTAACTTAACGTGAGCTTCCGCAGGTTTTCCTAAAATCGAAACGGGCTTGTCATCACGGGGCGATATAAAAGTCATTTCGTCGGCTTTTGCTTTAACAAGTCCCATAATAGAACGTATTACGCTCGATTTTCCTGCACCGTTTGCTCCGATTAATGTAACTATTTCGCCGCGTTTAATTTCAAGCGAAACATCACGGACAGCGTGAATAGCTCCGTAGCTTACGTTTAATTTTTCGATTGTCAACATTTTTGCTGCGTCCATTTTAAGCCGCGCTCCCTTCCGAAGCTCCTGCTCCTAAATAAGCCTCAATGACTTTCGGATTAGATTTAATTTCTTCCGGCGTGCCCTCTGCAATGTGAACGCCCTGATCTAAAACGTGAATGTAATCGCAGACATTCATAACGACTTTCATATCGTGTTCAATTAATAAAATCGTCAAGTCAAACTCATCGCGCAGACGGCGTATAAATTTCATTAATTCTTCACTCTCTTGAGGGTTCATACCTGCGGCCGGTTCGTCAAGCAGTAAAAATCTCGGTTTTGTAGCTAAAGCGCGCGCAATTTCGAGTCTTCTTTGGGCACCGTACGGCAATGATGATGCTTTTTCGTCCGCAAAAGCGTCAAGCCCTAACTGGTCAAGCAAATTCATAGCCTGCGCTCTGACTTCAGCGTCTTCTTTAATAACGTCCGTGAAAACAAACGGCAAAAGACTCATCCACCAGTGATATTTTTGACGAATCCGCGAGCCTATCATGACATTCTGCAAAACTGTTTCATTGCCGAAAAGGCGAATATTTTGGAAAGTTCTGCTCATTCCGGCCTGACAGACTTTATCGGGGCTTAGACCGCCGATTGATTTTCCTAAAAATTTAATCGTTCCTGATGTAGGTTTATAAAATCCGCTGATGACGTTAAAAGCTGAAGTTTTCCCTGCACCGTTCGGACCGATTAAGCCGACAATCTCCCAATGTCTAATTTTCATGTTCAAATTTTCGATAGCTGAAAGTCCGCCGAATTTTAATTTAACGTCTTGAAGTTCAAGGACTGTTTCAGTTTTAGACTCGAAATCTTTAATTTTTCTCTTAGGAAAGAAAATATCCCACGAAAATTCGCGCATTCCCATTATGCCTTCACGGCGGAAAATTATTACCATGATTAAAAGCAGCGAGAAAATTACCATTCTCATTCCTGGAATACCGGGAATATTAATATTAAAAATTGTTATCGGATTTTCGACAAATCTCAGCCATTCTAACATTGTCGTAACCAAGAACGAGCCGATTATCGAGCCCGTTACAGAGCCCAAGCCGCCGACAACGATAATCATCAAAATATTATAAGTTTGCGTTATCATGAACATTTTAGGGTCAATCGTCGTGATTAAATTTCCCATTAATGCCCCGCCTAAACCTCCGCCGAAACAGCCTAAAGTGAAAGCTAAAACTTTAATCTTAAAAGTATTTATGCCCATCATCTTGGCCGCAACTTCATCATCACGGACAGCACGCAAAACACCGCCGAAATTGCTTTTTAACATACAGACTGTGCAGAGCAGAACTATTCCCAAGCAGCCCCAGCTCATAAATAAAGTCGTGTAAGCCGGAATACCTTTTAAGCCTAAAGAGCCGTTAGTCAACGGAGCCATGTTAGTAATTAAAATTCGGATTATTTCAGCAAAACCGAGCGTTGCAATTCCTAAATAGTCGCCTCCAAGCCTCAAGACCGGAAGAGCAACTAAAAGCCCGAAGAACGCCGCCGCAAGTCCTGCTAAAATCAACGAAACTACAAAAGGAGCGTTGACGTTCAATAAAAACGGATAAATATCTTCGAGTATCCACATTGCGCTTTTTTGAGCCGGACTCAAAACTAAAAGAGCCGAAACATATGCGCCGATAGCCATAAAGCCCGCGTGGCCAAGTGAGAACATTCCCGTTATACCGTAAATTAAATTAAGACTTAAAGCTAAAATTGCGTTAATCGCGATTAAATTCAAAATTCTTTGCCAGTATCCGTTAAGAAATTCCGGAGCTTTTTCAAGAAAAACCGCGAATAAAATTACAAAAATGATAGTGAGAATTAAATTTCTTACGCTCTTCATTAGATTTTATCCTCCAGTTTCTCGCCTAATAAGCCCGTCGGCCTGAATAAAAGAATCATTATTAAAAGTAAAAACGCAAAAGCATCTTTATAACCTGAAAGAGTCGGGAAAAATGCTACGGACATAATCTCGACAAATCCTAAAATTAATCCGCCTATCATCGCGCCGGGCACTGAACCTATTCCGCCGAAAACCGCCGCTATAAACGCTTTAATTCCCGGTGTCATTCCCATAAAAGGCTCAACTCTCGGATAACGCAATGCCCACATAATTCCAGCAACTGCAGCGAGTGCAGACCCTAAGCCGAAAGCAAGAGCGATAATTTTATTGACGCTTACGCCCATCATTCGGGTTGTCTCGATGTCAAAAGAAATTGCACGCATAGCGAGGCCGGGTTTAGTTTTATATAAAAGCCATAATAAAGCACCGACTAATAAAAACGCTACGACAGGAACTAAAATTCCAAGCGGAATTAAACGAACGCCGTTTGAAAATTCGATAGGCTTCATTAAAATCGGCGGCTGAACGACAGGGCGCGGCATTCCCGTAAAGACAACGACCGCAAAATTTTCAATGAAAAATGAAACTCCTATCGCGCTTATTAAAGCTGAAATTCGCGGAGCTTCTCTCAAAGGTTTATAAGCTACTCTATCGACTAAAAGTCCGCAAATAGTTGTACCGATTATCGCAAGAACAACGCCGACAGCCCACGGAAGTTTATAAACTATCGTGGCAAAATAAACAAAATACGCGCCGAGCATGAAAATATCGCCGTGAGCAAAATTTATTAATCTCAAAATCCCGTAGACCATCGTATAACCGACAGCTACAAGACCGTAAAGCGAGCCCAAACTCAGAGCGTTTATAAAATGCTGAACAAAAATATTTAATTCCATATTTAATTAATGAGGGATTAGGAATTAGGGATTAGGAATTTTTTTTCACTCCTAACTCCTCACTCCTAATTCCTAACTAAAAATTAGACTTCCGGGACAACAATTCCGACAAATGTTTTTTTGCCGCCTCTAATCTCAACGATGCCCATATCTTTTTCAGCGTCATGAGTGGCGTTAATTGTGGTCATACCTGTAACTGTCGGAAGGTCTTTTGTAGTTTCAAGAGCGTCGCGAATTTTTGCAGGCTCGGCACTTCCGGCTCTTTCGATAGCGTCTTTAAGCATGATATAGCAGTCGTAACCGAGAGCGCAGTTTACGTTAGGGGCTTTGTCGGGGTGAATTTTGTTCCATTCTTCGGTGAAAGCCTTAGCAGTCTCGTTCATTTCGGGCATTGAAGGGTCATAAGCGAAAGTAGTGTGCATGAAACCTTCAACAGCATCGCCGCCGAGAGTAACTATTTCGGGGTTGTCCATAGCGTCAGCACCGATAAATTTGAAATCTGCGCCGAGTTCTTTAGCCTGTTTCAAAACTATTGCGCCTTCAGCAAAATATGCCGGCAAGAAAACGATGTCGGGTTTAGCGTCGATTAAGGCTGTAAGCTGTGCCGTAAAATCCGTATCGCCTGACTGATAGAAAAGGCTCGCAACGATTTGACCGCCCATTTTCTTGTAAGAATCGCGGAAAAATTTTCCAAGTCCTACGCTGTAATCGTTCGACATGTCGACTAAAGTTGCCGCGCGTTTAAGTCCCAAATTTCTGAAAGCGTAAGTAGCCGCGCCCGCGCCCTGAAACGGGTCGATAAAGCAGACTCTGAAATAAAATTTCTTATCCTGAGTTACAAGAGGGTTAGTGCATGAAGTTCCGATAACTGGGACTCCGGCTTTTTCTGCAACTTCTCCGCCTGCCATAGCTAAAGAACTTCCGTAAGTTCCGATGATAGCGTTGACTTTGTCGTTCTCAATTAAACGTGTTACGGCGTTAGCGGCCTCGACTTTATCGGACTTATTGTCAACGATAATTAATTCAACTTTTTTTCCTAAGATTTCGGGGTTAAGCGAATGAGCAAGCTGAGTGCCTTCAAGTTCAAGCTGTCCGCCGAAAGCATTCTGGCCGGTGAGGCAGTTGAACACGCCGATTTTGATAACGTCATCGTCAGCAAGGGCAGCAGTGCAAAGCATTAAGACAAGCATTAATGCCGCTGTAAATTTTCGCATGAAAGAAACAACTCCTTTATAAAATTGAAGAAATTTTTGAAATTATAGCATTATCTAAATTAAAATTTAATAAAACTTGTTATAATTCTTTCTGTAAAATTTTTTACGCGGGGTGATTTTTAATGAAGAAAATAAAAAAAATTTTTTTAGCAGCTTTTACCGCTTTGATGATTTTCGCTTCTTCGTCATATGCTTGGGCACCTTCAAAAGATATTATGCTGATCGTAGCTTATAGAGGCGGAAGCGGAACAGATACGACAGCGCGGGTTCTTGCGAAATTTGAGAGCGAGACAATAGGCAGACCTCTTGTAATTAATAACATTGAAGGAGCATCAGGCTCAGTAGGCTGGACGGCGTTATCAAAGGCAGCTCCTGACGGTCATACACTCGGATTTATAAATCTTCCTACTTTATGCTCAAACATCGTTGAAAAACTCGGCGAATATAAAATTGAAGACTTCATACCTATCTGCAATCACGTCAACGAAACCGCTATAATAGTTGTCTCTAATCATTCTCCTTTTAATTCTCTCGAAGATTTAATTAAATACGCTAAAGAAAATCCCGGAAAACTTAAAGCCTCAACGAACGGAGTAAAAGCCTCTAATCACATCGGCGCGGAACTTTTTGCTCATTCAGCCGGAATTAAATATACGGCAGTCCCGCAGGACAGTACGGCCAAGCAGTTACTCGCGTTACGCAACGAAGAAGTAGATTTTTCAGTTGTTAAAGAGCCTGATATAGCTTTAATGTTAAAACGCGTTAAAGTTTTGGGAGTTTTTGGTGAAAAAAGGCTTGAAAATTTCCCTGACGTTCCGACACTCAGCGAACTTGGCCTTTATAATAAATGGTACGGAAGCGCGCGTGCTATCGTAGCTCCTAAAGGAACGCCGAAAGAAATTATAGAATTTTACGAAGATGCTTTCAAAAAAGCTATGGAAAACCCCGAATATATAGCAGCAGCAGAAAAGGCCGGAATTACTACTAACTACATGAACGCTGAAGATACAGCAAAATTAATTAATCAACAATATAAATTCTGCACTGACGAAGTCTCAAAACTTTGGGAATAAATTAAAAAAATAAAAATTTATGATATAATAAATCAAACTTTCGGATCAGTTTCTTGCAAAACAAGGAACTGATTTTTTTCCACTCATTTTCCCACTCAAAAAATTCTCATTTTAATTTGCCGCCGTAAAGTTTTATAAAATTCTCGAAAAAAATTTTTGATGATTAAATTTATTTTAAGCGCGCGAAAAATTTTTTATGATTATCAAACAAAAAAATCCCCTCCGGGCTTTTAACGGCCGACAGAGGGTAAAAATTGAAATTTCTTTTAGAAAGAAAAAATTAATTGGTGCCGAAAAGATCTTCAAAAATCGTCTTAATTACTCCGTTGCTCGTTACATTGGTAAGAATACCGTTGCTCGTGAGAAGGTCTGCAAGCTGCTGAATCATCGGGGCTAAGCCGCTGGCAATATTTCTAATTTTCTGCAAATCTTCCGGATTAGCTATTTCCCTTACGAGTTCAACTTCGTTAGAACCTGCAAACTGCAAACCGAAACGGACGTGATTATAATTGCCTATTGTTCCGGCCTTAGCTCTGACATCTGCATTCTTTGTTGAACTGTTGTTAAGATAAACAGCAAGTCCGGCACTCGATAAAAGTTTGTTGATTGCTTCTGCATCGCTTACGATTTCTTCGGTCGTTATTGAAGAATCAGCGCGGGTAACGTAATAGCCCATAAGGGTTAATAAATCAAGCGAACTGCTCTGGGCAAGTCTTATCTTGTCCGCAACATTCACGTCTAATTCTGCCATGGATATGGCTGTGAGATTTGCAGATTCGGTAGAACCTGACAAGTCCATTGCAGCATTTGCTTTCAAAATATTGCTGCCGTTTGTGCGGTACATATATATGTTGTTGGCGTTCCTTATAGCGTTAGTGCCGGTAGATGTTGTACTGCGGTCAAGTTCGATCTTAACATCGTAATCTTTGCCGACAGCCTGAGGATAGAGCGTAAAATCCAATTTTGAAGTATGTGGATTCATCGCAGAAACACCCTCGCCGAAAGTGGTGGGAGTTACAGCGGTTACACCGGAATAATTGAAATTAATCGTGCCGTTTAATAAAGTTTCATCATCATATTTGACATTAACAGTCGCATCAGAATATGAATAAGTCAATATGAGATAACTATGCTCTTCTCCGGTTTGGGTAGTGAGCTGCTGATTGAAAAGTTTATTAAGAAGCGTGGACGATGCAGCGAAAGCCTGCCAATATCCTGTTGAAGAATTCGGCGTTACAGTGAGAATTGTAGTATGGTCGCCGCTTTGAACTGTAAGCTGGAAATCGCTTGTGTTAATGTTAAACTCCGTTACGGTACCATCTACAGCTGTGATATGTCTGTTTGCCCAAGTTTTGATGTATACAATCTTGTCAAAACTGACAGATAAAGGATTTTCGGCGGGCAAATCTGCAACCTTAATATCAGTCGCTGAAAAAGTTTTTCCGATAGCTCTGCTAAGGATAGTAGTGTCATTAGGATCAGTTATTAAGTACTGTCTGACGATAGACTCGATAGCATTGACGATTTTTTTATCATTAAAAGCATCGGCAGCAATTTGCTGAAGATCATCTGCAACATCGCCTACTGCGGCTACAAACTGATCGCTGTTGCTTGCTGCTGTCGGGTTATCTGAATGGCTGCTGCCGCACCCCCCCCAAGAACCGTTACACACAATACAAATAAAAGCACAAATAAAATATTGTATTTTTTCATGAGAAAACCTCCTGCTAAAAATTTTTTCAAGAAGCGAATTTCTTGAAAATTATTTTGGAATTATATAACAAATTTTATATTTTTCACGCGAAATTTTTTTTCGTAAATTTTCAGTCGCAATAATCTCGATTTTGCTGCCGTCGTATTTTATAAAAACAACGCCGATTTCATCAGAAATATTTTTTAAGATTTCAAGCGATTTTTCATAGCCCGAAGCCATGAAAGCCGTTGCAAGTCCGTCCGCTAAACTTCCGTCCGGCGTAATAATCGTAGCTGAAAGTAAATCGTTAGTTATAGATTTTCCGGTCTTAGAGTCAAAAAAATGCGTGTATTTTTTACCGTTTATAGTTTTGAAACGCTCATAGCCTCCCGAAGTTATAATTGAAGTATCGTGAACGCTCAAAACTAGAGCGGGCGGATTATAAGGGTTTGAAGGATCTCTAACTCCGATGTTCCAATTTGAATTATCTTCGAGTTTTTTCCCGATGACGTAAACATTTCCGCCTAAATCTATGAGAGCCGATTTAACACCGCGATTTTTTAATAATTCAGCGATTTTATAACTCGCGTAACCTTTAGCAATTCCCCCTAAATCTAAAACACAGCCTTTAGACTTCAAAAAAATTTCATCGTTATTAATTTCAAGATTTTTAATTCCGCTGAGTTTTATAGCAACATCGAGGCTTTCAGGACTTGGGAGAACCCCGTCAGCTTTATTAATTTTCCATAATTTAGTTACAGCACCGATTAAAGGATTGAAAACTCCGCCCGTTAAATCATATAGCCGCAAAGAATCTTTCACTACTTCAACAACTTCGCGCGGAACTTTGACGCTTTTAACTCCGGCATTAAAATTTATTTTTGAAATATCTGAAGATAAATCATACATTGAAAGTTCTTTATCAAGTTTATTTAATAATCCGTAGGCCTCATCAAGAATTTTATCATCGTCAGCATAAACGCTCATATTAATTAAAGTATTCATTGAAAAACCTGCGCGTGAAATTTTTCCCGGCTCACGTAAAGCAAGCGACAAAAGTCCGCATAAAATTAAAATCAAAGCGGCCTGCCAGACGCGCAGTCGGCCTGCCAGACGCAGTCGGGCGAAAATTTTTCGTTTCAATATAAAAATCGCTCCTTAAGAAATTTTTTCTTATTATATAATTTCGCTAATTCTAAAAATTTTTTAATCGAAAGGAGAAAATTTTTTCATGGCATATTACATCGGTGTAGACATAGGCGGAACGAACATTAAAACCGGAGTTGTTGACAGCACGGGAAATATTATCAGCGAGGCAAGCGTCCCGACAGGAGCAGACAGACCTCAAGATATAGTTCTGCAGGATATTTTGAGCGCGGTTAAAAATTCAATCGAGGTTTCAAAACTTGACCCTAAAGAAATTTTAGCAGTCGGACTCGGTTCGCCCGGAGCTATCGACACAGAAAACGGAATAGTTATAAGAAATTATAATTTAGGGTGGAAAGATTTTCATATTTGCGAAAAAATCAGCGGTGAGTTAAAAATTCCGGCGAAACTTGCAAACGATGCTGACGCTGCGGCACTCGGAGAAGTCGTTTCAGGAAGTGCTAAAGGTGCTAAGAGAGCGTTAATAATTACACTCGGTACGGGCGTAGGAACGGGAGTTGTAGTTAATGAAAAAATTTTGCCGGGCGAGTTCGGCCACATGGTCATAGCTTACGGCGGCCGTCCCTGTACATGCGGGAGAAAAGGCTGCTTCGAGGCTTATTCTTCGGCGACAGGATTAATTAACATGACTAAAGAGGCAATCGCTAAACACCCGGGCGGAGTTTTGGCGGACACTGCTAAACTTGAAGGCGAAGTCAGCGGCCGGACAGTTTTTGATGCTGTTGAAAAAGGCGACGAAATTGCAAAAAAAGTCATTGACGAATATCTCGAATATTTAGCCTGCGGAATTGCGAATTTAATTAACGGTCTTCAGCCTGAAGTCGTAAGTCTCGGCGGAGGAGTTGCCAAGCAGGGCGAAAAACTTTTAGCTCCGTTGCGTGTCAAAGTTGAAAGAGAAGTTTTCAAAGGTTTAATGCTTCCGAAAATCGTGTGCTGTACTTTGGGCTATAAAGCCGGATTAATCGGCGCGGCAATGTCCGTAAAAGAATAAAAAATGAAAAGTAATTATATTTTCAGACGCTTAACAGCGAGTCTCTTAACTCTTTTTGTGATAATTACTCTGACGTTTTTCATGATGAGAGCAATTCCCGGCGGGCCTTTCACTGACGAAAAAGCTATCCCGGATTTCGTTCTTGAAAAAATGATGGAACGTTATCACCTTAACGATCCGGTTTATATTCAATATGGAAGATATTTATTAAATATTTTGAAATTTGATTTAGGCCCTTCGTACCGTTATGAAGGAATGACAGTCAACGAATTAATCGCAAATAGTTTTCCTGTATCTTGTCAAGTCGGCTCGCTTGCTTTAATAATTGCACTGATAATCGGCATACCGGCCGGAATAATTTCAGCTTTAAGGCGCGGAAAATGGCAGGATAAATTAGCGATGATTTTTTCGGTCTTAGGTGTTACAGTTCCGAATTTTGTAATAGCTGCGGCATTAGTATATATTTTGGCGTGGCAGTTAGGCTGGGTTACTGTAGGATTTTGGGAAGGAATTTCAACGGCTTGGCTTCCTGCAATAACTTTAGCGGGCTATCCTGCGGCTTTTATTTCGCGTCTCGTGCGTTCGAGTATGCTTGAAATTCTAGGGCAGGACTATATCCGCACGGCTTATTCTAAAGGTTTGAGCGAACGCGCTGTAGTTTATATTCATGCGCTTAAAAATGCTCTTGTGCCGTTAATAACTTATCTTGGGCCTTTGACTGCAGGAATTTTAACGGGAAGTTTTGTAATTGAACAAGTTTATGGAGTGCCGGGTCTTGGAACTTTTTTTGTAACGAGCATAACTAACCGCGACTATACAACTATAATGGGCGTTACTGTTTTTTACAGCGCGCTTTTAATTTTGTTTAATTTTATAACAGATATTTTATTAGTATTTATTGACCCGAGGATAAAATTAAAATGAATGAATTAACTTTTGAAAAAGATTTTTCTCCGCTTTCCCGTGATATTTTAATCTTGAATGACACAAGACCTTCAAAAAGTTATTGGCAGGATGTGAAGGAACGTTTAATGAGAGATCCTTTAGCAGTCTTCGGTCTTACTGTGATAATTTTAATAATTTTTGCGGCTGTTTTCGGCCCTATGATTTCAAAATATTCTTATGACGAGCAGGATTATATGCTGTCGAATGAATGGCCGAGCCTCGAACATTTATTCGGTAATGATTTATTCGGGCGTGATATTTTCGTGAGAGTTCTTTACGGTGCGAGAATTTCTTTAGCTGTAGGATTTTTAGCGAGTATCATAAATTTATTTATAGGAGTAATTTACGGAGGAATTTCAGGTTTTGCCGGAGGAAAGCTCGATAATTTCATGATGAGAGTTGTTGATGTTATTTACAGCGTACCTACGATGATTTATGTAATTTTGTTAATGGTCGTTGTAGGGCCCGGATTAAAAAGCATTTTTATAACTCTCGGAATAGCTTACTGGGCTCCGATGGCTCGAATAGTACGCGCCGAAGTCATGAGATTAAAGAACGAAGAATTTATTTTAGCCGCGAGGGTTTTAGGTGCTTCACCGTCAAGAATTTTGCTGCGTCATTTAATCCCCAACGCTATGGGACCTATACTCGTAACTTTGACGTTCTCAATTCCTAACGCAATTTTTACTGAAGCATTTTTAAGTTTCGTAGGTTTAGGGGTCAGCGCACCAATGGCAAGCTGGGGAGTTTTGTGCAATGATGCAGTAGCTTCTCTTGCTATATATCCGTATCAATTATTTTTCCCGGCTGCAGCTATTTCTATAACGATAATGGCATTTAATTTTTTAGGCGACGGATTACGCGATGCTCTTGACCCGAAATTGAGAAAGTGAACTACTCCCTCTTATAGAAGCGGGAGTCTTCTTGCGAGTTATGATAAAAAAGTTAGTGATTTAGAAAAGCTTACTAACTGCTTATTATCTTGCCTTTTGAAAATTCATAGGGCTTTTTTGGGGGCGTAAACTAACTAATTCGCAGTTCTTACGCCCCTGTGGGTCGATGCGCAGATAAACGTTCAATAATTTAGATTTCGCGCTCTTGTTTTGAGCCTTCATTAAGCTTTTTTATACTTCGGGGTAAATGTTATGTGTAAATGTGAGATAAATCTTGATGAATAAAAAAATGGTGGCGGCACCTGGATTCGAACCGGGGACAACGCGGGTATGAACCGCGTGCTCTAGCCAACTGAGCTATACCGCCTTTATAAAATTTTGGTGGCGGGGAAAGGATTTGAACCTTTGACCTTCGGGTTATGAGCCCGACGAGCTTCCAAACTGCTCCACCCCGCGATTTGAATTTTAAGTGGTGCCGGACGAGGGATTTGAACCCTCACGGACTTTACGCCCTCGGGATTTTAAGTCCCGTGTGTCTACCATTCCACCAGCCCGGCTAAAACAACGGGAAATATTTTATATCTCATTCAAATTTTAGTCAAGTTATTATAAAATATCCGCGAAAAAAAATTTTTTAGGAGTTGTGAATATTTTGACAAAAGTTTTTATTGACGGGAGCGCAGGCACTACAGGGCTGCAAATTTATGACAGATTAAAACAGCGCGATGATATTCAAATTTTAGAAATTTCTGAAGAAAAACGTAAAGACAATGACGCAAGAAAAAAATTTTTCAACGAAGCTGATATAGTTTTTCTCTGTCTTCCTGACGTTGCTGCTGTCGAAGCTGTAACTCTCGTTGAAAATAAAAACACCGTCATTATTGACACTTCGACTGCTCACAGAGTTTCTGACGGCTGGGCTTACGGTATGCCCGAATTAAAAGGTCAGCGCGAAATTATTAAAAATTCAAAACGAATTGCTAACCCGGGCTGTCATGCAAGCGGTTTTATTGCTCTCGTTGCACCTTTAGTCGAAAATAAAATCCTAAGTCCGGACGAAAAACTTTCATGTTTCTCTATAACAGGCTACTCCGGAGGCGGCAAAAAAATGATTGCTGAATACGAAAATTCAGAAAGAAATTCTCTGCTTGACGCTCCGAGACAATACGCTCTCACTCAAAATCATAAACATTTACCCGAAATTCAAAAAGTTTGCGGATTAAATTACGCTCCGATATTCTGTCCGATTGTTGCAGATTTTTATTCCGGCATGGAAGTTACTGTTCCTGTTCACGGCTTAAATATTAAAAATGTCCGCGAAATTTATAAAAATTATTATCAAGGCGGCGTAATTCATTTTGCAGATAACGACAATGAAAACGGATTTTTATCAGCCGGAGCTTTTTCAGGCCGGGACGATATGGAAATAAAAATTGCAGGCAATGACGAGAGAATTTTATTAATCGCCCGTTTCGATAATTTAGGCAAGGGGGCTTCCGGTGCTGCCGTCCAAAATATGAATTTAGTTATGGGCGTTTATGAATTTAAGGGCTTAAATTTAATTTAGAAAGGAAATTTTTTCATGAATTTTAATGAAATTAACGGCGGTGTATGTGCTCCTAAGGGCTTTAAGGCTTCGGGCGTTCACTGCGGAATTAGACATAATAGAACAAAAAATGACATCGCTATGATCTTCAGCGAAGTCCCTGCCTCCGCTGCTGCTGTCTATACACGAAATTTAGTTAAGGGCGCACCTTTAACTGTAACGAAAAATAATTTAGAAAAATCTTGCGGAACTGCTCAAGCCGTCATCTGTAACAGCGGTAACGCTAACACTTGCAACGCTGACGGTATCGAAATCGCTGAAAAAATGTGCGCTCTTGCTGCAGACGCTCTGAATATAAAGCCCGAAAATATTGTTGTCGGGTCTACAGGCGTTATCGGCCAGCCGTTAAATATCGAGCCTATTAAAAAAGGTATTCCCGAACTCGTCAAAAATCTTGCAAGTAATGAAGCCGCGAGTAATTCTGCATGCGAAGGCATCATGACTACCGACACTGTTAAAAAAGAAATCGCCGTTGAATTTGAAATCGGCGGGAAAATTTGCAAAATCGGCGCAATCGCTAAAGGAAGCGGAATGATCCACCCGAATATGGCCACGATGTTAATTTTTATAACGACTGACGCGGCTGTTAAATCAGAAATTTTGAACGCGGCTTTGTCTCAGGTCGTGCCGGACACTTTCAACATGATAAGCGTTGACGGCGATACATCGACTAACGACATGTGTGCAATTTTAGCTAACGGCTTGGCCGGAAATGAAATTATTTCGGATTTTAATAACGATTTTGAAATTTTTAAGGCCGCTTTGAATTTTATCTGCGTTAAACTTTGCAGAATGTTAGCAGGGGACGGCGAAGGAGCTACAAAACTTCTTGAATGTCATGTTACGGAAGCTAAAGACATTAACACCGCAAAAATTACGGCCAAGAGCGTTATCTGTTCGACTTTATTTAAGGCCGCTATGTTTGGAGCGGACGCTAACTGGGGGAGAGTTTTATGCGCCATAGGCTACAGCGGTGCCGATGTTGATGTTAATAAAATCGATGTGGCTTTTCAAAGCAAGGCCGGAAAAATTGAGGTCTGCAGGAACGGCGCGGGAATTGATTTTTCCGAAGAAAAAGCTAAGAAAATTTTAACGGAACGCGACATAGAAATTTTAATCTCGCTCAATGACGGAAAATCTAACGCTACGGCTTGGGGCTGTGATTTAACTTACGATTACGTAAAAATTAACGGCGATTATAGGAGTTAATTATGAATTTTTCAAACTCTCAGCGCGCTGAAGTTTTAGTGCAGGCTCTGCCTTATATTCAGGAATATACGGGAAAAACTGTCGTTATTAAATACGGCGGAAACGCTATGACTAACGAGAACTTAAAGCAGCAGGTTATGGAAGATATTGTTTTGCTTAGGCTCGTTGGAGTTAAAGTCGTTTTAGTTCACGGAGGCGGCCCGGAAATTAATGACTTAATGCAAAGATTAGGAAAAAAGCCCGAATTTTTGAACGGCCTCCGCGTTACTGATAATGAAACTGTCGAGATAGTTCAAATGGTCTTGGCCGGAAAAATTAATAAATCTTTAGTTAATTTGCTCGAAGTTAAAGGCGGCCGCGCTGTCGGACTTTCAGGAATTGACGACAGAATTATTGAAGCTGAATGTAAAAATCCCGATTTAGGGTTCGTCGGAGAAGTTACTAAAATCAACACCGAATTAATTAACGATGTCTTAGAACGCGGATATATCCCCGTGATTTCGACAATAGGAAGCGGAAAAAACGGCGAAGTTTTTAATATTAACGGCGATATTGCCGCGTCCTGCGTTGCGGGGGCGTTGAAAGCTGAGAGATTAATAATCCTCACGGATATTGCAGGAATTTTGCGCGACCCTTCAGACATTTCGACTTTAATTCCGGAACTTACTATTAATGAGGCCGAAAAATTAAAATCTGACGGCGTTATCTCCGGCGGAATGATACCTAAAACAGAATGCTGTATCAGAGCAATTAACGAAGGAGTTAAGAAAGTTATCATTATGGACGGAAGAATACCTCATTCGATTTTAATGGAACTTTTCACGGACGAGGGCGCAGGAACGATGTTTTTTAAGTGAGGGGTTAGGAGTGAGGAGTGAGGAGTTTTTTTCACTTCCTGCTCCTAATTTTCTTTTATAAATTCCCGTGAACTTAATAATTTTGCAATAGCATTTATTGACGGGAATAAATCGCGTCTTGCAGCACTCACGAAAAATTCTACATCGTCAATAGACATACTGAAACCGTTTGAGGCTTTATATGAGGCAGGATAAAGCGCGGAACATAAATACGAGGCGGCTTCCATTGCTTTTTCGTGTTTTATAATGTCAGCCAAATTATTTGTGTCGAAATATCCGTACATCATCATTTCCCAAAATCTTTGAGCCTGCAAAATTTCAAATCCTGACAAACGTTTTATCATTTTGTCGGATTTATTTTTGTAAGTCATGTAAATTTTTCCTAAATCGTAAATAGGATTGCCTAAACGTATTCCCATCATGTTAATTAAAATTAACTCGCCGTTCGGCTGAACAAAAACATTTCGGGCGTTGAAATTTCCGTAGAGAAGAGTATCAGCTTCCGGGACAGCGTCAATAAGTTTTATCAGAGCGTCAACTTCATTTGCTCGAAGCCACTTAGACATGTTTTCAGCATAGTTTCTATAAACGTCAGAATTTTTCGAGATTGAATCAATCATCGGCGCAACTGAATGAATCTGCCGCAATAATTTTCCCATAGCATCGGCATATTGATTTTGTCTACTTTTTGAAGCAGCAATCATCGAGAAAACTGTTTTAACGTTTGAAAGTTCGTACAACATTCCGTAAAGACCTTTATACGTTACTATGTCGTAAGCAATTAAAGTCGGAATTTCAAAAACCATAGCCGCTTGAGAATATTGACGTTCCATTTCGACTGTCTCAAGGCTCGTGCCTTCGGGATAAACTTTCAATAATTTGTCATCGCCTGCATAATAAACAGTAACGCCGCCGCTTACGCCCATCATATGAACTTCCTCGTTTGAAACGTCGCGGAGTTTTTTAGTAACGTCAAAAATTTCAGTGAAGCCCGTTATGTCAAAAATTTCGTAAGCCTCAGGAGATACGTTAATAATTTTTATCGAGAGTGCTTCTTTTTTGTTGAAACTCAAAAGGACTCTAAGTCCCGCGCTCGAAATATATAAAAGGTCTTCGCAGTCAATAACGATAGAACCTTTAGGGTGATTTTTTCTCTCAGATGCCAGCATATTTTCTAACTCTGTCGAATTTTGCGAGGCTATTCTGCCGGAAAGTTTGAAGTAAAGTTTTCCGTCTTTCATTGACGCGCTTAAACTAAAATCAGGCATTTTTTTACTCCTTTGTTTTAATTTTTAATAATCAGGATTAAGCAGCGATTTTATTTTTTCGGTTTGAGGGAAAAATTCACGGCGTGTCTGTGCAACAAGAAAATCAATATCCCTCGCAGGTAAATCAACGCCGTTCATTTTTTTATAACAGGCCGGATAAAGTGCTGAATATAACAGTGCTGAAGCCTCCATTCTTTCCTCATGTTTGTTTATTTCAGCAAGATTATTTGTGTCGAAATAGCTGAACATCATATTTTCCCAAAACTTTTTAGCCTGAAAAGCTTCAAAGCCGGTCATCAGCTTAACAATATCGTTTGATTTACATATGTGCGTCATGTAAATTCTTCCTAAATCATAAATAGGATCGCCGTATTGTATTCCCGTCATGTTAATTAAAATTAAATCGCCGTTTTGATGGACAAAAACATTGCGGGCATTAAAATTATCGTAAACAGCAGTTCCTGCTTCCGGAATAACGTCAATAATATTTATCAGCGTTTGAATTTCTGAAGCATTAAAAAAGCTGTTCATTTTTTCTGCATAACTTTTATAAACTTCAGACGCTCTCGGAATTATATCTAAATGCGGCTCGGCTGAATGAATTTGACGCAGCAATTTCCCCATATCAGCGGCATACTGCATTATTTTCCAAGGAGTCTGCTCTAAGTGCGAAAATACAGTTTTAGCTTTCGGAAGCTCGTATAACATTCCGTATTGACCGTTAAAAGTTACAATGTCGTAAGCTATTAATGTCGGTATATTTGATAAAAACGCGGCTTGAGCATATTGTTTTTCGCGTTCAATTAATTCAAAACCCGTTCCGGCTTTATAAACTTTCATAAAAATATCATCGCCGATATTATAAAGAGTGATGCCGCCGCTATAGCCTATCTTATGAACATTTTTATCATTTGAAACATCGCGGAGTTTATCTGAAACATTGCTCGAAATATCAGATTTTTGCGAAACGTCAAAAATTTCCGTGAAGCCGGTTGTGTCAAAAATCTCGTAAACGTCGGGCAAAACGTTAATAATTTTTATAGGTTCTTTTTCTTTTTTCTTAAAACTCAAAAGAACTCTAAGACCTGCGCTCGAAATATAAGTAAGTTCTTCACAGTCAAAAATTACAGAGCCGTTAGAATTATTTTTTCGTTCGGATATAAGCATATTGCTCAAATTTGTAGCGTTTTGAGAAGTAACTTTTCCTGAAAGATTAAAATAAAGATTTCCTTCTTTCATTGAAGTACTTAAATTAAACTCAAACATTTTATCTTCCTTTGTTTTGATTTTTAATAATCAGGATTAAGCAGCGATTTTATTTTTTCGGCTTGAGGGAAAAATTCACTGCGCGCCTGATCAACAAGAAAATCAATATCTTTTGCAGGTAAATCAACGCCGCTCATTTTCTTATAACAGGCCGGATAAAGTGCTGAATATAACAGTGCTGAAGCCTCCATTCTTTCCTCATGTTTGTTTATTTCAGCAAAATTATTTGTGTCGAAATAGCCTA
This sequence comes from uncultured Fretibacterium sp., assembly GCA_947168585.1. Taxonomy (GTDB): domain Bacteria; phylum Synergistota; class Synergistia; order Synergistales; family Aminobacteriaceae; genus JAFUXM01. The sequence goes on from CAMVMK010000010.1 coordinate 26,606, forward strand.
ACATCATATTTTCCCAAAATTTTTGAGCCTGAAAAGCTTCAAAGCCTGTCATCTGTTTAACAATATCGTTTGATTTACATCTGTACATCATGCAGGCTCTTCCTAAATCATAAATAGGATCGCCGTATTGTAATCCCGTCATGTTAATTAAAATTAATTCGCCGTTTTGATGTACAAAAACATTGCGGGCGTTAAAATTATCGCAGATAACAGTGTCGGCTTCCGGAATAATGTCAATAATATTTATCAGTTTTTTAATCTCTGAATTATTAAAAAAGCTGCTCATTTTCTCTGCATAACTTTTGTAAATTTCATTAGCTCTCGGAATTATATCTAAATGCGGCTTGGCTGAATGAATTTGACGCAGCAATTTTCCCATTTCAGCAGCATATTGCGTTAATTTCCAAGGAGCTTCCTCTAAATGAGAGAATACAGTTTTAGCTTTCGGAAATTCGTATAACATTCCGTATTGACCGTTGAAAGTTACAATGTCGTAAGATATTAATGTCGGTATATTTGATAAAAACGCGGCTTGAGCATATTGTTTTTCGCGTTCAATTAATTCAAAGTTCGTTCCGGCTTTATAAACTTTCATTAAAATATCATCGCCGATATTATAAAGAGTAATTCCGCCGCCATGAGCAATTTCCTGAACATTTTCATCTGAAATATCGCGGAGTTTTTTTGAAACTTTGCCCGGTGTATAACTTTTTTTTGAAATATCAAAAATTTCTGTGAATCTGGTTATGTCAAAAATCTTATAAACGTCAGGCAAAACGTTAATAATTTTTATAACAGCCTCTTCTTTTTTCTTAAAGTTCAAAAAAGCTCTAAGACCTGCACTCGAAATATATGTAAGATCTTCACAGTCAAAAACGACAGAACCCTTAGGGTGATTTTTACGCTCAGATGCCAGCATATTGCTTAAATCTGTAACGTTTTGCGAATCGATCCTGCCTGAAAGATTGAAGTAAAGATCCCCATCTTTAATCGATGTACTTAAACTAAACTGAAACATTTTAACCTCCTTTGTTTCTGTATTAATTATATAATAGAAAAATAAGCAGGAGGTAAAAAGTAATGAACGATTATTTAATGTCAAGGACTTGGGCTGAAATTAATCTCGATAACTTAGCCGAAAATTTTAAGATTTTACGGGCAAAATTAAATCCTAAATCAAAATTTTTAGCAGTCTGCAAAGCCAACGCTTACGGGCACGGAATTATAGAGTGCGCGAAAAAATTTCAGGATTTAGGAGCAGATTATATCGCCGTTGCGAGCGTCATTGAGGGCGCAGAGCTTAGAGAAAACGGAATAACTATCCCGATTTTATGTTTAGGCCAGGCCAATCCTGATTTAGCTTTATTAACGGCCGAATATAAAATTACTCAGGCTGTCGGAGATTTAGAGAACGGCGAAAAAATTTCAAAAATAATTTCAGCCAAAAATTCTAAGATTAAAATTCACGTCAAAATAGACACCGGAATGAGCAGAACGGGTTTTTATTGGCCTGATGACGAAAACGAAAAACTAAAAACTGCAGGCGAAATTAAAAAACTCTGTGAACTTCCCAGCCTCGAAGCTGAAGGAATTTTCACGCATTTTGCCGCCGCTGACGATGACAAAAATTTTACGAGACTTCAATTAAAAAAATTTTTGGACGCTAAAGAAAAATTATCCGCGTTAAAAATTAATTTCAAAATTTCTCACGCCGCCGCGAGTGTCGGGGTCTTGAATTATCCTGAATCTCATTTAGATATGGGACGCTTCGGGCTTGTTCTTTACGGTTACGCCGACACCGAAAAAGGCAACGAGGGAAGCACTTTAGGCTTAAAGCCCGTTATGAAAGTCAAGAGCAAAATTACAGCCGTCAGAAAATTGCCCGCCGGAACGACTATAAGCTACGGAAGAACTTTTGAATTAAAACGTGATTCTTTAATCGCCGTCTTGCCTGTCGGATACGCTGACGGACTTCCGAGAAATTTATCAAATAATTTCAGCGTAAAAATTCACGAAAATCTCTGTCCAATTCTTGGCCGTATCTGCATGGATATGTGCATGGCTGACGTTACGGACTTGAAATTAAAAAATATAAACGTTAAGCCCGGCGATATTGCTACGATTTTAGACGGAGATTTAATCCCGACAGCCGCGAAAAATGCCGGAACTATTATTCACGAAATTTTATGCAATCCATCACAGAGAGTTCCAAGAATTTTTATTAATTACAAATTAAAAATATAAAAAAATCCCTCCGGTGTTCGCGCGAGTCAGCCGGGGGAATTCTTATTCGTAAAGAGTCAGAATTAAATTCAGCATTTTATATTCTAAGCGGCAGGCATCAAGCTTTGTATTTCCATTTCCATAACGGAAGCCCGCACGGACTGAGCACCGTCTTTGTTGATGTCATACATTTCTTGTTCATCTTTCCTGCTTATGGGTTCAATGATGGGCGTACCTTTAGCGACTTCGGCCTTAAATTCTTCGGAATTGTCGTTAATAATTTCCTGTCTGGCCTTTGAAGCTATGGCTGCTGCTTTAGCTGCGACCTGTCTGTCTTGCCCTGAAGGGTCTGCTGGAGCATTTGCCGCGCGCTGAACTTGCTGCATATTTCTGAGAGTTTCTTCGGGGGTTCGTCCTTCTTTGAGTTTAATCGGGACTTCTCCGCCCGTGATATAACTCTGACCGTCGGGGCCTTCGGTGTAAGAGTAGCTGACTCCGCCGCCTAATTCACCAGCTGCAGCCTGATGAGCAGCCTCGTGAGCGATGACTTCACGCTGAATATTTTCGAGCTCCTGTTTCTGAGCTTCTTTTTCGTCTTCAGCTTTGTCTTCTTTTTTAGCTTCTTCGCGGCGTTCGTTTTCGGCTTTGATAATATTCTGGGTGTTTTCAGCGGTTTTGTTTTCGTTAAGAGCGTCTTGGGCTTCTTGAGCTTCCTGCTTTTTGGCCTGCAAATCCTCGTGCATTATTCCGCCGCTGACGCGGTTGAGGTCTTCCTCGCTGCCTTTCATGGTAACAGACGCACCGACAATGTAGCGTTTTCCGTCAGAGCCCATAGAGTAGTGATAGACCGTGTGAACTTTAGCATCATTGCCCAGTTTAGCTTTGAGGCTTTCTTCTTCGGCTAAAATTTCCTGTTCTTTTTGCTGTTTAGATTTGTCGAACTCGTCAACGTCTTCAACAGATTGAACATTTTTAATCCGCCCGATGCTCTGGACAGGTTCTAAATACCCTGCCGACAGCATTGATGTAACCTGCATGTTTCTCACCTCCTTCTCAGATATTTTGCGTATATTATACTAAAATTTTCTAAGAATTAATAATTAAACGTAAAGACCGGCATATAAATTTTATCGCCGCCGGTGTATTTGTTTCCGTCTTCCTGCTGGAGATAATTGTCAGCTTCGTTAGCTTTGTCTTCTAATTTAGGTTTTACGCGTTCTGAATTATTTTCAAGATAATAGCAGACATAACAGACAGGTTTGCTGTTTCTTGTAATGTTTAAGATACCGTAGCCGCCGCTGCTGTAACTTATTTCAAAATTGCCGGTGAGATTTTTTTTAATTTCTTGTTGGCCTTCGGCTGTTGAAAAATATGCTTGCAAAGTTTTAGCGTCTTTTGTTAAATCTCCGTTTTTATGAAAATTTCCGTCTTTGTCGAATTTGTCAATGTTATTTCTGTACCAAGTCAAGACGGACATTTTTAAGTTCGTTAAGCCGCTGACAATTTTCGCGGCTTTTGCTGCTGCTCTTGCTTCACCGCCCGCGAGCATTACCATAGTGCTGAGGATTACTACAACGATGACGACGATTAAAAGTTCGACGAGTGTAAAAGCGTTTTTCTTATGCCTCATGAAAAAATCCCCCGAATGATTAAAAAATTTTTATAATTTATAATTTTATCATTTTATCTATTCTGTCTTTCTCACTCCTAACCCATCACCCCTAACTGTCTTTTTACGCTCTCGACATTAATTCCCAAATAATTAACTCAAAACCCTGCCAGCCTTCAGCCGCTCCTGTTTTTTCAAGAAAAGATAAACGCGCGGCCTTTGCCATGAAGATTTTAATTCGATCCGCTCCGAAAATTTTTACAGCTGACTGAGCTTTTTTTGCGGCGTAACTTTTTGTGCCTAAAGTTTTAAGAACTTCATCAGAAAAATTTTTATTGAAACACGCAAGCATTAACGCTGGTCTTAATCTGTTAGCTATAGCCGTGAGAGTCGGCAGAATTGAATCTTCTTTTCTTAAATATTTCAAAGCCCTTGAGACATTAAGAAAATTATTTTCGCAAAGCCCGTCAAGAAACATTAATAAAGACTTTCCGCCCTCATCGAAAGAAAGATTTTGAATGTCTTCTAATTTTATATCGCGCCCTTCGGAATAAAGAGCGAGTTTATTAATTTCGGCGCGCAGTTCTTCTTGAGATTCTATGCTGTCGGCCAATAATTGAGCGGCATTATAATCTAACTTAAATTTTTGTTCTTTAGCCAGAGCAATAAGCCATTTAGGACGCTCCCACGGAGAAATTTCAGCTTCGGGTTTGATTAATTCTATAGATTTTTTTACGGATTTAAGATTTTTTTCGAGAGTTTTTGAATCAGAATTAAAAATTAAAATTAAAAAGCAGTCGGCTTTATCGTCTTCAATAAAATCAGCAAGCCCATCAGGAAATTCGCCGAGAGTTTCAGAGTTTTCGACAACAATAGCTTCACGCTCAGCAAAAAGTCCGGGAGTTATGACTGTCTCGAATAATTTTTGCCAAGTTCCGAAATTTTGAGCCTCATAGCGTGCGTTCAAAGGTAAATTTTTTTTCGCGAGTTCTTTTAATTTTTCGCTTAATTGACGGCGCTGCGAGTCAGATTTTTCTATTGCGATTATGTGCGGCATTATATTACCTTTCCATAACATAGTCCTGAATTCATAAAAATTTTAGCATAAAAAAAATCCGCCGCAAACGGGCGGACTTTGGAGCAAGTTTTTTACTTAGGTTCTTTTGAGAAAAATTCTAATTCTTCTTTCTCTTCTTGTTCCGAAACATTTTCAGCTTCATCCGGAACTTGGACATCGTCTGAAATTGCAGCGTCATCTGAAGTTTTTACGGCAATTACAGGCTCGTAAATATCTCCGACGTTGAGCCAAACTGAAACTATAATCTTATGATCGGCTGTAGTCTTGTTGGTTTCGCTGCCGTCAACTTTGAAAAATTCTGCGATTTCATCGTCAGTGTTTTTCGCGCGGTTTTTGGCAAACGCAAACCAAGTTAATTCCTTACCGGCCTCGATTTCCGGTGCAATGTCGATTTCAAAGTCATACATATCGCTTTCAGTTACGCTGATTTCCGGCAATACAGCCGCGACAATGTAGCCTTCTAACTCATCAAATTCTTTGCTTCCGAGCGATTCAATGCTGCGTTCAGCTCCGAAATTAACAACGCCAGGCTCTTGAGTTTCGGCTTCTGTTTGAGTTTCATTTTCTGTCTCAAGCTCTTGAGTTTCCTGCGAAGTTTCATCGTTTACGGATTCAGATTCTTCCGGTTGGGACTGAGTCTCTTTCGGCTTCACATTACCAGCATCAACGGCAGGCTCTTCTTCTACTGTTTTAAGTGTAATATTTTGAACAGCTGAGCCTTCACTGTTTTTAGCCGTAACTTTGAACGTTATTGTTTTTCCGGCTGAGGCTGGCGCAGTTCCTGTAATTGTGAACTTATTAAGCTCTTCAGTCTCTTTGATATTAAATCCGGCGACCTTGTTCATCGTAACGGTGAATTTCGGTGAACCCTTAAGAACAATCGGAATTTCAACATTGCTGCCTTTAGCCTTCGTGAAGCTATTCTCATTTGCGAACTCCGGCTTACCGCCTTTAATCACAAGATTAAATGTTTTCTTTGCCTTGCCGTCATTCACGTTAATGGTAATCGGAAGACTCTTAATCGACTGCGTAGGTTTGCCCGTGATTTCGGCTGTGCCCTTGTTTACGTCGGCCTCGAACTTAAGTCCGTAATCATCGAGTTTCCCATTAGCGATTGAGCACTCAAATTTTGTAAACGGTAAGGCTCCGCTCGTTTCAATTTCAGCACTGTAATTTTCGTTATAAGCAGCCTGAGGAAGTGAAGATGTTGTAATTTTAGGCGCGGAGTTATTGACAGCAAGAATGAAATTCTTCGTTACTGCTTTACCGTAGCCGTTGGATGCAGTGATTCTAATCGTATACTTACCCGCAACTTTAGGCTCGCCTGTAATTTCGGCTATTCCTGTGTTTTCATCAGCCTCGAGCTTAAGTCCTAACGCATTGACTTGCTCATCAGTGAGATTCAGCCATTCCGCAGTAAATGTTGTAAGCGGCAATGTTCCGGTTACTTGAATTTTTTGCTCGTAATCTCTGCCTATATCTGCAGCGGGAAGCGATGCCGTTTTGAATGTAGCCGGTGTGGCTTTGATATTGAGCTTTAATGTTTTCTCAACTTTTCCGCCGTACTTGTTCTCTGCTGTTACTTTAATCGAGAGATTTGTTAATTCGCTTTTAGGCTTGCCCGAGATTTTGGCTGAAGCTTCATTAAAAAATTCGTTGTCATCGCCAGCTTCGAATTTATTGAACGTAAGGCCGACTTCCGTGAGTTTTTCAGCAGCGTTGTCATCGATTGTAATAGATTTAACAGGCAGAGTTTTCCCGGATGCTGTAAATTTGGCCTCGTAATCTCTTCCGACATCACCTGCAGGAAGCTCCGTCTTTAATGTCGGGTTTTCGCCCTTGACAGTAAGCTTTAATGCTTTCTCAGTCTTGCCTCCGAATTTGTTAGTAGCTGTGATAGTGATCGGGAGATTAGTAACTATCTTTTTGAGCACGCCGCCGTTTTCAGTGTCAGTTGCAAGAGTTGCAGTGCTGCTGGTCTCCTCTGCGTCCGGAGTGAACTTAAGACCTAATTTTTCCGTAAGATTTTCCTTTGTAATTTCATAGGTATTTGCTCCGACTGAGTAGTCCCAAGTTATCCCGTCTCCGGTCGCTGTAAATTTCTCGCTGTAAGCAGCTCCAGCATTACCAGGCTTAAGATTTGCCGTCAATCTCGGAAGATCTCCGTTAATCGTGAGATTTAATTTCCTCTCTACAGCATTGCCAAATTCGTTATCCGCAGTGATGGTAATCGGAAGATTTTTGACTATCTTAGCGGGCGTACCCTCGATTGCTGCTTTGCTGCTGTCATCTTCATTGGCTTTGAATTCAAGACCTAATTTTTCCTTAAAGTTGTCTTTAGTAATCCCGTATTCATTATCACCGACTGAATAATCCCAAGTTATCGGTAAAGAGCCCGTTGCTGTAAATTTCGCGTTGTATTGCGTACCAGCTTTGCCTGCAGGAAGTGCCGCCGTCAATTTCACCGGGTAAGCGTTAATTTTGAGAGCTAACGGCTTTAATGAAACTTTATCCGACTTGTCGTCTTTGTGCCAAGCCGTTATTGTAATTTGCTGGTTAATTACTTTTTTAGGCGTACCCGTTATTTCAGCTGTACCTTTGTCTTTATCAAAATCAAATTTAAGGCCGTATTCATTTTCGTTATTAAATAATGCCTTAGAGGTATCGTCAAGTTCAAAATAAATCGGTTTTGTTCCGGACGCTGAAATTTTCGAGCCTTTATATTCTTTTCCGACTTCACCGGCGGCGAGCGATGCGGTTAATTTCACAGGAACAGCGTTGACAGTAAGAGTAAACTCCTGCTCTTCTGTGTTTTCATCAGAATGCTTGTTTGTTGCCTTAATTTTAAGGTTATAAGTCTTATCTTTCGTAGGAGTTCCTGAAATTACTAACTGCGTTCCGTTTGACTTTTTCTCGGCTTTCAAACCGTCATAATCGTCATCGTTTTCTTCCGCCAGGCCTTTAATTTCCCAATTTATAGGCGTTGTACCTTTGGCCGTTAATGTCGCGGTATATTTTTTATCCGTTGTAGCGTCAGGAAGTTTTTTTCCTTTTAACGCCGTTATCGTTGGAAGTTCATAAACCGTAAAATTAACTTTTTCGGAATCTTTACCGCCGCCGTTTTGAGCTGTGACAGTTGCCGTGAAAGATCCGGCTTTTGTCGGTTTTCCTGAAAGTTTGCCGCTATCTTTGTCAATCTTTAATCCGGCAGGCAATCCTGAAGCTGTCCATGTTACAGGCTGAGTTCCTTTTGAAACTTCAAAATCATACCCTGCGAAATTTTTATTGGCTTCAATAACAAACGAATTTTCATTTTCTTCAAATTCAGGAGTTTTAATTTTCGGCGCGAGAGCATTAATCTTCAAACTTAAAGGTTTCATTACTGATTTTTGAGCCCCGTCTTCTCCATTTGTCGCGGTTATCTTAAGCTGGAACGTTCCCCACTTCGTAGGCTTGCCAGTGATTGTTGCTTTTCCTTCGTTCTGCTGCGCTTCAGTCTGCTTGAGTTCGAGGCCGATGTCTGCAAGTGTTCTGTAAGTTTTATCGTTGACTTCGCATGTAAACGTAATCGGCTTTGAACCGTTTGCTGAAATTTCCGCAGTGTATGTCGGAGCATCATCGTCGAGATCAGCTTGTGCCGGGTTAAGTTTTGCGGTTGTTATCGCCGGCGCAACGGGGTTGACTGTGAGAGTCAAGTTCTTAGCTTCACTATTTCCTGCTTTGTTAGCTGCTGTGAAATTAATATTGAGAATACCGAATCCCGTCGGAGTACCTGAAATTTTCCCGGTCTTCTTATCAAGCTTCAGACCTAAACCGTCTATCAACTCTACTTCTGTGGCATCGTTAACACCGCTGTCAAGATCGTTGTCATCGTTTCCAATAATTTCAAAATCCCACGTTATATTTTTTGTCCCTGTAGCTGTTAATGCAGCATTATATGCTTTGCCGTCCATAGCGGCCGGGAGTGATTTTGTAGTTATTTTAGGCTTTTCGTAAACTGTGAGCGCAGCAGTTTTTGAAGTCTTACCGTCATCGTTTTGGGCGTTGATAGTAACCTTAAAACTTCCTGCCTTTGTCGGAGTTCCTGAAAGTTTAACGGTTTTTCCTGTTTGGTCTTTTTCAAGAGTCAATCCGGCCGGTAAACCCGCAGCTGTCCATTTTATCGGCGTAGTTCCTTTTTCAAGTTCAAATTGATACTCGTATTCTGTATCTTTAACAGCAAAGCTATCATCGGCTTCAAAATTAATTCCTTTAAGCTCTGGCGCAACACCGGTAATCTTCAAAGTGTATTCTTTTTTAACTTCGTTTGCCGTACGATTATTTTTATCGTTATATGCCGTTACAACAAGCTTATACGAACCAGCTGACGTAGGTTTACCTTTGATTGTAAGTTTACCGTTTTCTTCGTCAGCTTCAGCAGTGAAACCGAGATGACTATTATTCTTAGTAAGAATATCAGGTCCATCAAGTGTACATGTAAAGAAAATCGGTTTTGAGCCTGTCGTTTCAATTACAGCTTCGTAGTCTTGCTGCTTTTCGAGATCCGGATCATACTCGGCATTGTCAATCGTTGTAGTTGTAATTTTCGGCGGAATAACTTTGACCTCGAGAGTCAATGTTACAGGGTTACCAGTTCCGGCTGAGTTCTTTGCAGCAATTATAAGCTCGTAAGTGCCGTAAGTTCCACCCGCTGGAGTTCCGGAAATTTTCCCGGTGTTTTTATCAATTTCTAATCCTTTCGGTAAATCTCCAGTAAGCCCCCATTCGGTAGGCGAACCCGTAGCCGTTAATGCTGCATTATATTCTACTCCGACTGTAGCAGCAGGAAGTGATTTCGTAGTGATAACCGGAACTTCGTAAACCGTGAACGGAACTTCTTTTAACTGATATTGTCCGCCGCTGTTTTTAGCTGTTATAGTTGCCTTGAATTTTCCGGCCTTTGTCGGTGTTCCTTCAAGTTTGCCGTCCGCAGTCAACTTCATTCCTGCAGGCAATCCCGAAGCCGTCCATGTTATAGGCGGAGTTCCCTTTGAAAGTTTGAATTGATATTCTTTTCCGTAAGGTTGACCTGCAACAGCCACAAACTTATTTTTGTCCTCGCCGTCATAATCAGGCGTTTCAATCTTCGGCGGTGTAGCCTTAATAGTCAAATTTAGAATTTTCGATACAGTATTTTTTGAGTAATCGCCGTAGTTTTGAGCGTTTGATGCCGTTATCATAATCGGAAATGTCCCGGCAACTTTAGGCGTACCTTTGATTGTCGCTGTGCCTTTATCTTCCTCATATTCGAAATCAAGTCCTAAATCCTTAAATAAATTATTGCTTGAATATGTAAAAGTAATCGGCATTGAGCCCGTCGCTGTGATTTTTCGTTCAGCGTATTCATCGGCCTGCATTGGGAGGATAGCCGTTGTTGTTATCGCCGGAGGAACAGCATTGACCTTTAACGTCAACTCTTTAGTATCTTCAAATTTGCTCTCGTTCTTTGCCGTGAAATTAAAAGCGTATATGCCCGGTTTCGTTGGAGTCCCGGAAATCGTCCCGGTAGTTTCATTAAATTCTAATCCATCAGGCAAATCTTCGTCAATGCTCCATGTTATAGGCGTTGTTCCCGTAGCTTTTAATGTCGCGGTATATGCTTTGCCGTCCGTAGCATCAGGAAGTGATGTTGTCGTTATCACCGGGAGCTGGTAAACCGTGAACGGAATTTCTATATGAACTTTATTGCCGAAGTTTTCTGCGTATATAGTTGCCGTGAAAGGTCCGGCCTTTGTAGGTGTTCCCGTAAGTTTGCCGTCCGTACTTAACTTTAATCCCGTAGGCAATCCCGAAGCCGTCCATTTTATTTCGCCGGTTCCTGCTGAAGTTTCAAATTGATATTCTGCGTAGTCTTCATTAAGAATAGCAACAGGTAAGCTAGGCTCTTTAATAACCGGAGCTTGATCGATAACTTTTAACGACACCGGTATTTCTACAGGAACATTATTATTTTTAAGCTCCGTGTAAGGGTTATTAGCTTTGAATTTTACTGTGTAATTTTCTGCTTTTGTCGGAGTACCTGTAATTACAAGCTCCTGCTCTTGATTTTCTAACTTCAAGCCGTCGGGCATGCCTATAATTTCGGCTCCTAAATTAATCGGAAATGTTCCTTCCAAGTTTAATACCGATGTGTACTCCTGACCGACAACTGCGGGTTCTTTATTTTCTAATGAAATTGTAGGCTTTGTAAGCGTTTGGACAAAAATATCAAATGCCTTAATTTCGCTCCATATGCCTTGAGTACCAGCAGATAATCCTAAAGTGTATCTGCCTGCTGTTTTAGGAGTGCCTGTTATTGCGCCGATTGTTGTGTTAAATTTAAGTCCGCTCGGTATCGTTCCGTAATTAATTTTCCACTGGTCAGCAGTAACGCCGTCTTCAAGTTCAAGAGTTTTATTAACAGAGTAGCCGACGTAGGCATCTATGTAATTTGTTTTTATTACGGGCTTGTCTATTATTGTAAGCGTAAACGCTCTAGAATTATTGCCGTATTCATTCGTAGCGGTTACCGTGAAAGTATATTTGCCTTTAGTCGTCGGTGTTCCGCTTAAAATTCCGGCTTCAGATAAAGAAAGTCCGTCAGGAAGACTGCCGCTGTAACTCCATGTTATAGGACTTGAGCCGGAAGCTGAAAATTGATGATTGTAAGAAACGTTGACAGCCCCGGCCGGTAAAGAATTAATCGTGATTGCGGGGGCAGTATTTGAAGGCACAGTGAAAGCCCGCACGCAGGTATTGTAACTATTGTTCGACGCATTTGTCCAATATGAACCGTTAGATGAAAAAAAACTTCCCGCTTCAAACGTAACATTGTCTGAAAAACCAGTGAGAACGGACTCAAGAGGAATTTTATTCGTGCCCGTAAGTTTTATAACAACAGAGAAATATTCACCTTTCGTCAATTCAACCGGCTTACTAAGCGTTACAGTATGATAACCTGCGTAAGCCTCAGTGCCTGTCTTCGTAGATAATGAAGCCCCCTTAACAGGAGTTGAAAGAGCAGTTGAAGTCATACCTTTGTAGATATTAACTTCGTAACTTACATTATTGTCCGGCGTATAGAAAGCAACTTCTGTCAAATTTTCGTCATCGCGTTCGGATTGGAAAATATTTGCTGAGTAAACAGTACTTATATTATTATAATAAATATATCCGATCCAGCCTAAAGCGTCATAATAATATGCCTTCATGTCTTTATCAGCATCTTCGACAATGAAAGCAGAACCGTCAGCTAAAAATTGTTCATAGGACAACCAGAAGCAGCTATCTTTATCACTCCAGGTATCGCCCCAAGAATTTTTAATAAGCCATGCACCGTTTGATGAGAGATTGTAATTGAAATTTTCTTTAGGGTATGTATCATCCCAGCCGATTATTTGAACAGCGTGATTAGTTGAATATGCTGGATAGTAATAAGACTTGTTATCTTCATTATATCCTGCATTATCATGATAATAGCTCGCGGCAACTGAACCGTTTTGCATTATTATGCGCTTAATGATATTGCGGCTCTCATCGCTGGCATTGATCTCATTTCTTGGCATGCTTAAAACATAAACATCGCGGAGTCTCAAAACCCTGTTATAAGATTCGGGAGTTGTTTTTGAAGGTGTTACTGCACTATAGGGGCTATACGGAAGTTCGCTCTCTAATATCGGGCCGTCAAGCCTTCCATAGATTGCGGTAGTCATATTATTATTACCGCCGTGCATAAGTATATTATCGAGCTCACTATATCTAGGATCATAATAGTTGGAATAATCATCAAATGCCTTTGATTTGTCAGGATTTTTTAACGCAAAATAAGCTAAGTGCATTTCGGAAAGATCTATGCCGCTGCCTGCGCCTTTCTGCTTCAAATAATTTGATTCCATTGCGCCTGTAGTTGCAAAAGCCCAGCATGTTCCATAATCTCCCTGATTTCTTACGGACGAAACATAACGCTTGCCTTCGACATCCCTTAAATCATATTTTGCAGGTATAGACGAAGCTTTATCGTAACGGCTGATTTCTCTGGGCGGATTGTCAGCCAAATATGATAAGTCGACAGGGAAAGGAATGTATCCGTTATTTCGGGAGTTAGGACTGCTTTTATCGAGGTTAAGTTTACTCTTCCCGGATTTCAAACCCGCCTGCCATTCCAAAAATGCCGGAGATAAAGGTGCCATGACCGGCCTTTCTGAAGCTGCTTGAGCCGACGGCGGAAGAACTGAAAACGCAGAAAGAAGAATTGCCGTCAACATCAAGAAAGACATGAACGAAAATTTTTTGCTCATTCTAAAAATCTCCTTTCTTAAAATTAATTTTTTTAATTTTAACTGGGGAGGGGTAAAATTCAAGGAAAAATTTACGATTTTTTTAGAAATGAAAAGCAAATAGGAAAATTTTTTTAGGGTTTATAAATTTTTTTGTGAGCAGATTTTTTAGCTAAATCGTCTTGAGTTTTCCAAGCCTTTTGAAGGGCATTGACTAATTCTTCCCAGCGGAAATTCCAAGCGTTTTCGGCTTTGCTGGGCTTATCGTGGCCGGGCTTGTCGACAGCGTCAATATCTTTGGGCTTTTTCTGAATTAAAAATTCTTTGCCGTCAAACGAAACTGAAGAGCCGTCATCAAAAGGAATATAAACTCTCATGATTTTAATTTTAACGGAAGACCTGAACTCATAACTATAGCGTCTTCACCGTTTGAATAATATCCGCGCCGGACGTTTTCGCCTATAAACGATAATTTTGAATATAAAGCTATAGCTCCGGCGTTTGATTTTCGGACTCTAAGTCTTAATCTTTTCATGTTCAGATAAGCTGCGCAGTCTCCGACAGCTAATAATAACTGCGTGGCTATTCCCCGTCTTCTGTAAATTTTATCAACGATAAGGCACATTAAAATCCCGATTCTTTTTTCGCGCCCTAAGACTGCATAACCTAAAAGAGGAGCTTCCGGAGTTGTTGCGAAAGCCCCTAAATAAGTCATTTCGTTTTGTGAATTTTCCTGCAGATCTTCTCTGATTACGGCTTCAGACCACGAAAATTCTGACGCGGCATTTATCCTTAAAACTTCAGGAAGATTATTAGCAGTTAAAAAATTTATTTCAGGAAGATACAAAAACTAATTACATTCCTCTATTAATTGTCTGATTTCTGTCTGCTCCGACACCGATTAAAGCTACAGGAGTTTTCAAATTTTCTTCAATGTATCTGACGTAGGCTTGAGCGTTAGCCGGAAGTTCCTCAAAAGTTTTGCAGTTCGTTATGTCATCGTCCCAGCCGGGTAAAATTTCATAAACGGGCTTTAACTCGCTTAAAGTTCTCGTGTCTGTCGGCCAAGTTGTAATTTTTTTACCGTCAAGTTCGTAAGCCGTGCAGACTTTAATTCCGCCCATTCCCGTCAAAACGTCAAGTTTTGTGAGCGCGATTACGTCAGCCCCGTTAAGTTCCATCGAATATTTAAGAGCAGGCATATCGAGCCAGCCGCAGCGTCTCGGTCTTCCTGTTGTTGCGCCGAATTCGCCGCCGTTCTTGCGTAAAATTTCTCCGGCTTCTTCAAAATCTTCTGTCGGGAAAGGACCTTCGCCGACTCTCGTTGTGTAAGCCTTAACGACCGAAATAACCCGCGTTAAATCGTTCGGAGCAAGTCCCGTACCTGAAAAAGCCCCTGATGATGAAGTCGATGAACTCGTAACGTAAGGGTAAGTGCCGTGATCTATGTCAAGCAAAGCCGCCTGAGCTCCCTCGAGCAAAATGTGCTGACCCTCGTCAACTGCTTTGCGCAATAAAGCGCGTGTATCATCAACGTAAGGAGCAAGAGCCTCGCCCCATTTCTTAGCAGGTTCGTAAACTTCATCGAAAGCTAACGGAGTCTGCCCGTAAAGTTTCGTGAAAATCTGATTTTTTTCTTCGAGTGCGTAAGTAAGTCTCTCACGTAAAACATCGGGGTTTAATAAATCCTCAACTCTCAAGCCCGAACGCGAATATTTATCAACATAGCAGGGGCCGATCCCGCGTCCTGTCGTACCGATTTTGCGTCCTTTGCCGCGTGCCTGCTCCTGCAATTTATCGAGCATTTTGTGATAAGGCATAACGACATGAGCATGAGGACTTACAGCAAGTCTTGCACGGTCTTGGCCTTTATTAAATAATTCTGAAGTTTCAGCTAAAAACTGCTCAGGGTCAATTACAAGCCCGTTGCCTAATACGCATAATTTTCCGGGATATAACATTCCTGACGGCAAAAGATGAAAAACAACTTTCTGACCGTCTGAAATTACTGTGTGTCCGGCGTTTGCTCCGCCCTGAAAACGGACGAAAACATCAACGTCCGAACCTAACATATCGACAACTTTTCCTTTGCCTTCGTCGCCCCACTGAGCACCGACTAAAAGATCTACTTTTTTATTTGAACTCAAAATTAAAAACTCTCCTTTTTATATTTTTTTCCCTGCAACTTTACGAATTTCTTTTTTGACTTCTTCAACAGCGCGTTGAAGCTGAACGTCCTCGCTGATATTTCTGCTGAATTCTCCTTTAACTTCAATATCAGGCGAGAGACCTACATGGTCAATAACTTTTCCCGAAGGTGTGTAATATCTTGCTATAGTTACATAAATTCCTGAGCCGTCAGTCAACGGGAATAAAGTTTGAACGCTGCCTTTTCCGAAACTTTTTTCGCCGATTAATTTAGCGCGTCCCCGGTCGTTTAATGCTCCGGCTACGATTTCAGAAGCTGAAGCACTGCCGCTGTTAATTAAAACTACCATAGGAACGGAAGTTAAAAACGATGATTTATCTACGTAATATTTTTCATTAGCGCGTTCGGTGCGTCCTTTAGTTTCAACTACTAAGCCGTTGCGGACGAACATGCTGACGATTTTAACGCTCGCGTCTAAGAGGCCGCCGCCGTTGTTTCTAAGGTCAAGAATTAATGCTTTCATTCCGTCCTTAATCATTTCGCGGACACCTTTGCGGGCATCTTCTGCAGTGTTGTGCTTAAACTGCGTTAATCTCAAATAGCCTATATCATCAGAAAGCATTTCGTAACGGACGCTCTTAAGATTAATAATTTCGCGGGTGATTTCAAAACTCAATAATTCTTCTTCACCCTCACGGCGCACCCAGACCGTAACTTTTGTATCAGGTTCGCCGCGAAGTTTCTGGACGACTTTATCTGATGTCCAGCCTACTACGACTTCATCGTCAACTTTTACAATCTGGTCTTTAGGTTTCAAGCCCGCTTTTTCAGCCGGTGAATCTTCCATAGGACTTATAACTAAAATCATTCCGTCGCGTTCTCCGACATACATTCCTAAACCGCCGTAATGTCCTTCAAGTTCAATTTCTTCGTCTTTTAACTGATTGGGAGAAACGAAACGTGTATAAGGGTCTTTCCAAGCCTCGACCATTCCTTTTGCAGCACCGTGAAGCAAATCATCATCTGTCGCAGGCTTTTTATCCGCATCGACCTGATAACTCTCTATAATGTAACGAATTTGACGCAAGAGCCATAAAGACCTTACATTAAACGGTGAAATCCGATTGAAATCTGCTTCTGAAAATTCAGCCGCATGAACATTTAATCCGAATAACGAAATAATTAAAATTAACGCGGCAAATAATATTAAAAATTTTTTTGTCTTAAAGTTTTTCCTCAATGTTGAAACGCACCTGCCTAAAAATTTAATCGCAATCTATAAAAATTCAGCGAAATTATATAACAAAACTTACTTTTTAAGATAGTTCATTGGATTTTGAGCCGCTCCGCCTTTTCGGACTTCAAAATGAAGACCGTATTCAGAGTCCGCGCCTGTGTTGCCGACCTTGCCTATAACTGTGCCGGTTTTAACTGTGCTTCCCTCACGGACTGACGCGCCGCCCAAATGAGCGTAAACTGTCGACAAATCTCCGCCGTGATCAATTATAACGACTTGGCCGAAACCCCTGAGCCAGCCTTGATATAAAACTTCGCCCGGCCCTGCTGCTTTAACTGAAGTCCCTGAAGCTGCTTTAATATCAATTCCCGAATTAAAAACTTTTGTCTTAAAAACAGGGTGAACACGCGAGCCGTATTGATTAGTTACTTTGCCGTTGAGAGGCCACGCTAAAGTTTTAACTAAACTCGGAGTTGACGGGGCATTATCACGCTGTCTCTGCTTGGAATTTGTTTCAGTTTTTGTTTTCGTCTTCGTATTAGTTTGAGTTTGAGTTTTTTTAGCGGCGGCAGTTTTTTTCTGTTTCATTAAAGAATTAATTTTATTACCGACTGCACGCTGAGCGGCTTCGAGTTCTTTAGCTGCTGCTTCGGCTTTTCTCTGCTCGCTCTGGACATTTTTTAATAAGGAATCAGTTTTTTTAATCGTGCTGTCGTATTGAGCACGCTGCTTTTTTAATTCTTCTGTTTGTTTTTGAATTTGGCTTTTATTTCGTTCGAGTTTTAATCTTGCCTCTTTTAATTCAATATCGCGGCGCATAAGTTCTTCTATCATTTCCTGATCCTGACGGGCAAAACATCTTAGCATATAAGCCGTGTTCACAGCGTCATGAGGGTCAGTCGAAGTCATTATTAAACTCAAAGAATTTTCTTCGGGAGTATATTTATAAATATCTAAAACTCTTGCTCTTAAAGTATCAATAATTACGACCATAGAATCCCGGACGCTTTTAATTTTTTTGTTTAGAGCACCGACAGAATTTTGAAGTTTTTGATTTTCTTTCTCTAAATTATCCATTTTAGCCTGCGAAGCATCAGCGTCCTGCTTTAATCTTGAAAGCTGTCCAAGTAAAGTTTTAGACTGCTTAGATTTTTCGCGTGCTATAGCGTTATATTTTTGAATTTTTTTCTTCATGTCGCTCTGGCTTTGCTGCTGTGATTTAATCTGCTTATCTATACTTGCAGCATAAGCACTAAAATTCAGCGACATAACTAAAATTAAAATAACCGCAAAAATTTTTTTCATGATTTTTTTTACTTCCTATTTTTTCAAATACTTAATCGGATTTTCGGGAGTTCCGTAAACTCTGACTTCAAAATGAAGATGATAACCCGTAGTGTTGCCGGTCTTGCCGACTTTTGCAATAGTTGCGCCGGATTTAACGACTTGGCCCTCTTTAACTAAACTCGCTGATAAATGAGCATAAAGAGTTGAAAAACCTTTCCCGTGATCCAAAACTACTACGCGCCCGTAACCTCTGAGCCACCCGTCATAAATTACTTCTCCGCCTGCAGGAGCTTTTACAGGAGTTCCGTTAGGCGCAGCAATGTCGATACCCGAATGAAGAATTTGACGCTTTAATATAGGGTGTGTTCTATTTCCGTAAGGACTTGAAATAGTTCCTCGAACGGGCCAGTTAAACATTGAGCCTTTGCCGCTGACGTAATTTCTCTGAGCTCGTTTGCGTTGAAGAGCCGCTATCATTTCTCCGGCCTGCTTCTGAGCCTGTTCAGCTTCGAGGGCTGCTTTTTCTGCTAAGGCTTTCTGCTTCTGAATAGATTTTATAAAATTATTAGCGTCCTGAATACTCTGTTTATATTTATCGCGCTGTAATTGAACGGCTTCGGTCTGTTCTTTTAATTTTATCTGCTGCTCGTCCATAGTTAAGCGGGTTAAATCTAAATTTTGAACACGATCCTGAAGCTGCTCCAAAATATCAGCCTCGCGTTTTGTTACGAGTTTCAATAAGTGAGCCATTTCGACAGCTTCAAAGACACTGCGGGACGCGAACATTGTCCGCATAGTTTCAGCTTCGCCGTATTTATACATATCGAGAAGAATATCATTCATTTTTTTCGAGAGTTCTTTAATTTTTATCTGCTCGTCTTTAATGTTCGAGTTTAAGACTTTAATATCTTCTTCGATTTTTTGAGTTTCAAGTTCAAGCAGCGTCAATTCCTGTAAAGCTACACTCTCGTCCTGCTGAAGAGTGTTGACTTGAGTTAAAAGCCCCTGAACTTTCGCGCCCATTTCTTTAATCTGCTTACGGTAATTTTGAATCTGCTTAGTTAATTCGCTGCGTTTTTTTTGTTCCGCCGCTATTTGAGATTCAAGACTGCCTTTTGACGCAGCAAAAATTTCAGCCGGAGCAATGATAATCAAACATAAAATAAAAATTAAAAAAATTTTACGTTTCATTGAAAATCATTCCGGCTTCGTTATCGAGTTTATAAATCTCACGACTATAAGATAACTGCAAACCCAGCCGAGTGTCGCCCCGAAGCCCGCGAGTAACGCGCAAAATCTCAAAATTATTCCTTGATCCGTTATTAAACTGTGCCGAAGAAAAGGCAGATTATTTTGAATTAAAGTTATTCCGGGAAAATAAGCCCCTAAAATTCCTCCGGCGGCTATTAATGCTCCGAGCAATGATAATAAAGTTCCCTCTAAAACAAACGGCGTGGCTATATAGGCGCGTGTTGCTCCGACTAAGTACATTATTCCGATTTCTTCACGGCGCGAATAAAGCGAAATATGAATAGTGTTATAAACAACTAATGCCGTAATAACGACAGACAAAATAAACATTATTAAAGCAACTCTCGAAGAAATACGCGACAACGCTGAAATTCTTTTCACGACAAGACCGGCATAAACAACGTCTTCAACTTCGGGCATTGCGTTTAATTCGTCAACAAGATGCTCAACATCTTCGGCTCTATGAACATGAATTTCAAAATTATAAGGAATTGGATTTTCGCCTAACATATCAAGAGCGCGGGACTGAGAACCCATTTTTTCCTGTAATTTCGCAAGAGAGTCCGCAGGCGAAAAAACTTTCATGGCGTAGACGTACTCAATAGACTGAATTTTTTTAGCTACATCGTTTACATCGATTTTGCTGTCTTTAGCTAAATAGGCCTGCACTACGAGTTCGCTTTCAAGATGAGTTAATAAATTTTCAAGATTTAACGAGAATAAAGTCGTAACTCCCAAAATCCACATCATTACGCCCGCAGTTATTAAAGTCAAAAGGCCGAGCACCCAATGATTAACAACGAGCCTGAACATATCGCGGAGAATATATTTGAAAGTCGTCATCCTAAATAAGTGCCTCCTTTTTCGTCGCGGACTAAATGCCCGTTCTCAAGTTCTATGACGCGGCGGCGCGAAGAATTTACGATATTTTGATTATGAGTTGACATAACGACAGTAACTCCGGCGGCATTAATCGAAAATAAAATCTTCATGACTTCTGCGGCCGTATGAAAATCTAAATTTCCCGTAGGCTCATCAGCTATAAATAACGACGGCGAATTTGCAAGAGCGCGGGCTATAGCAACTCTCTGCTGCTCACCGCCTGAAAGCTGGCTTGGTCGCATGAAACGCCTCCGCCATAATCCGACCTGATTAATAACATCGCGCGTTCTTTCATCGACAATTTTTTTAGGAACTGACATAGCTTCCATTACGAAAGCTATATTTTCGTAGACCGTCAAACTCTGAATTAATTTGAAATCCTGAGCAACAAGTCCGACATCACGCCTATAATAAGGAACATCAGCGCGTTTCATTTTTCTTAAGTCAGTGCCTCCGACCGCAACAACACCGGCTGACGGTAAAATTTCACGCGTTATTAATCTTAATAAAGTAGATTTTCCCGAGCCCGTCTGGCCTACAACGTAGACAAATTCTCCCTGTTCTATGTTCAAATTAATGTCAAATAAAGCTGTAATATCAGGCTCAAAAGTTTTAGTAACTTCAGAAAAAGTTATATTCATAGATAAAATTCTTCATCTCCTTTATATTTCGCCCGTTCTTTCATGGCCTGCCGGACTTCATACTCGCCCCAGACGGCCATAATAAGATCATGGGTAGTCATTTTCTTTACATATTTTAATTCGTAAAAAAGTTCATGGCTAAGATATATCCATGCTCTGAAAATCGTATGAATTTTACGTCCAAACTGACCGATTATTAACCAGCCCGCTAAAGGATTATAAACTACGAGGGGCGATGCTTCCTGTTCAGAGAGGCGTTGAAGTTCAAGCGGCGAAAATTTTAATTGCACGAGTTCTTTCAGAGCATCTTCATCAGGAAGATTTTGAATTGAAAACCAAATTTTCATAATATTTCGCGGAGCTTCAAAAATTTGCGGCTCGGCTCTAAGCCATGCTTTTAAGCGTCCTGTAGTTTCGAGTTCGCCTCTTGCAAGCGAAAATCTCAAAGTCCAATAGGCTTTATATAAAATTACATCGCGCTTCATGAAATTTATAAAAAATTTCTCGTCTAAAAATTTATTTTCAATATCGTTAAAGACGGGATGATTTCTCATCATAGTTCTAAGCATTAAGACAGTCGGCTCATGACGGCCGGGAGGCTCGCTTAAAGATAATAATTCGCGGCGCAAAATATTTACAGTGTCAGCCGGAATAACTATAGGGCGCGTTCCCTCATTGATGAGCGAAACATCTTCATCTTCATAAAGATAAACATCGGAGGGTTTTTCGTCTTCGTCCGGCTTATTGCTTGCGTAAATCCATTTGCCTCCTTTTGTCCCTAATAAATATTTATTGTGAGGCAGCAACAGCACGACTGAAGGCTCAGCGTTCTCATTTAATCTAAAAATTTCGTCAGGCATTTTCGGCATATTTTCGGGCGGAAGCTCCGCTAATTTTCCGTTGGACATTAATTCGAGCAGCAATTTATATTTTTCACCTCTTAAAATAATTTTATAATCATAACACACGAAAAAACAGTGAGGGGTTAGGGGTTAATTTTTCACGCGCTTAGTTCGTAATAAAAATAAAATTTAAGCACGCACAAAGTTTTTTTAAGGTGAGGGGTTAGGGGTTAGGGGTGAGAGAGAAAAAACTTCCTACTTCCTAACTCCTCACTTAATAAAAGTCCGTGCCTAAGTCCGTTTATGCTGATGGTACAGCTTTTAGCTTTCAAAATTTCTAAGGCCGCAAAAATTATGCACGCGCTTCCTAAAATTACGTCCGCTCTGTTAGCCGGTAAACCTATAACATTTTGACGCTCTTTCAAAGTTAAAGACGAATACATTTTAATCTGCAGTTTTATATCGTTCATAGTTAAGACGCTTCCGTGAAATTTAGCAGGCACGAAATTTTCGCAGGCAAATTTAACTCCGGCCATAGTTACGACACCGCCGCCGACCCCGATAATTTCAGCAGGATTTTCTTGCGAGACAAATTCGTCAATATGATTTTCAAGAAAAAGATTTTTGACGTATTTTACAGCCTCATCGCAAAAAATTTTTTTTATGGGCTTATCGTGAATATTAAAAAATTTCTCAGAAAGATTTACCGCACCTACAGGGACGCTCGTAATTTTATTGACTTTGCCGCAAGAACCTAAAACAAATTCCGTGCTTCCTCCGCCACTGTCGAACATTATTAAATTTCCGTCAAAATTAAAACCGTCTACAGCACCGAGCCATGAATATTTTGCTTCTTCTTCGCCCGTGAAAACATGAACATCAAGACCGGTCGAGTCTTTTATCATTTTTATAAATTCTCCGGCATTTTCAGCCGTTCTTAATGCCATAGTTCCGGCTATAAAAATTTCAGCTCCGAGCCTCGAAGCCCTGCGCGCCATTTTTGTAACAGTTTCGCAAGAAATTTTCATGCTGTCTTCATTCAAAACTCCCGTTTCAGACATTTTTAACCCGCGCCCTAATCTTACGACTTCAGTTTCGTCTCTAATAACGTGAATTTTTCCGGAATTTATACGGGCGACACGCATTTTTATAGAATTGCTCCCGATGTCGATAACAGCTTTAATCATCCTGCCGCCTCAAAGACTCCTGCAAGACGAAACAGAAAGCTGTTACAGGAATTGTCAGCAAAAGCCCCAAAGTTCCTGCAAGTCCTTGCACAATTTCTTGAGCAATATAAGGATCGTTCATTAATCCTGAAACTTCGACCCCGGCACTGCAGATTAATATAGCCATTGGGAGCGAGCTTCCCATGTAAGCAAGAATTAAAGTGTTAATCATGCTCCCTAAAACTTCGCTGCCGACATTCAAACCTGCAAGCAATAATCTATCCAAAGGTATTTCGCTGTCATAATCTATAAATTCAGACATTGAAGCCGTTACTGATACAGCAACGTCAAGAACTGCCCCGATCGAGCCTATTAAAACTGACGCTAATAAAACTCCCCTCATATTTAAGCCCGGCAATGTTGAAGCAAGAAGAGCAGAGCCCTCGCCCGCAAGTCCCGATAACTGCCAAGCCCATACCATTAAAGAACCGAATAAAAATCCGCACAATGCTCCGCCCAAACTCCCTAATAAAGCAACGAGCATATATCGAACATGTTGAACGACACATAAAATAGTTACAGTTGCTATTATCAAGACCGAACAAAGAGCAAGCCCGACAGGACTCCAGCCGTTAGTTACAAGAGGCAGCATAGTAAAAATTAATACAGCTATCGAAGCTCCGAGCCCAAAAAGCGCAAAAAGTCCGCGATAGCCCGTCATAGCTATTAAAATTGCACAGACAGCCATTACTATCCCTGCGACTGAAGGAACTCTGAAAGCGTCAGCTATAGAATATTGAACTCTGCCGTCGCTGAACATATCCCAAACTAATAAATATCTGTGTCCGCTGACTACTTCAATGCCCGTTCCTGCGAGCCTTACCGTTCTGACTTTCATTAAGCGTTCTGTATCTGTGCCTGAAAGAACTTGCAGAATAGTATCGCGCTCTAACATTTCATAGCTTTCTTCTTCTTCATTTTCGGGCGGAATAACGCTCTCAGGCCCGGCCTCAATAACTTTAACAATTAAAGATTCGTTATTGTCCCAATGATGAACGGCGTAATAATCTACAGCGCAGTAAAAAGCCCATGATATTAAACAGGCCAAGATTAAACGCGCAAAAAAACTTTTAGTTTTCAATTTTTATAATCCCTCCAAACCTCGTGAAAAAAATAAACATAATTTTATTTTTTATGATATAATCTCACTCAGAAAATTTCCCGTTGAAAGTCGGGAAATTATTTTTTGCCACTCATTTTTCCACTCAAAAAATCTTAATTTTAATTCGTCATCGTAAACTCTCACGAAAATATAAAAATAAAAAATCGTAAATCGTTTTTCGAGAGACTTCCATGAAAATTTTACGGAACAAAAATTCATTTTCTAAAAACTCATTCCGCGAACTTCTAAAAATTCTTTCATGTCGTCAGGCAAAGGAGCAGAAAAAATTTTCCCCTCAATTTCTTTCAAAGCAGGCTTCAAATTTTCAGGAAATTCTAATTCGTAAGCATGAAGAAAAGGCCGCATGATATTTTTTAATGCCCTGTTAATTCTAAAATCACCGTATTTTCTATCACCGATTATAGGGCATTTAATATGAGCCATATGAACGCGGGCTTGATGAGTTCTCCCCGTCAATAATTCAAGTTTAACGAGCGAAAATTTTCCCGCTTTATCAACCGCAAGTCTTTCACATTTAGTAACTGCTGTTAATCCCTCGTCTGAAACTTTTACTAAATTATTTTCAGAATCCTTTAATAAAGGAGCGTCAATAACAATTTCTTCAGGAGCACGGCCTGCAACAATCGCAAGATAAAATTTTCTGATATTTCTATTCTTAAAAAGTTCTTCGAGTGCCCTCAAGGCTTCACCGTGCAAGGCTACTGCTAAAACTCCGGTCGTGTTTCTGTCAAGTCTGTGAACGGCGGCAGGAGTTTTTGAGCCTGTTACGCCCCAAACACGCGATATAACGCTGTCTCCTCCGGCCTCGTCAGGCTGGACTAAAATTCCGGCGGGTTTATTTAAGATTAAAACATTTTCGCCCT
Source organism: uncultured Fretibacterium sp. (assembly GCA_947168585.1). Classification (GTDB taxonomy): domain Bacteria; phylum Synergistota; class Synergistia; order Synergistales; family Aminobacteriaceae; genus JAFUXM01. Next base: position 51,311 of record CAMVMK010000010.1, read on the forward strand.
GAAATAAAACTTTGATTTTTCCCCAAGATTTATGAGTGAAAATTTTTTGCTCGTTCTTAAAATCATCGTTTTCATTTTCAAGCGACCACGGCACAACAAGTTCATCACCGGCAAAAATTTTTGTTCCGGGTTCTTTAGCGCGTTTTGAATTTACACGGACTTCGCCTTTTCGGATTGATTTCATGATCTCGCCTAAAGTTACGTGCTTGAAAAGTCCACGTAAAATTCTGTCGAGCCTCCTGTCGTTATCGTCTTGAGAAATTTTTAACGTGTAACTCATTGTGCCGAAGTTCCCCGCCAAAGTCTTCTTTCAATTAAAGATTGAAATTCAGTAACGTCATTTTGAGGAGATAAATTTTCAATTTGATTTTTCCAGAAACTCATTTTGAAATCTACATCATCGACAGCACTCACGATAAAAGCCTCAGGAGTTCCGGGCAGAACAGGCGATCCGAATTCTTTGCGCCCGTGATGAGAAATTATTATGTGAGCGATAGCAAGTTTTATATTTTCGCTGAGATTTTCGAGCTGTGCGAATTTCATGAACATTCCGTAGCCCAAGAAAATATGTTCGATAACGTTTCCGGCAACATTTACAGACGGAGCAGGCGAGGGATTATAGGCTTCAATTTTTCCGATGTCGTGCAATAAAGCCCCCGCAACTAAAATATCCATGTTCACGGGATTTTTGAAATCGTCATAATGTTTGGCCAAGTCTTTTGCTCCGATAGCAACAGAAACAGAATGTTCAAGAAGTCCGCCCGAATAAGCGTGATGAAGAAGAACGGCGGCAGGCCAAGTGCTGTATTTTTCCCAGAGATTATGTTTGAAGAAAACCGCGTTAAGAAAATTTTTAATTTCTTCGTTTGAAATTTCAGCGATTAAATTCTTAAAAGTCTGCTCTAAAAATTCCTGGCTTAACGGAGAACGTTTCGTGTAATTTTTCGGCGGATATTTATTCTGGTCTAAAATATAAATCTCATTGAAATTATATTGAAGCTGATCCCTAAAATCTCCGATATGTCCGACTATGCCGACTGTCATACCTTCGAGCTTAAAGCCGCAGTTCTCAGGGTCAATCATAAATTTGTCGCCGCCTTGAGTGTTATACCAGCTTGAATTTCCCCAAGCTTTGCCCTCTAAATCGCCGGACTGATCGCCGATACCTATATCCCAAAACATATTTCCGTTTCTATCGGTGCGGGTTGAGAGCCTCGTTATCATTCCGACGGTCTGAAAATCAAAATTTTTGGGAAGCTGCTTAACTGATTTAATATTCATTGAAATTTGTTTCATGAAGTTTAATCTTGCCCTCTTTAACGTGAAATTTTTAATTTTGTTGCTATTATATCAGCGCGAAAATTTTGAATTAAAAAGGAGAAAAATTATCTTGATTCTTTCAGGTCTCGAAATTAAAAAACATATAGGCCGCGAAATTTTAATCGAGCCTTTTGATCCGGCACGCTTAAATCCGAACAGTTATAATCTTTCGCTGCATAACGAGTTATTAATTTATACGGAAAAAATTTTAGACATGAAAAAAGCTAACGAAACTCAAAAAATTTTAATTCCTCCAGAAGGTTTAATCTTAGAGCCGGGAAAATTATATCTTGGCCGTACGGAAGAATATACTAAAACTGAAGGATTTATTCCTATGCTCGAAGGACGTTCGTCAATAGGCAGGCTGGGAATTTGTATTCACGTTACTGCGGGCTTCGGTGATGTCGGCTTTGCGGGCTACTGGACTCTTGAATTATTTTGCGTTCAGCCCGTCAGAATTTACGCAGGAGTTCAGATCGCTCAAATTTACTATCACAATATCAGCGAGCCTTACGAAAATTACACGCGCGGAAAATATCAAAATAATAAAGGTATTCAAGCAAGTATGCTCTATAAAGAATTAGGAGTGAGGAGTGAGGAGTGAGTTTTTCACGCGCTTAGTTAGTAATAAAAATAAAAGACAGTGAGGAGTTAAAAAAGTTATGAAAGAGTTAGGAATGATTATAAATTTACGCAAGCCCGAAGCCGTGAACATGGCGAAAAAATTGCTTCAATGGGGCAATGATAACGGCTGTAAATTTCTTCTGCCTCATCAGGAAGCAAGCGCATTAACTACTGCAGGACTTAGCGATGAAGAATGGCTTAAGACCGTGAAAATTGCTATTGTGATCGGAGGCGACGGGACTTTTTTACGTGCCGCGCGTTACGTAATGGGAACGGAAATAATTTTACACGGCGTTAATTTAGGGCATTTAGGATTTTTAGCTATGAGCAGACCCGAAGAAATTGAACAGGATCTGAAAAACATTATTGAAGATAATTTTGAAATTTTAGAGCGGCGTGTCTTAAAGTGTCTCGTTTTCCGTGATGATTTAACTTCGCCTCTTCATAAAATTTATGCGCTTAACGATATAGTTTTAAGCTCAAATTCTATAGCGAGGCTTTTGCAGATTGAAATTGATTTTAACGAAAAATTTTTCTGCGTTCTTCCGACTGACGGCGTTATAGTTTCAACTCCTACAGGCTCAACGGCTTATGCTCTTTCAGCAGGAGGCCCGATAATTCCGCCTCATATGGACGCTCTTTTATTAGCTCCTCTTTGCGCTCATACTTTATACTCGAGGCCGTTAATGGGTTCGGAAAACGACACTATAAATTTAATTCCTCGCGGTGCTTCACGGGATTTAATGCTGACTCAAGACGGGCAGTTAGCTTACGAAATTTTTCCGGGCGATAAAATAGACGTGAGACTTTCGCGGACTAAAAAAATTCGTACGGTGAATTTACCGGGACGGGATTTTTTAGACGTAGTTAGAGAAAAACTTGGCTGGGGATTAAAAGCCGCAATGGCTTCTAATTAGGAAGTTAATAATGTTAGAGAAAATTTTTATAAAAAATATCGGCGGCATTAAAGAAGCTGACTTAAATTTTACCGGCGGCCTTAACGTCATCACGGGCGAATCGGGAGCAGGAAAATCAAGCGTAGTCCGGGCTATCGAATTATTAACGGGCTCGAGGGGCGGAGTGAAATTTATTCGTGTCGGAGAAACTCACGGAAGCGTTGAAGCAAAATTTACTGACGCTTTAATTTCACGCGAAATAAATCAAAACGGACGCTCTAAAACTAAAATTAACGGAGAAAATTTGCCTTTGAATGACTGCGCTAAAATCACAGGCTCTCTTGTACGTATTCAAAATCAATTTGCTCAGTTAGAACTCTTAGATAAAGAAAAACAGCTTGAAATGCTTGACTCTTGTCTTGACGAAAAAATTAAAAATAAAACTTTCAAAGATTTTCAAGAAATTTACGACAAGGCCAAGAGCAGTGCTGAAGAATTACGCGCAATTAAAAAACGCCGCTCCGATATTGAAAAGCAATATTCAAACGCTAAAGAAATTTTTGAACTCGTTAAAATAGCCAAGCCCGAAGCAGGTCTTGAAATAAAATTAGAAAATTCTTTAGCTGATTTAACTCACAAAATTTCACGAAGAGAGCGCGCCAAAGAAAGTTTTGATACCCTCACCGGCGGACTTTCTGAGAACGGTTTAATCGAAAACGCTGAAACATGCTTCGAAGAACTTTACGAATTTATGAGCGATGAAGATGCTGACGAAGCTAAACGTTCATTTGAAAACTTATACGCCGTGATTAAAAATTTATCTGGGGCTTTTAATGACGAAGAAAACGACTTAAATTCACGCGAAGAAATTGAAAAACGTCTCGGAGCTTTACGGAGATTAAAACGCCTCTGCAATATCCCGGACGAAAACGAATTATTAAATTACTGCGGAGAAATTTATAAAAATCTGCAGTGGCTCGAAGCAAGCTATAAAGATTTAGAAATTTTATCGGTTCGTTCTCTTGACGAAAAGAAAAAAGCTAATGCCCTCGCTCTGGAAATCAGACACGCAAGGCAGGAGGCCGCAAAAAATTTAGAACTTAGAGTTAATGCTTTATTAAATGAACTTGCAATGAACGGAATAAATTTCAAGATTAATTTTATAGGCTTGCAGAAATTAAAACGTAACGGTGCTGACGGTATAGAATTTATTTTGAATGACGGATCTCGTGAAGGCTCTATAGAAAAAATTGCTTCCGGCGGTGAACTAAGCCGTTTGCTTTTAGCTTTGCAGTTATCTTTACCGCGCCAGTGGCTTCCTCCTACTATAGTCTTTGACGAAGTTGAAGCAGGGCTCGGAGGCCGTGCCGCTGTATTATCGGGAACGCAGCTAAAAAAACTCTCGAAAAACTGCCAGGTTATTTTGGTAACTCATGAGGCTTCTATAGCTGCACTCGGAGACAATCATATTTTAATTCAGAGATTAAACGGCTCGACTTTCATGAAAAATATTTCAGGCGAAGAAAGAATTAAAGAAATAGCTCGAATGTTATCAGGCTCGCCCGATATGACTGAAGCATTAGAACACGCGAAAAAATTAATTAATGAGCAGTTGTAAGTTTTTCGCGGATTTCTCTGAATTTTTCAGGAACGTCTGAGAGTTTAAGATTTTTCATAGCTTTTTCAGTTCCGGCTTCGCAGGCTGTCTCGTAATACCAGCATTTATATTCCATGACGCTTAAAACTTCCTGCAGGTCTTTAAGTTCGCGTTTAAGAAAATCTCTGCGTTTCTTAAAAATTTTCAGACGTT
>CAMVMK010000011.1 GCA_947168585.1 uncultured Fretibacterium sp.
CCTGCTCCGTCAGCCACATTACAGCAACTGAAGTATCAAGACCGCCGCTGTAAGCGAGCACAGCTTTTCCTTTTTTCTCGGGCATGTTAAAAAAATTCCTTCTTTCTAAAAATTTCAAAAAAAATTCAAGAAAATATTTTTTAATTTATATTTATGATAATAACATAAAATTAAATAAAGATTAGGAGGTTTTAAGAGACAGGCAGCGAGGCAGTGCGAAGTCTTTTACTTCCTACTTCCTGCGTCCTAATGCCGCTTTGCGGGAGGCCTACTTGTTATAACTCATGACAAAATTAATCACGGCTCTTGAATTTTACAGGCTTCTAATTTTAGATTACAAGATAAAATGCTTAACAGGCAGCATAAAATTTCAATTAGGAAATATCGATGTAGGAGTAAAACGCCGCGATGTAATAGGCGAGATTATTCAGGACTGGGTATGCGAGTGTCTGAGGCGTTCCGAAATAGATTTTATAGCTAACCCACTGCCTCAAAAGTCGCCGGATATTTATTTGAACCCTCAGAATTTGCGCAGTGATTGGCTCGAAGTAAAGGCTTTCAACCGGTCAGACAATCCGAGATTCAGCATAGCGGTATTTGATTTTTTCGTTGAAGACTGCGTTAAGCGGCCTTGGCATCTTGACACTGATTATTTAATTTTCGGCTATGAAATGAACACGGAGACCGGCGAATTAAAAATTAAAGATTTATGGCTCAAAAAAATTTGGGAAATTACAAAACCCATGACTAAATGGCCTCTGACAGTTAAGACTTCCTGCGGCACTGCTGTCGAAATACGTCCGTGCACATGGTACGCAACGAAAACTAACACGAAAGTTTTTGAAGGTCTTGAGGATTTTTTAGCGGCTTTAGAAGCGGCGGTCTTTCAAAATCCTGAAACACGTCCAAAATCTTATCTATGGCGGAACAGATTTTTAAGAAATTATGAAAGACATTACGGCAAAAAAATAAAATTCCCCAAATGGGACGAGATTAAACACAAATATAAAAAAGACAGTTATAGTAACAACACTAAATAATTAACATTAACATAGAAAGTGAGGGGTTAGGAAAAACAATGAGAAAAATTCTCACCCCTCACCTCTCACCCCTAACTTTTAACTTTTATTATGAAATCGAATGTTATTTTTTAAGTGCTTTGAGTATAGAGAATAAAAAAACGAGGCGTTAGGAGAGAGGAATTAGAAATTAAAACATCAGAAAAGGAGTGCTAAAACGCTCTATCGTCATCAAAATCATTTTCGCCTGTTTCGCGTGACTCGTAGTCTTCGGCAATTGCCTCGCAACAATCTGCCATAGTTTCTTCAAATAGCTCTGGGCTTTCTGCATTGCGGAAACTTGAGACGGCTTCGGATAAAACGCTGTAATTAAGTCTTGTTCCGCGCCTGTCGGAATGATAATTCATTGCTCTTTTTGCGCTGATACCGAAACGTGCGCCTGTTGAAACCGCGTCAATGTTCGCGCCTAAAAATATAAATTCCCAGCCGTATTTTGATTTTTCAAGTTCAATCATTGTTTTAACTTTCTCGTAGCTGTAAATGCAGCTTGAATTTTCCATGCCGTCAGTCGTTATTATGAAAATAGTTTTTGCGGGTCTGTCCTCTTCACGGGCATATTTGTGAACGTTAGCGATGTGATGGATAGCTTCTCCGACAGCGTCAAGCAAAGCAGTTCCGCCGTAAGCCTGATATTGAGCGTCAGTCATGGGTTCAATTTTGCTGACGGAAACTCTGTCGTAAATTACTTGATTTTCAGTGTTGAAAAGGACTGTGGAAATATAAGCCTCGCCGTCTTCTTTCTTTTGCTTCTCTATCATGGAATTGAATCCGCCGATTGTGTCTGCTTCGAGACCTGCCATTGAGCCGCTTCTGTCCAAAATGTAAATCTTTACGCATAATTAAAAAGCCTCCTGACTGAAATGTTTTAATGCTTAATTTCAAATTTCAATGAGGCAATTATAAAATTCTGCTTTCAAAAAACGGTCGTTTGAAAAGCGACATTTTACAAAAATGAAGAATCAAAAAAATCTCCCTCTGAGATTTAATTTTTCAAAGAGAGATTTTTTCTAAAAGAGAAAGAGCGTTTTGAATGTTTTTGTTTTAATGTCTGGATCTGAAAAAGTCGTCAATGCTTTCAAGAACGTCTTTCGGCAGCATTGTCTTTAATAAATATTTTTCAGGCTTAAATCTCAAAACTTCCATAATGCTCCGCTTATCGCCTTTCGCCGTCAAGAACATTACAGGAATATTCGACGTGTTAGGGTCGGAGCGGATCATTTCAAGAACTTTCGGGCCGTTTACGACAGGCATTTCAAAATCAAGCAGAATTAAATCTACTTTATTTTTCGCAAGAATAGTAATCGCGTTCATGCCGGAGTTAGCAACTAAAATTTTATAGTGCGTCGCTAAAAGATTTTTCATTGAGCGCAAAGCCGTAGCATCGTCATCAACGATTAAAATACTCTTAAATTCTTTTAACTTGTCAACGGCCTCGCCCTCTTTTTGAAGACGCTTGATTAACTCCGCTAAATCAACCGGACGTGTGTAAAGTTCGGCGACATAGTCAGCTTTCTTGCCGATAACGGTGTCAAGTTCTTCTTGAGTTCCGATGACGAAAAATCTAATACCGCGATCCTCGACCAAATCTTTAATATAGCCGAGAACATCAATCATTAAATTATCTTCGCCCTGAAGATAAAGAATGAAAATTCGCGGAATATCTTTCTTGATTTCTTCTTTCTTTTCTTCTCCGCCTTCACCCTCTTCACCTTCAGCTTTTTCGCTTTCCTGGCTTAATAACGCCGCGACTTCGGGATCTATTGCTTCTTCGTCGTTAGCGTTGTCGTCTTTCAGGAAATTTGCGATCGCCGTAACGTCAGGCTTGACTGTTAAGACTTCAAAATCCTGAGCCCTCAAATGATTGATAATGCCTTCTGATATAAAGCTTACCTTCTCATTGATGAATAAAACCTTACTCAATTTCCTTCTTCCTTCCTTAAAGATTTTTATTTAATTAATAATTTATTATAGCAATTCTTCAAGACTTCCCCAGTCGGCATTAGTAACACATTCTTTAATTTTTTCAAATTTTTCGCGTTCCGCCTCAGGGATTCTGAATTTCTTTGCTTCCTCCATCATCTTGTCTATATTATCAAGATCAAAATCATCAGCAAAGCCCTTTATTAACGAATACATCTCGTGAAGATCAGCAACTGAAATTTCCGGAAGAGACGTATCTTCTTCACCGCCTCCGAAGACTTTAGCAAGAACAGGCTTATAAGAACGGTATTTTGAAAGCAGTGCGGGAGTCTTCTGTTCAATTTCGTGAACGTCATTATTATCTCCGGCAGCCTCAAGGTGTTTAGCGTCTTCTGAAAGTTCCAAAGCTCCGACTAAACGCGCCGCACTCTTTAATGCGTGAACTTTGACCGTGTAATTTTTAATATCTTTCTCGCGTTCATAAGTTTCAATTTCGTCGGCTTTTTTGTCGAGAGAATTATAGAAAATTTCGAGAGCCTGAATAAAAGTATCTTCCGTTCCGCAGTTCGTTACAGCAGCGTCAAAATCAATTCCGGGAATATCTTTATATTTCGCGTACTCGTCTTCTTCGGGCTCGGCTTCGTCTTCTTGATCTTCTTCGTAAGTCGACTCGAAATTAGTCGGGCTTGCGAAACTTATTTCTTTAACTGACGGTGTCGGGATATTTTCAGGAGAATCTGCAGGAATTTCCTCGCCCTTAATAATATAATCTTTCGGGAGATATTCAAGCAGAACTTGCTCAAGTCTCACAGTGTCAATCGGTTTTGAAATATAATCGCTGAACCCCTCGTCCATGTAAAGCTGACGCGCTCCCAAAACTGCATTCGCCGTCAAAGCTACGACCGGAGTATTGTAATTAATTCCGTCAGTGATTTTTTTCATAGCGTGGAATGCTTCAATTCCATCCATTCCGGGCATTCTGTGATCCAAGAAAATTATGTCGTAGTGGTTCATTCTTATCATTTGCAGCATTTCAAGACCGCTCGTAGCTGTGTCGATTTTGATTTTAGTTTTCTTGAGCAGGTTAGCAAAGACCATCAAGTTAATATCTGCGTCATCGACAACTAAAACTTTAGCTTTCGGGGCTTGGAACGACTGCATGAATTTTTTATTCTGCCTGTTAGTAGCGACAGTGTAAGCGCGTTCATAATCTCCGATCGGTTCCCATTTAATTACAACTTGAGGAACGTCAAACGAGAATGTCGAGCCTTTATGAAAAACGCTTTCAACTTTTAATTCCGAACCCATTAAGGAAAGCAATTTTTGAACGATAGGCAGGCCGAGTCCTGAACCGTCAGAGCTAAATCTTCGTGTCGATTCAAGGTGTTCAAAAGGCTGGAAAATATATTCGAGGTCGTCGGACTTAATTCCAATTCCGGTGTCTGCAACGGCGCATTGAAGCATGATGTTATAGTCGTCAGTCTTTTCGTAAGTTATTGAGACAGTAACTCCTCCGCGTTCGGTGTATTTGATAGCGTTGTTCAAAATATTAAGCAGAACTTGACGGATATGATATTCATCGCCCTCTAAAATTCGCGGAATTGATTTATCGACATTAACAGTGAACGTTAAAGATTTTTTCTTGGCACTTTCCGCCGCAATGTTTACGATGTCGTTAATAAGCGAACTTAAATCGTAACGCACCGGCATTATTTCCATTTTGCTGTCCTGAAGTTTCGAGAAGTCAAGAACGTCGTTAATAATTCCGAGCAAAGCCCTGCCGCTTCGTTGAATAACTGAAGCATATTCTCTAATTTCCGGCCGGTCTTCTTCGCGCAAAATCATTTCGTTCATTCCTAAAATCGAATTCATAGGAGTTCTAATCTCGTGAGACATACTGTTAAGGAAAGAACTTTTAGCTTCGTTCGCCGTCTTTGCTTCCGTGATTGCCAAGTCTAACTGCTCCTGCTGCTTTCTGAATATATAAGTGTATAACAGGCAGAGGATAGCAAGCGCAATGACTACAGAAACGCTCGAAAATATTATGCTGAAATCATGAAGACGTACGGGATTAACTGACTCGGGATAATGATAGGAAAAATAAATATTCAAAGCAAATGCTGCGACTTCAAGCGCGGACATCACAACAGCGTCATTCGGTTCAAGAAGCCACGGTGTAATTACGACAGCGAGTATAAAAAATAATGGCACACCTCCATTTATTCCGCCGTCTAAAAAGAAAAGACACGTAAGCCCGAATATAAAACCTATAACGACAATCGGGAAAGAAAGTTTTTTAAGATTGTTCGCTTTGCCGCGTTTAACGTTTATTAGTGCATAAACAAGCATCACCGCCGATATTAAACCAAAAACTAATGAGCCCCAGCCCGCCGGATAATTTCCATTAAGAAATTTCACTACGCCGACAATAGCCGTAGCAATTACGGAAAATATTCCGCAGGCGCAAACATAGAACGCCATAACCTTCCCGTTATTACGGTCGGGATCTAAAAAAAAATCTTTGAATAATTGTGTGTTCATGGCTTGAATAATATCACATTTTTATTTTTTATTAAGTTTATTTTTTATTTTTAATTCTTAAATTAATTCACGTGTTATACTTTCAATTAAAATTATTTTTATTCAAGCACGTAATTTTGAACTTGAAAAAAATTTTTAATCTTTCTGATTTCTAAAATTAAATTAAAAAATAAATCTTCGGGCGAAGGAGTAACAAAAATTTGGACACTAATTACATAATAGAAGCTGAGATTGCCGTATTTTTATTGAGTTTAATCTTAAGCGTATATCTTTATCTTATTTATTCCGGGACTTCGACAGACAAACGGGGTCTTCAGCATTACAGCTACATGACGACATTGGGCGGGCTGGCTGAAATTTTATTTTTATTCGTTACTTCGGAGCACAGCAGGTTTTCTATCGAAGCGAAATATGTTTTCTCGATAATATCGCAATGTTCAATGAGTATGGTTTTCTTTATGTTCATGCGGTATATTTCCGGCTTCGGAATTCATACGCCTGGCAAAAATAAAATGATCTATGCTCAGAATGTAATGCTCGGCATTTATTTTTATCTTCAAGTCGTAGGAATTTTCACAAGCGCGAACTTCGCAATTTCTCCTGACCGAACGGAAATTTTAAGAGGCGACATTAATGAACTTTTGAGTTTCAGTTTTATTTTATTATGGACTTTATGGACATGGTTTGAACTTTATCTTTACCGCCGTGCTTTCACGAAAGGCCAGATGTGGGCGTTAGTTATTGACATTGCTATATGCTGGTTCATAATCGCCGTAAACGCGGAATTTTTCGCGGACATTCCTTTAATGTTCATAATTAATGCAGTAAACGTTTATTATTATTTCTTCTTATTAGAAACTCCGGCCTATAGAGACCTCGAAATGACTCTTGAAAGACTCCGCCGTGCTAAAGCAATCGCAGACGAAGCTAACTCCGCTGCTATTGCCGCAGACGCAGCTAAAGGCGAATTTCTTGCTAATATGTCTCACGAAATCCGAACGCCTTTGACTACGATTTTAGGAATGGACGAAGTAATTTTAAGAAAATACGAGGCCGGTCCGATTTATGAATATGCCCGCGACATTCAGAGCGCAGGAAATACTCTGCTTCATATTATCAACGATATTCTTGACTTCTCTAAGATTGAATCGGGACACTTGGAACTTTCTTCAGAAAATTACGATTTAGGCCAAGTCTTACGCGACGTTGACAACATGGTCAAACTTAAAGCCGAACAGAAAGGCTTGAAATATATTATGCAGGTCGATAATGCGCTTCCTGATGAATTATTCGGCGACAGAGTACGAGTACATCAAGTTATGGTAAACATTTTGAACAACGCCGTTAAATACACGAAAAAAGGCAGCGTTAAATTTACCTTGACGGGCGTTAGGGGCGATGATCCCTCCTTAATCGTTCTTCATATTACAGTAACGGATACCGGCATTGGTATTCACGCGGAGGACATTCCAAAATTATTTAAGTCTTTCCAGAGAATTGACGCTAAAGAAACTCACAACATTGAGGGCACCGGACTCGGCCTCGCTATAACTGGACGCTTGATTGAATTAATGGGCGGCAACGTTGAAGTTACATCGACTTACGGGCAGGGCTCAACGTTCCATGTTGTAATTCCTCAAAAAATTGTCGGCGAAAAAACTCTCAAAGATTTTGAACAGAGCGCAGGACATAAAAAGAAAGTCGCAAGAAAAATTCTTAAAGCTCCTACAGCCCGTGTCTTAATCGTTGATGACAACGACATGAACAGAATAGTTTTGCGTTCATTGATGAAAGAAACTGAAATTAAAATTGATGACGCTGAATCAGGCGAGGAATGTCTTGCGAGAGTTGCGGAAAATTCTTACGATGTTATTTTAATGGACTACATGATGCCTCATATGGACGGAAAACAAACGTTAGCTAACTTCAAAGCTATGACTAACTCTCCGAGCGCGAATGCTAAAGTCATAGTCTGTACAGCTAATGCTCTTGTCGGAGTCAGGGCTGAATTATTAGCGGCAGGTTTTGATGATTTCTTGAGCAAGCCGGTAAACGGCAAAGAACTTGAAGGAATGTTAGCTAAATATATTCCGCCTGAAAAAGTTTCACAGGTTGAAGGGAAAATGTCTTAAATGCTTACATATGGATTTAATATATGGATAGAAGCTGCCATAATTCCGTTTTTGGCAGTTATGGTGTTTTTTCTTTACGCACGCTACGGAACTAATGCAGAAGTCAACAGGCGTTTCAGAGCCTTGACAACTACAACATTTTTAGCGGCTATTCTTGAAGTTGTCTCGACTATGTTAATCGAAGGCTGGGGGCATGAACGGATCGTTAATTTAATAGCCGTTACTGTCTTTCACGCTGTCGTAAATATAAACGCTTATTATCTTATGCGTTACGTTGAGGCTTATGTAAATGTCAGCGATAAAAAATTTGATAAATTCAACCGCTTTTTGATGCTTTCAAGTGTAATCATGTTATTTGCGAACACTGTTCCTAAAATCGGAGGATTTTTCTTTATTATTTCGACTGACGGAGCTATGTCTTACGGTGCTTATAACACATTATGCCGGAGTGTTTACGTAATTTATTTTGTCGTTATGACCTTGTATCTTCAAATGACGAATAAGCAGGCTTATCAGGATAAAAAACAATATTTTATTTTTAATTCTTTAGTCGCTTTCTTAGTCGTAGCGAGTTTTGTCCAGTATATGTTCGTCAGAATGGTTTTATTTACATATGCTGCGTACTGTTTAGTTTTGTTCGTAACGTTCTTTTATTATCAGGCTCCGACTTACAGGCGGATGCACACGGTTGAAAAAGAACTTGAAGATGCCCGCGTACAAGTTGAGCAGTCGACACGAATAACTAACGCCGCGAATAAAGCTAAAAGTAATTTCTTAGCTAACACTTCCCACGAAATTAGAACGCCCATGAACGCAATTTTAGGAATGAACGAAATGATTTTGAAAGAGAGCAAAGACTCTGAAATTCATCAGGCCGCCTTAGATATCCGCAAGGCCGGAAATCATTTGCTTTCTATTATTAATAATATCTTGGACATTTCTAAAATCGAGTCGGGAAAAATGGAACTTTATCAGGCTGATTATCATCTTTGGCAGCTTTTACGCGACATTGAAGAAAGTCATTTCGAGATAATTCACGAGAAAAATCTTGAATTTGTTATCGACGTTGATAAATCTATCCCGGAACATCTTTACGGCGATGAAGATAAACTCCGGCAAATTCTCGATAATCTAATTGAAAACGCCGTGAAATACACAGAAAAAGGCAGAATTACTCTCAAAGTCAACGGAGTTCTTGAAGTTCATGACAGATTCAAATTAAGAATGTCCGTTGAAGATACAGGCATAGGAATAAGAAAGCAGGATTTAGGAAAATTATTCCAGTCTTTCGAGCGCGTAAACTTAAACGAAACTCAAAATATTCAGGGCGCAGGGCTCGGACTTACTCTTGTCCGTTATCTTATTGAATTAATGAGCGGAAAAGTCGGAGCTCAAAGCGAATACGGCAAAGGAAGCGTTTTCACTCTCGTTGTTCCTCAACTGCTTGCTCAAGAGGGCTTCAGAGGGACTTTTGAAGAATATGAATTAAATTACGCTAAAGAACGCGCCGCCCAAGAAGACGAAGGTAAATTCATATGCCCGGACGCTGAAATTTTAATTGTCGATGATACTCCGGTTAATTTAGTCGTAGCTAAAGGAATGTTGAAAGATTCTCAGGCAAAAGTTACAACCGCCGAGAGCGGTGAAGATTGTCTCGAATTAATTAAGACAAAACACTACGACATAATATTTTTAGATCATAAAATGCCTGGCATGGACGGAATTGAAACCCTTAACGCCGCCCGCGAAATGGAAGGCCCTTCACAGCTTTCTAAATATATTGCTTTAACGGCGAACTCTGGAGCAACTCTCCGTGAAGAATATATTTCAAAGGGATTTAATGATTATCTGCCCAAGCCTATAAAAGCCGACGCTTTGAAAAAAATTCTCTCTAATTATCTGCCGGATAATTTGAAAATTAGAGCGTAATTATTTTATTTCTTTATTAAAGGAAGTGTGTTTATGTTCAATGAAAATAATTGCATGACCCTTGAAAAAATCTCCGCAAATATGCCAGGTGCTTTGCTCGTTTATAAAAAAAATGAGGGCGAAGAAATTATTTTTGTCAGCCGTGAAATAGTGCGGATTTTCGAGTGCGATTCTATCGAAGATTTCATGAAGTTCACGGGCGGAAGTTTTTCGACTATCGTTTATCCCGAAGACATAGAAAAAATTGAAGACAGCATTAAGTCTCAAGTTTCAGCGACCGGCGGCTATGATTATATTATTTACAGAATAATCACAAAGAACGGTAACATTAAAACCGTCGAAGACTGGGGACACTGCGTCCATGACGATCAGCTCGGCGATTTATATTACGTTTATCTTCATGATATGGCAATGGGCGAGCCCTTTGAAGATACAGCAAAAATTCATGAATTAATTGACCCTGTTGCAAACGCTACTGACGATTTAACGGGCTTGTTCAGCATGAACTCATTTAGAAAGCAGGCTCCGAAATTAATCGTAAATCTTTTAACGAGCGGAGAAACTCCTCACTGCGTTTATTTTAATATCAGGAACTTCCGCACTTATAACGAAATTTACGGCTTGGCCGGAGGCGACAGAATGTTAAAATCTTTCGCAAGGATTTTAATGGACGTTTTCCCGGACAGTCTTTTATCGCGTTTCGATAAAGATCACTTTGTCGTCATTGCTCCAAGCAAAGATTTACGCGAGAGAATTAACAGAATGAGCGTGAGAATTAATAACTTAAGGCGCGGTGCTGCTGTCGAAATGAAAGCCGGAGTTTATATCATCAATGACGCAAATCTCGATGTAAGCGTTATATGCGACTGTGCAAGATTTGCCTGCGAGAGCACTAAACACGAATACGGCTCAGTTATTCAATTCTATGACGGAAAACTTGACCAGAAAGCTAAACTTCAAAAATATATCATTGAAGCTTTCCCGAAAGCCTTAGAGAACGGCGAACTTAAAGTTTATTCACAAAACGTCATCGACATAGACACAGGCAAACCTGCTTCGACGGAAGTTTTCACGCGGTGGGAAGACGCGACGCACGGAAGATTATCGCCTCTTGAATATATTTACGTCCTTGAAGAAAATCATTTAATTCATAGGCTCGATACTTTTGTAATTCATGAAGTCGCAAAAGAAATTAAACGCCGTAAAGATTTAGGCAAGGAAGTTGTCCCGGTTTCAATTAACCTTTCCGGCCTTGATTTTGAATTAACTAATGTCGTTCAGGTTATCGAAGACGCTGTGAGAGAAAATGAAATTTCGCAGGATATGCTGATGTTTGAAATAACTGAAAGTTTAATCGCTGTCGATATGGACTCCATGCAGAGAGAAGCTCATAAATTACGCGAACACGGTTTCAAAGTCTGGATGGACGCATTCGGGACGGGCTACTCGTCTTTGAAAGTCTTGAAAGATTTTCCGCTTGACGGTATTAAAATCGACATTGACATGATAAAACTCGGCGATAACACTCAACGCGGCGCGGTAATAATCGCGGCAATGATCGACTTAGCTAAAAAATTAGGAATACCGGCTTTAGCTAAGGGCGTTGAAACTCAAGAGCAGTTAGCATTCCTCAAGAGCGTTGACTGTAATCTTGCTCAAGGATATTTATTCGGTAAGCCTAAGCCGATTAAAGATTAATGAAAATTCTTATTATTGACGGACACGGCCTCGCTCACAGAGGCTTTAGTGCTATGCGCGATAAAAAATTAAACGCTCCTGACGGAACTCCGACTAACATGATTTATGTTTTCATGAACATGTTATACAAAGTTCAGAGCGAATATAATCCCGACTGCACTGTCGTAGTCTTTGACGCTGGCGGAAAAACTTTCCGTCATGAACTTTTGCCGGATTATAAAGAGGGCCGTCCGGCTTTAGATGACGATTTCAAAATTCAGCTGCCTATATTGCAGGATTTATTAAAATTTCACGGGCACGAAATTATAGCGCGTCAATGTGTCGAAGCTGATGATATTATTGCGTCGCTTTCAAAAATAGCGCAGTCAAAAGGCTATGAAGTTTTAATTTTAACGTCGGACAAAGATTTTTTTCAGTTATTAAATCCCGATATAAAAATCATTAGAACTATCAAACAAGGCATCAGCGAAGCAAAACTTTACGACATTGAAGAATTTTTCAAAGAATTTAATTTTAAGCCGGAGTCTTTTACGGATTATTTAGCGATTTTGGGCGACAAAGTTGACAACATTCCCGGCATTAAAGGCGTAGGAGAAAAAAGCGCGCTGAAAATTTTGTCGCAGTTTCCGAGCCTCGAAAAAATTTTTGAGAATGTCGAGAGCCTTGACACACGCAACAAAAAAAATTTCTTGGCCTCAGACTTAGAGAAAGCCGTTTGGACACGCGATAATTTAATTAAATTTAGATACGATGTTTTTGACGGTGAAGAAAATATTTTAGACGAATGTTTGAATTTTAAGCCCGACTATGAAAGTGCTTTGAAATTAGCTGAACGTTTAGCTTTGACACGGGTTATAAATCATCTTAAAAAAATTTTAGGAATTGAAGCGGATTTTGAAATCGAAACCGAACCGAAATTTTTAGCCCCCGAAGTCAAGAGAAATATTGAGGCTGTTGCTCCCGTCTGTGATTTAATTACAAAAGATTATAAAGCCGAATTAAAAATCAATCCCGAAAATTTCAGTGATGATAAAAAAATTTGGGATTTCAGGACAGCTTATTATATGCTTCATCCGGACGCGGGCGGTAAAAAATTTCAAAATATAATTGACGAGATTAAAACGCCGGAAATTCTTGAAGAAATTTCAGCAAAATTAGAGGGCGAAATTCTTTCATATGAAAATCTCCACGATGTTATGACTGAAATAGATCTGCCTTTAATTCCTGTCTTAAATCAAATGGAAAATCGCGGAGTAAGACTCGACCCTAAAAAATTTTCTGACGTTCAAAACGAATTAGAAGAAAAAATTTTGAGCCTCGAAAAAGAAATCGCTGATAAATCCGGCGCAGATATAAATCTTAAATCGCCTAAACAGGTTTCTTGGCTTTTATTTGAAAAATTAGGCTTTACTCCCGAAACTTTGACAAAAGGTCGCAGCTCTTATTCAACTGATGCCGCTGTCCTTGAAAAACTTTCAAAACTTCCTGACGGCCAAGTCCCAGCTCTTTTACTCGAACACCGCGAATTAACGAAAATGCTCACGGGTTTTGTCGTTCCTTTGCAGGAAGCAGCAGACGGGGACGGAATTATTCATACGACTTTTTTACCGACTTCAACAGGAACAGGCCGCCTAAGCAGCAAAGACCCTAATCTCCAAAATATTCCGGCTTACGGAAATTGGGCGGAAAAAATTAAATCGGGTTTAATTCCTGTTAATTCCGAAAATGTTTTCGTGTCAGCTGATTATTCTCAAATTGAATTAAGAGTTTTGGCTCATATGTCGGGCGAAGAAAAATTAATTGAGGCTTTCAAAAACGGCCGCGATATTCACACGGAGACAGCCTCATGGGTCTTTGAGACTGCGCCGGAATTAGTTTCGCCGGAATTAAGACGCGCCGCTAAAATGATTAATTTCGGATTAATTTACGGCATGAGTTCATTCGGACTTGCTGAAAGACTCGGAATTGCGCGCGGAGAAGCCTCGAAAATCATAAAAAAATATTTTGCAGCTCTGCCGGGTATTCAAGAATTTTTAGACTCGACCGTAGAAATTTCTAAACATCGCGGATATTCAGAAACTTTAGCCGGACGGATCAGACCCGTTAATGAAATTCCCGTGAGGGGTGCTGCTCTCGACCGTGCTTTGATTAATTCGCCTATTCAAGGCACAGCGGCAGATATAGCACGGCGGGCAATGATTGAATTTGAAAAAAAATGTCCCGGAAAATTATTTTTGCAGGTTCATGACTCTTTAGTCTGCGAATGTTCAAAGCAGGAAGCTGACGATGTCGCAAAGATTTTAAGCTCAGTCATGAAGTCTTCGGGCGGCGAAATAACTCATCTTGAAGTTCAAATTAAAACCGGCGGAGCTCTTAATGAAGTTTAATTTTTAAGTAATTTGAGTGTGATTATTTTCATAATATGCTAAAATTCTTTTCATAAAAAATACGGAGTTATTTATAGTTAAGAATGACGAAATAAAATCGTTAATTTTGACTTTGACTCCTTGCCATTAAAAATTAAGAGAGAGAGGGTTTTAATTTATTATGTTAGATTTTCTGCGCAAACAAATGAAATTAGTTATGGCTATTGTCGTCGTTGCGTTCCTGCTTTCGACGTTCTTTATGTATGAGGGTCGGAGCACACGCCGTTCTCCGTCTGTCAATGAGGACGGAACTATGACAGATTACGAAGTCGCTCAAATTAACGGCCGTTCCTTTATGCGTTCAGAACTTGAAAACAGAACGAGAAGTTATATAAGCAGCTTAGGAGTAAGAAATGTAGCATCGCTCGACATGGCTGCAGTTTATCAGACAGTTTTGAATCAGGCTGTTCTTGAGTCTCAGCTTGTTAAAGAAATTGACGAGCAGGGTATCAGAGTTTCAGATGCAGACGCTGAGCAGGCTATGAAAGTTTATGCCGATACTTATTATCCTACGCGCGAAACTTTTTATCAGGCTCTTGCAAATTCAGGAATTAAAGTCGAGGATTATCAGAGAAATTTAGCGCGTCAAATTGCTGTCGACCAGTTAATGACGAAAGCTATCGGAGAAATTGAAATCAGCGAAGATAAAGCCCTTGAGTTTTATGATTCTATGAAGAAAATTTATTTCACTCAGCCGGAAGGTTTCATGGTTCACATGGCCGACTTCAATAACAGTGCCGATGCGGAAGCATTCAGAGCAAAACTCGTGGCCGGTGAAAGCTGGGACGTTATAGCTTCAGCTGATAATAAATCGGAGGGTGTTGTGAACATTACTAAAGCTCCCGTTTTCCTGCATTCAAGCACTCTTAAAATGGGAACGCTCAGCGTTTTAGATTCTCTTGACATTGCAGAGCCGAGCGAAGTTTTCGAGGTTTCAAGCACAGATTTCGGCGTAGGTCTTAAAGCAAGCCGTGTTGAAGAAACTACGCGCCCTTATTCAGAGGTCAGCGGAGATATTAAATCTCTTTTAACTCAGGAAGAACAGCGTAAGAGACTTGCTGACTATGAAGAAACTTTGAGAAATAAGGCTCAATTAGTGATTAACGACAAAGATTTATTCACAAGCAAAGCGGTTTCAAAGGACGAAACTCCCGCTCCGGCTATCGAAATTGAAGAAGTAAAAGAAGATTCAAAGCCGGAAGAAAAAGCCGAAGAAGCAGTTAAGAGTGAAAAGACTGAAACTCCTGAGTCTGCCACTGAAACTAAAACTGAAGAAGTAAAGCCTGCCGAAGAAGTCAAAGAGCCTGAAACTAAACAGGAAGAAGTAAAGGCCGAAGAAACTCCTGCACCTGTCGAGGAGGTCAAAGAAGAAACTAAAACCGAAGAGCCTAAAGAAGAAGTAAAAACTGAAGAAGTAAAGGAAGAAACTCCGGCAGTAACGGCTGAATCACCAGAAAAAACAGAAGAAAAAGTCGAGACTCCTGCGCCCGTTGCTGAACCTGAAGTAAAAGAGGAAGAAGTTAAGGCTGAAGAAACAAAGCCGGAAGCAGCAGCAACGGAAGTAAAAGACTCAGCAGTTGAAACAGCGGGCGAAGTCAAAGAGGAAGTTAAGGAAGTTAAAGAAGAAATTAAAAACGAAGTCGAAAAGGCTGTCGAAACAATGACAGAGTCTCTCGATTCTAATAAATTAGAAATTCCTTCAGAAACAAAGTAGAAAAAATTTCTTGGGGTTTTTAGGGGATATGGGATCGGGATAATAAAAAATCCTGATCCTTTTTTTTATTTTAATAAATTTCTAATATAATTTATTTTTTTGAAGTTTGTATTTTTGAAAGAAGTGTTTTAAGTATGAAAAAAGTTTTAATAATCGGCTCCGGTCCTATCGTCATCGGTCAGGCCTGCGAGTTCGATTACTCCGGAACACAAGCCTGCAAAGCCCTGCGTTCTTTAGGCTATAAAATTGTCCTCGTCAATTCTAATCCCGCAACTATCATGACTGACCCCGAAATGGCAGACATTACTTATATAGAGCCTCTCAATCTTGAAAGACTTGAAGCAATAATCGCGCGCGAACGTCCTGACGCTTTGCTCCCTAACTTGGGCGGACAGTCGGGATTAAATCTCTGTGCGGAACTTCACAAGGCCGGAATTTTGAAAAAATATAACGTTGAAATTATCGGAGTTCAGGCTGACGCTATCGAGCGCGGTGAAGACAGAATAGAATTTAAGAACACTATGAACAAACTCGGAATTGATATGGCGCGTTCAGAAGTTGCTTATTCTGTCGATGAGGCTCTGAAAATCGCTGAAAAATTAAATTATCCTGTCGTTGTCCGTCCGGCTTACACTATGGGCGGAGCAGGCGGCGGCCTCGTTTACAACCGCGAAGAATTAAAAACAATCTGCGAGCGCGGTCTTCAGGCGAGTATAGTCCATCAGGTTTTAATTGAAGAATCTGTTTCAGGCTGGGAAGAATTAGAACTTGAAGTTGTCCGCGACAAAGATAACAACATGATAACGGTCTGCTTTATTGAGAACGTTGACCCTATGGGAGTTCACACCGGCGACTCTTTCTGCGTTGCTCCTATGCTTACGATTTCGGAAAATTTGCAGAAAAAACTGCAGGAAATGGCCTATAAAATCGTTGAACATATCGGCGTTATCGGCGGTACTAACGTTCAATTTGCCCATGATCCTAAAACAGATAGAGTTATCGTAATTGAAATTAATCCGAGAACTTCACGCTCTTCGGCTCTTGCTTCAAAGGCTACGGGCTTCCCGATTGCTTTAGTGTCGGCAAAACTTGCGGCGGGCTTATCACTCAGCGATATTAAATGCGGAAAACATGAAACTCTCGACAAATATAAACCCGGCGGAGATTATGTCGTTGTAAAATTTGCACGGTGGGCTTTCGAGAAATTCAAAGGCGTTGAAGATAAATTAGGAACTCAAATGCGTGCTGTCGGCGAGGTCATGAGCATCGGAAAAAATTTCAAAGAGGCTCTTCAAAAAGCTGTCCGTTCTCTCGAAAAAGATAGATACGGGCTCGGCTTCGTTAAAAATTTCAATGAGCTTTCAAAGCAGGAATTATTAAAGCTGCTCGAACACCCAAGCAGTGAAAGATATTTCATAATTTACGAGGCTTTAAGAAAAGGCGCGACAATCGAAGAAATTTTTAATTTGACTCACGTCAAAGAATATTTCTTGACGCAAATTAAAGAATTAGTCGATGAAGAAGAAAAAATTTTGAAGTTCAAAAATTCAAATCTTCCCGACGAAATTTTAATTCAGGCCAAACGCGACGGCTTCAGCGATAAATATCTTGCTAAAATTTTAGGCGTTCCTGAAGCAAAAATCAGAGAGCAGCGCGAGAGTCTTAAAATTTTCGAGACTTGGAGCGGAGTCCACGTCAGCGGCACAGAAAACGGAGCTTATTATTATTCAAGCTATAACGCCCCCGATGTTGTCAATGAAGTTTCAAACAACAAAAAAATCATGATTTTAGGCGGCGGTCCTAATAGAATAGGTCAGGGAATTGAATTTGATTACTGCTGCGTTCATGCTGCACAGTCGCTTAAAAAATTAGGCTTTGAAACTATCATGATTAACTGCAACCCCGAAACAGTCTCGACTGATTACGATACTTCAGACAAATTATATTTTGAGCCTTTGACACTCGAAGACGTTTTGAGCATTTACAGAGCTGAACAGCCCGTAGGAGTTATCGCTCAATTTGGAGGCCAGACACCGTTAAATTTAGCTTCGGAACTCGAGAAAAACGGCGTAAAAATTTTAGGAACTTCCCCCGAAATTATAGATTTAGCTGAAGATCGCGGACGCTTCAAAAAAGTCATGGACGATCTGAATATCCCAATGCCGGAGTCCGGGACGGCTTCAAACTTAGACGAAGCACGAAAAATCGCAAATAAAATCGGTTATCCCGTAATGGTCAGACCGTCATATGTTTTAGGCGGGCGCGGAATGGAAATAGTTTATGACGAGGAAAGTTTAGCGCGTTATGTTAATGCCGCTGTAGGAGTTACGCCGGACAGACCGATTTTAATTGACAGATTTTTGAACCACGCTCTCGAATGTGAAGCTGATGCAATTTGCGACGGTACTCACGCTTATGTCCCTGCCGTAATGGAACATATCGAACTTGCCGGTATTCATTCTGGAGACTCGGCCTGCGTTCTTCCGTCAAGAAATATTAAGCCCGAAGCCTTAGCAACGATTAAAGACTACACCCGAAAAATCGCGGAAGCTATGCACGTTGTAGGTTTAATGAATATTCAATACGCTATTGAAAATGAAAAAGTTTTCGTTCTTGAAGCTAATCCGAGAGCCTCGCGTACAGTGCCGTTAGTCTCGAAAGTCTGCGGAATTAAAATGGTACCGCTCGCAGTCGAAGCTATAACACGCGAATTAACAGGAAGAGAATCTCCGCTTGCGTCATTAGGTGAGAGAAAAATTCCTTATTACGGAGTTAAAGAGGCTGTGTTCCCGTTCAATATGTTCCAGGAAGTTGACCCTGTTTTAGGGCCTGAGATGAGAAGCACGGGGGAAGTTTTAGGACTTGCCTTTGAGCCCGGCGAGGCTTATTTCAAAGCCGAAGAAGCAGCTAACGCTAAACTACCGCTTTCAGGAACTGTTTTAATGTCAATCAGCGACAGAGACAAGCCCGAAATTTCAGAAATTGCAAAGAAATTTATTTCAGCAGGTTTTAATATTCTTGCGACTGAAGGAACTTATGAATTTTTGAAAAAATCCGGCATCGAATGTGAAAAATCCGGCTCACAGCGTCCGAGTATTTTTGATAAAATCATTAACGGCCAAGTTCAATTAGTTGTGAACACTCCGAGAGAAAAAGCCTTGACTAATACGGGCTCATTATTAAGACGCAGCGCAATTAAAGCCGGTATTCCTTACATCACGACAACAGCAGGAGCAGACGCGGCTGTAAAAGGCATTATCGCCGTGAAAAATAAAAATTCAGAGTCATTAAAATCTGTTCAGGAATGGCACGCCTTAATTAGTTAGGAGTGAGGAATTAGGAGTTAGGAATTATAATTTTCCTAATTCCTATTTTTTTATTTTTCATTTTCAAAAGGAGAAATTTTCTAAAAATGTTTATATTCAGTCAGGATAAAATTTTAGTTAAAGATAAAATTTATAATTTCAGCGAAGATTATTTGAATAACTATAAAAACTTAAAAATTTTAAGCTCATCTAAAAATCTTCCGGCGGTATGGCAAAATCTTCCGGCTTGGATTGACGCAGAGGAAATTAAAATTGAAGACGGCGAAAAATTATTAACTCTGCGCGATTTTCTTCACGATTTTGATGACAAAGCTATGACGGTAACGAGTAAAGCGTGGCAGTTTTATAAATGGTTTAAGAATATAAAATTCTGCTCTCATTGCGGAAGCGTTTTAGTTCCGAGTGAAACTGACTACGGACGAAAATGTGAATCTTGCGGAATGACTTTTTACGCTCCTATTTCTCCGGCTGTGATTGTTGCGATTGAAAATAACGGAAAATTACTGCTTGCTCATAATACGGCGTGGCCTGAAGAGCGTTACAGTATTATCGCAGGTTTTGTCGAGCCTGGCGAAAGACTTGAAGAAACGGTTAGGCGCGAAATTCACGAGGAAGTTTCAATCGATGTAAAAAATATAAAATATTTCGGCTCTCAAACTTGGCCTTTCCCTAATTCTTTAATGTTAGGATTTACGGCTGAATATGAAAAGGGCGAAATTAAACCCGACGGCGTTGAAATTTCTAAGGCCGGATTTTATTCGACCAATGAAATTAGAAAAATGAATCTCCCTAACCATGAAAGCATAGCAAGAAAATTAATTGAGAATTTTTTAGAAAAACATTAGATTTTTCAACTTTACAATAAAAATTAAATAAAAAGATAGAGGTTTGTGCTATAATTAACTTGTTTGAATTTTTTATCTTAAGCACAACGGAGTGAAATTCTCACGTCTCCTCTATCTTATCTTTTATTATACCATAAGATTGGGGGAGACGGTAATGTGCTTATGGAAAATTAAAATTTTTTCATAGGAGTTGTTTTCATGCAATTATTACAAACATGGAAAGGCAAACTGTTTACAGCCTCTTTATTTTTTCATCGTCTCCTTCTCAAAAGATACGGCCTTGATATTTTTTTCGCCTACAATAATAGAATAAAACTGAATGATCATGAGCCGCGATCGGCAACACTCGAGTTAATGTCTCGGGAAATTTACCGCTACAATATTCAAGGTTCTTGCGCCGAAGTCGGAGTTTTTCGCGGAGATTTTGCAAGAGAAATCAACCATTATTTTCCAGATAGAAAATTATATTTATTCGACACTTTTGAAGGCTTCGATAAGCGGGACATCGAAACGAAGCGGCCAAACGAAACTACTGTAGCTGCTTGGGATTGTTCCGACACGTCAATAGAAATTGTTCTGAGTAAAATGGAACACAGAGAAAATTGTATCGTCAAAAAAGGCTGGTTCCCCGAAACAGCTGACGGAGTTGAAGATAAATTCTGCTTCGTAAGTCTTGACGCAGATCTCTACAAACCTATTAAAGCCGGGCTCGAATTTTTTTATCCGAGACTTGTAAACGGCGGCATAATCATGGTGCATGATTTCAATTATAATTAATTATCAGGGTGTCCGCGATGCCGTCAAAGAATTTTGCACTGCTAATAACATCGGCTATGTTTGCATATCTGACAGTGCGGGCTCGGCAGCGATAGTCAAATAAAAAAATTATTGACAGATTTAATTTTTAAGTTTATTATTTCTCGTTGTAGTTTTTAGTTAGAAAATTGAAAGGAGAAGAAAAATTAATGCTGAATTTAAGTGTAAATTTTGCTGAAAAATTTTTTATGTCTCCTTGTGCGTCTTCACCAAAAATGAAACGTGAGTATATATTTTTGCCTTTATGAATTGTGAATGACGACACAAATATATATTTATTGCATAGATGAAAAGGCCGCTCATTCACAGAGCGGTTTTTTCGTGTATAAATTTTTTTTAGAATTTTTAAGGAGGAGAGTTTTTTATGGCATCAAGTCATATTTTCAAAGGCGCGGCAACTGCTCTTATTACCCCTATGACCGCTGACGGAGTCGATTATAATTCGCTCGCAAAATTGCTCGATTGGCAGTTAGAACAAGGCATTAACGCCCTCGTAATTGCAGGCACAACCGGTGAAGGTTCAACGCTCACTGATCCGGAACACGAGAAAGTCATAGAATTTTCAGTTAAAAGAGTTGCAGGAAGATGTCCCGTTGTTGCTTCAACAGGCTCGAACGACACAGCACACGCAATTTATTTGACGAAGTTCGCGTGTGATGCCGGTGCCGACGGAATTTTGGCCGTAACTCCTTACTATAATAAAGCTACTCAAAACGGCCTCGTTAAAATGTACACGGCTATTGCGGACGCTTCGACAAAGCCTTTAATTCTCTACAATGTTCCTTCAAGAACAGGAATTAACATTGAGCCCGAAACTTACGCCAAACTTGCAGATCACCCTATGATTTCAGGCATTAAAGAAGCTAACGGAAATATTTCAAAAATCGTTCAGACTTTCCAATTAGTCGGCAATAAATTAGATATTTATTCCGGCAATGATGATCAGATTGTCCCGATTTTATCAATGGGCGGGCAGGGTGTTATCTCGGTTTTATCAAATCCAATGCCGAAAAAAACTGTTGAAATTTGCGATAAATTTTTTGCAGGCGATGTCAAAGGCGCGGCGGCTCTGCAGTGTGAACTGCTCCCGTTGATTAATGCTTTGTTCAGTGAAGTCAACCCGATTCCCGTAAAAGCTGCGATGTCGGCAATGGGATTTTGTGAAAATTATTTGCGTCTTCCTTTAGTCCCGATGGAAGAGGCTCACTGGCTGAAACTTCAAGCACTTATGAAAGAGCAGGGTTTAATCTAATGCAAATTATAATTAACGGTGCTAACGGCAAAATGGGGCATATGATTGCTGAAATGGCCGGAGAAGAAAATATAGCTGCCCGCGTTGACGTAACAGGCGGAGAGTGTTTCAAGACGCTTGACGAGTTCACCGGCGCGGCTGATTGCGTCATAGATTTTTCCAATCATAAAGCAGTCGAAAATTTGTTAAATTATTGCATGAAAAAAAATTTGCCCGTCTTAATTGCGTCTACAGGCCATACGGAAGACGAGATTAAAAAAATTCACGAGGCGGCAAAAAAAATTCCTGTATTTTTCTCGCCTAATATGTCAATCGGAGTTGCTCTCGTTGCTGATTTAGCTGAAAGAGTTACTAAAGTTTTCGGCTCTTGCGACATTGAATTAATCGAAACTCATCATAACCAAAAATTAGATGTTCCGAGCGGTACTGCTTTAATGTTAGCGCAAAGAATTAAGGACGCGAAGCCGGATTTAGTTTTTAATGTAGGCCGACATGAGAACGGTAAACGTTCAGGAAATGAAATTGGTATTCACTCATTGAGATACGGTTCGGAAGTCGGAACTCACGAGATAATTTTTTCAAACGGTCTTGAAACAATTACAATAAAACATGACGCTAAAAACCGTGCTTTATTCGCTAAAGGCGCGCTCTCGGCTGTAAAATGGCTCGTTAAAAAAGGCGCGGGGCTTTATACAATGAAAGAATTTTTGGCGGAGGTGTAAAAATTGGAAGCTCAGGAAATTATAAAATTCATTGCTGACGCTAAAAAAGTAACGCCTGTAAAGATTTATTTGCGTGAAAAAGCCGGCGAGAAAATTGATTTTGCAAATACAAACGTTAAAATTTTCGGTGAACGCGACAAAATTATTTTCGGCGACTGGGCGGAACTTGAGCCTGTAATCAGCTTAAATAAATCAAAAATTGAAGAAATTGTAATCGAAAATTCTTCAAGAAACAGCGCAATTCCTTTGCTTGATTTGAAAAATATTCAGGCAAGAATTGAGCCCGGTGCAATTATCCGCGACAATGTTACAATCGGGAAAAATGCTGTAATTATGATGGGAGCAATTATAAACATAGGCGCGGTCATAGGCGACGGCACTATGATTGATATGGGCGCAGTTTTGGGCGGCCGTGCTACAGTCGGCAAAAGCTGCCACGTTGGAGCAGGAGCAGTCTTAGCAGGAGTTATAGAGCCTGCGAGCGCAAAGCCCGTCATAGTTGAAGATAATGTTTTAATCGGAGCTAACGCCGTTGTAATTGAGGGTGTTCATATCGGTGAAAATTCTGTTGTTGCTGCCGGTGCTGTTGTAATTGAAGATGTTCCGGCGGGTAAAGTTGTAGCAGGCTGTCCTGCGCGGATTATTAAAGATAAAGACGCTAATACAACACAAAAAACCGCGCTCGAACAATCGTTAAGGAAATTGTAAATGAAAATTAATTTTCTTGCTGAGGCTCGGGAACTTGCTCCCAAACTTAATTTAATTCGGGAAGAATTACACAAAACTCCTGAGCTCGGTACTCACGAATTTAAGACGGCGGAAATAATTGAAAAATATCTTGACGAAATTGGTATTTCTCACCGCCGTGTCTTAGATACGGGCATAATAGCGCGTATTGACGGGGCTTTACCGGGCAAAAATTCTGCTGTCCGTTCCGATATTGACGCTCTGCCTATTAACGAAAATACGGGAGTTAATTTTGCGTCAAAAAATCCCGGTTGTATGCACGCCTGCGGCCATGATGTTCACATGACTGGAGTATTAGGCGCGGCAATGATTTTAGCTAAACACCGCGAAAATTTACACGGCTCAGTTACTTTTATATTTCAGCCTGACGAAGAGGGCGAGGGCGGTTCGGATAAAATGATAAAAGCCGGAGCTCTTGACGGTATTGACGCTGTTTTCGGTGCTCATGTCGACCCTGCTCTGCCTGCTGGTCAAATTGGTATAAAATACGGAAATTTTTACGCTGCTTCAGAAATGTTCAAAATTATTGTAACCGGCAAATCTTCTCACGGGGCTCAGCGAGACAAAGGCATAGACGCTATCGAAGTTTCTGCGAAAATAATCACGGAAGTTTTGAAAATGAATAATCCTGACGGCGTTGTAACTGTTGGAATTATTAACGCCGGTACAGCTGGAAATATTTTAGCAGGACGTTCAGAATTTCGAGGCATAATCAGAACTTTCGGTGTAGAGAAACGTGCAGAAATGTGCAGGGAATTTGAAGAAATTACAACTAAAATTTGTAAATCTTTCGGAGCAAAATGTGAATGTGATTTTAGCGAGGGTGCGCCCGGAATAGTAAATAACAACGATAAATTAACGTCATTGGTTGAAAATTCAGCGCGTGAAGTTTTAGGCTCTGAGCGTGTTCATGTTATAGAAAAGCCGTTATATATCAGCGAAGATTTCGGATATTACATAATGAACAAAACCGGAAGTTTTTATCACATCGGAGCAGGCTGTGAATATCCTCTTCATAGCGATAAATTCCTGCCGAAAACTGACGCGTTTATAACAGCTTCAGCAGTGCATGCCGCTGCAGCATATAATTTTAATAAATTAGGAATGATAGAACTTGAATAATTTAGTAGTATTAAAATTCGGCGGGACATCGCTTGCTGACGCTTCCCAGATTAAAAAGGCCGCCGGTATTATAAAAGCAAATCCGGCGCGTAAATTTGTAATTTTATCTGCACCGGGCAAAAGATTTAGCGATGATATTAAAGTTACAGACCTGCTTTATAAATGTCATCAGGAGGCTCAAAACGGCGGGGATTTTTCTCAAACTCTCGCGAAAATTTCCGACCGTTACTCCGAAATTATAAAAGATTTGGGCGTTGATTTTGATATTAAATCCGAAATTGAGATTATTAAAAAAAATCTTGAAGCCGGAATAACTCCCGACTATCCGGCAAGCCGCGGCGAATATATAAATTCCAAAATTATTGCAAAATTTTTAGGCTGGCCTTTTGTTGACGCTGCTGAAATAATTTTCTTTAATGAAAACGGAATTTTAGACGAAGAAAAAACTTTTTCAGCAGCGGGCGAAAAATTAAAATCTCTTGAAAATGCTGTGATACCCGGATTTTACGGTGCAATGCCGGACGGAAAAATCAAAACTTTTTCACGCGGAGGCTCTGATGTTACAGGCTCAATTATAGCGCGTTCTGTTTCAGCGGATCTTTATGAAAACTGGACGGACGTTTCAGGAATGTTAAGTGCTGATCCAAGAATTGTAAAAAATCCCAAAGTTATTGAGTATATAACTTACACCGAACTTAGGGAACTCAGCTATATGGGTGCAAGCGTTCTTCATGAAGATGCGGTTTTTCCCGTTAGAAAGGCCGGAATACCGATTAATATCCGCAACACTAACAAGCCCGATGATAATGGTACGTTAATAGCTGCTTCTCTGCCTAAAAATATTGAAAAACGTGCAGTTACTGGCATTGCAGGGCGTAAAGGTTTTACAAGTATCCGCGTTGAAAAATCCATGATGAAC
This sequence comes from uncultured Fretibacterium sp., assembly GCA_947168585.1. Classification (GTDB taxonomy): domain Bacteria; phylum Synergistota; class Synergistia; order Synergistales; family Aminobacteriaceae; genus JAFUXM01. Next base: position 25,189 of record CAMVMK010000011.1, read on the forward strand.
GTTGAAACAGGTTTCGGAGCAAAATTATTGTATATTTTTTCGCGCAACGGAATACCTTTTGAACATTGTCCGACCGGCATTGACGCTATTTCCGTTGTAATAAACAGCGAACTTTTTGACCAAAAACGCGAGACTGTATTACGCGAAATTAAATCTGAATTAAATCCCGATTTCATAACTATCGAGAAAAATTTAGCTTCTATTGCAGTCGTCGGCGAGGGAATGATAAGCGTTAAGGGCATGGCCGCACGGGTTTTTGACGCTTTAGCTAAAGCCGACATCAATATCCGAATGATTGATCAAGGCTCTGACGAATTAAATATTATAGTTGGTATTGACGAAGCTGAATACGAAAAAGCTATAAACGCTCTTTATTCTAAAATGATAGCTTAAATTATTTTTATTACGAAAGGATTTTTTACAATGTCAAAGAAAAATGTTGCAGTTATCCCCGGCGACGGCATAGGCCCTGAAGTTATCAATGCAACTCTCGAAGTTCTTGAAAAAACCGCGCCCGGTCAGTTTGATTTTACTGAAGTAGCTATGGGCGGCAACGCTATAGATAAATACGGCGAGCCTCTTCCCGATTTCAGTTTGAAAACTTGTCAGAACGCCGAAGCAACTTTATTAGGCGCAGTAGGAGGCCCTAAATGGGACAATCAGCCGCCCGAAAAACGTCCTGAACGCGGTTTATTAGGTGTCCGTAAAGGTCTTGAAGTTTTCGCAAATATCAGACCGGCAAAAATTTTTGCTCCCTTAGCTTCAGCCTGTCCTCTCAGAAAAGATATTGCCGAAAAGGGAATTGATTTTATTATCGTCCGTGAACTCACCGGCGGAATTTATTTCGGAAAACATGAAGCCTTCAAAACCGAAAACGGCGAAAGAGCCGCCCGTGATGTCATGGAATACAGCGAGAGCGAAATTAAACGCATTGCTCACGTAGCTTTCAAAACTGCCATGAAAAGACGCAAAATCGTTACGTCAATAGACAAAGCTAATATTTTAACGTCCTCAAGACTTTGGCGAGAAATCGTTGAAGAGGTCGCTAAAGAATATCCCGAAGTAAAATTAAATCATTTATATGTCGATAACGCCTCGATGCAGTTAATTAGAGTTCCGTCAGAGTTTGACGTTATCGTAACTGAAAACACTTTCGGCGACATTCTTTCAGATGAAGCAAGCCAAATCGTCGGCTCAATCGGAATGATACCCAGCGCAAGCGTGGGCGAGGGCAATCGCGGACTTTACGAGCCCATTCACGGTTCTGCTCCGGACATTGCAGGGCAGGACAAAGCTAACCCGATCGGGACTATCTTAGCGGGTGCGATGATGCTTCGGTATTCTTTCAATATGAATAAAGAAGCCGATAAAATTGAAAACGCCGTTGACGAAGTTTTGAAAAACGGTCTGAGAACCGGCGATATTTACACCGAAGGCACGAAATTAATTTCAGGCTCTCAAATGAAAGAAGAAATTATAAAAGCACTTCACTAAAAATTTTTTCTGACACCTAACTCCTAAATTCTACTTAAAAAATTTCAATTTATGATAAAATTCACGGGATTGAAATTTTAATAAGCTAAAAAGCTGAAGATAGAGGCAATAATAAACTAATGAAAAACTTTTTTTTAATCTCGGTCTTGCTGCTCGGACTTTCAATTTATGCCGGAATACGTTTTAATGATAGTAACGGCCGTCTTCTTCGTGTCGGAACTGAATGTGATTACGCCCCCCATAACTGGCAGGAAGACCATCCTACAGACAGCAATGTCCCGATAGTTAATAATGAAGGTTTTTACGCCGAAGGTTATGATATTCAAATTGCTAAAATCGTTGCTAAAGATGTCGGAGCTAAACTCGAAGTCAAAAAAATAGCTTGGGACGATTTAATCCCGGCTCTTAACCGCAGAGAAATTGATGTAATTTTTTCAGGAATGTTAGACAGCCATGCACGCAGGCAGGTTATAGCTTTTTCTGATATTTACGAGGTCAATAAAATAGAGTACGGCGTTTTAGTCCGCAAAGACGGGCCTTTTGCAAAAGCTAAAAAAATGACGGACTTTCAAGGCGCGCGTTTCGTAGGCCAGGAAGATACGAATTTAGACAGAGGAATATATCAGCTTCCCGGTGCCGTAAGACTTCCGGCAGTCAAAACTACTCAGGAAATGTTCGATAAACTTTTGAATAACGAAGTTGACGGAATAATAATAGGCTCTGAAAAAATAGATTTAAGCGTAAAAGCTAATCCCGAACTCGTTGGAATAAATTTCCCGCCCGAAAGAACTTTTATTTTTGATTACACAGGCATCTGCGCCGGAATACGTAAAAGTGATACCCAGCTTCTAAAAGAAATTAATAATGCTCTAAGCACTCTTTCTCACAGAGACAGGCAAAAAATTATGGACCGCACTATCGCAAGAGACTGGAACAATATTTAATGAAAAGTTAGGGATTAGGAGTTAGGGGTTAGGAAGTTAAAATGAGAAATTTTCTTTTTATTGCAATATTTTTAATATCTATTTCAGTTTATGCAGTCATTCATTACAGTATAAATAATCATCATAATAACCGCGTTCTCCGTGTCGGAGTTGAATGCGACTATCCGCCTAATAACTGGGAAGAAGAAAGGCCGACAGACAGCAACGTCCCTTTAGCAAATAAAGAAGGTTTTTACGCCGAAGGTTACGATATTCAAATCGCTAAAATCGTTGCTAAATCGATCGGAGCAGAACTCGAAATTAAAAAATTGGCGTGGGACGATTTAATCCCGGCGTTAAACAGAAATGAAATTGACGTGATTTTTTCAGGAATGTTAGACACCGCCGAACGCAGAAAATTAATTGATTTCACAGAAACTTATGAAGAAACAATGACAGAATACGGCGTTTTTGTTCATAAAAACGGAAAATGGGCAGACGCTAAAAATTTAACGGATTTTGCGGGAGCTCGTTTCATTGCTCAAAAAGATACGAATTTAGATTCCGCTATAAATCAGCTTCAGGGAGCCGTGCATCTTCCGCCGGTTGATACTGTCAGCAATGTTTTTGATACTATCGTTAAAAATGAAGCTGACGGGACAGTCGTTGATATTCAATTTATGAATTCTTATAAAAAAACTTACCCAGAACTTAAAGGCTTAAAATTTCCTAAAGATAACGGTTTTGTACTCAATCATTCGGGAATATGCGCAGGTGTCCGCAAAAATGATACGAAACTCTTAAACGAAATTAATAATGTCTTAAAAAAAATTCCGCTGCATGAACGTCAAAAAATCATGGATATTTCAATACTGAAGAGTGAGGGTTGATTTAGGAATGAAAAGTTTTTTGCTGGTTGTAGTTTTATTAATTGGCATTACGTTTTATTTCGAAGTTCATTATGCACTAAATAATGATAGTGAGCGTGTTCTGCGCATCGGAATTGAGTGCGACTACCCGCCTAATAACTGGGAAGAAGAAAGGCCGACTGACAGCAACGTCCCTTTAGCAAACAAAAAAGATTTTTACGCCGAAGGTTATGACGTTCAAGTTGCTAAAATCGTAGCTAAATCAATCGGAGCTGAACTCGAAATTAAAAAAATAGCGTGGGAAGACTTAATTCCGGCATTAAATAATGATGAAATTGACGCGATTTTTTCAGGAATGTTAGACACTAGCGAACGCAAAAAATTAATAGCTTTCTCAGACGTTTACGGAGTTCAATTTATATATTCAGTTATGGTTAAGAACGGCAGTAAATATTCGCAGGCTAAAAATTTAACGGATTTCGACGGAGCCCGCTTCGTCGGCCAAAAAGATACAAATTTAGACACAGCTATAAATCAGCTTACGGGAGCAATTCATCTTCCTCCGGTCAACACGGTCAGCGAAATGTTCGAGACACTTTTAGCAGACAACGCAGACGGAATTGTCGTAGATTCAGAAACTGTCGGCTTATATCACAAAACATATTCCAATCTTAAAGAAATTAAATTTCCTGAAAGTAAAGGCTTCGTCTTTGATTACTCGGGTGTTTGCGCCGGAATTAATAAAAATAACACGAAACTCTTAAATGAAATTAATACCGTCTTAAAAAATATTTCCCAGCAGGAACGTCAAAAAATCATGGATAATTCAATAATGAGGAGCGAGGGTTAATATTGAAAAATTTTCTTCTTGTTGCAGTCTTGCTGCTTTGCGCTTCAATTTTTGCGGCTGTTCATTTTAATGCTAATGAGCGTATTCTGCGTGTCGGAGTTGAATGCGATTATCCTCCAAATAACTGGGAAGAAGAACGAATGAGCAATATTAATGTCCCGATTGTAAATAAAAGCGGTTTTTATGCTGACGGCTATGATATTCAAATTGCTAAAATCGTAGCTAAATCAATCGGAGCTGAACTCAAAATTAAAAAAATAGCGTGGGAAGATTTAATCCCCGCGTTAAACAGACATGAAATTGACGCGATTTTTTCGGGAATGTTAGACACCTCCGAACGAAAAAAATTAATTGATTTTTCTGAAAGCTACGAAGAACGAATGACTGAATACGCAATTCTTGTTCAAAAAGACGGAAAATGGGCAGACGCTAAAAAATTAACGGATTTCGTTGGAGCTCGTTTTGTCGGTCAGGAAAACTCTAACTTCGATGACGCTATAGAACAGATAACGGGAGCAATTCATCTTCCGCCGGTTGCGACTGCCTCAAAAATGCTTGAAAAACTCCTTAAAAACGAGGCTGACGGAATAGTTACTGATGTTGAATTAATAAATTCTTACGTGAAAAATAATCCTTCGCTTACCGGAATAATATTTCCTAAAGATAAAAGTTTTGTCTTTGATTATACAGGAGTTTGCGCTGGTGTCCGCAAGAGCGATGTAAATTTAACAAAAGAAATTAACGTAGTTTTGAAAAATATTCCCATGCAGGAACGTCAAAAAATCATGGATAATTCAAGACTGAGAAGTGAAAATTAATTTTTTTAACGCCTCACTGTTTTTACTGATTTTCACAGCGGCTTTTTTTCTGATAGAATTTATATTAAATTCCAGATTGTTATTCATGAAAAATTAAAATATAAATTATAAAAAGAAAAGAGGCCTTTTTTAATGAAAAATTTTGCTTTAATCGGAGTTTTGTTTTTAGCCATAGTTCTTTACGTGAGTTTTCATTTAAGTCTCGGCGACCAGAAAATTTTGCGTGTCGGCTCTGAGTGCGACTATCCGCCCAACAACTGGGAAGAAGAAAGACAGACTGACTCAAATATTCCGATCGCTAATAAAAAAGGCCGTTTTGCTGAAGGCTATGATATTCAGATTGCTAAAGCCGTAGCCGACTCAATGGGAGCAAAATTAGAAATTTATAAACTCGATTGGAATGATTTAATTCCGGCCTTAAACGAAAAAAAAATCGACGCTATTTTTTCGAGTATGCTCGACACGGACGACCGCAAAAAAGTTGTTGATTTTTCAGAAGTTTATGAAGACCGTTTAGCAGAATATAACGTCGTCGTGAACAGAGCCGGAGAATTTTCAAAGGCAACGAAAAAAACTGACTTCAACGGAGCAAAATTTATCGGCCAGCACGGAACAAATTCAGACAGCGCGATTAATCAGCTTCCGGGCGTAGAGCATCTTCAGCCTGTCGACAGTATCAACGAAATGTTAGAAAAACTCAGGGATAAAGAAATTGACGGAATTATTCTTGATGTCGAAATTTTTAACATGTATCATCAGTCATACCCAAACATGATGATGATAAAATTCCCGAAAGGCGAGGGCTTTAACTTCGGTTACACAGGAGTATGCGCAGGTGTCCGCAAAAACGACACGAGATTATTAAATGACATTAACAGCGCATTAAAAGGACTTTCTAAACGCGACCGCCAAAGAATTATGGATCGTTCAATCGCGCGCGAATGGGATAATTTTTAATTTAATGAGGAGTTAGGAATTAAAAATGAAAAAATATCTCTGCCGGCTTTTAATATTTATAGTTTCTTTGTACGGCTTTTATCAATTTTTTTCAGAAAAAGAACCGGTGATCTTTCGTGTCGGCTCGGAATGTGATTACGTTCCTAATAATTGGGAAGAAGACAAGCCTACTGACTCGAATGTTCCGATTGCAAATAAAGAAAATCTCTACGCTGAAGGTTATGATATTCAGATTGCAAAACTCGTAGCTAAATCAATGGGCGCAAAGCTCGAAGTCGTAAAACTTCCGTATCAGTATTTAATTGAAGCGTTGAATAAACATGAGATTGACGCGATTTTTTCAGGAATGTTAGACACTAAGGCTCGTAGAAATTTAATTTCTTTTTCAGACGTTTACGATGTTCATGTTGCTTCATATACTATATTAGTTCATAAAGACGGAAAATATGCGGAAGCAAAAACTTTGAAAGATTTTATAGGCGCGTCATTAGCAGCTCAGAAAGGCACAAAATTCGATTGGGCAGCGGCTCAAGTTAAAGGTGCTATTCACCTTCCCTCAGCTTCAAATATTCAGGAAATTTTTGAGAAACTCAAAAAGCAGGAAATTGACGCTACCATTGTAGATTCGGACATGGCTCAAACTTATGCGAGAGTTTTCCCGGATTTTAAGATAATAAAATTTCAAGAAGGGCAAGGCTTCAAATTTGATTTCACGGGTGTTTGTGCAGGAGTACGGCGCGGCGATACTAAATTAATAAAGGCAATTAACAGAGCATTAGAAGAAATTTCCGGGCGGGATCGTCAAAAAATCATGGATCAAACCATCTTAAGAAGTTGGGGAACGTCAATAAAATGAACTACCTCCGCTTTAGAAGCGGGGGATTCATAATTCATAGAGGCTGGCGTGAATAAATATTTTTGTCTTTGTTTTACGCTTTTTAATTTGAGGCTTGTTTTATATAGTGATAATTAACCTTATTGGGATTAAAAATTGAGATAAACATTGATAAAGGTAAGAAATGGTGGACGAGAGGATTCGAACCTCCGACCCCCTGCACCCCATGCAGATGCGCTAGCCAGACTGCGCTACGTCCCGTTCCACACCCCTGCGTTTTCGTCTTTCCACACCTTTTCCATACTTTCCCGTATTTAGCACTCACTAAGTAACAGTGCTAATAGTTTGCTTTACGTTGCCGCTATTGTCGATAATGTCAGCGTGAATATTCGCCCCGCGTTTCTCTGTCTGCTTACCCTCCGAGCCGGTGATAGCGTCGACCGCCATGCGCAACATCATCAAGGCGGCGGCTTTCTCTTGCTCCGTTCCACTTTTAACCAATCGCCGTGCATTATTAAGCACACCGCCCCAGTAGGCCATATTTAACTCTTGCGGTGTATTCGGGTCATACTCCCTTTCAGTCCCAAGCAACGGGTCTGTGATTTTTTCTTTCTCTTTAATAGGTAAAGACTTCGTTAGATTTTCAAGCAGCTGCTTCAATGGCGTTTCCGGCGGCGCGTCATCGGTCAAGCCCATTAGATACTCTACGGACGTGTTCAACGCCTCCGCGAGTTTAGGAAGCATTGAAGCACTCGGGCTTGTATTTCCCCATTCCCACCTGCGAACGGTCATTAATGAAACTCCTATTAAATCCGCTAATCTTTCTTGAGTAATTCCTATTCTTTTTCGTATCTCTTTTATCTTTATTCCTACTGACATATTACTCCCTCCTTTTGAAATGATACCGTAATGAACCATTTTTATAAAGAACATAAAAGAATTTATCTCGGTACTTAAAAGAATTAAAATAACTTGACAATCCAAAAAAGTATTATATAATTCATTCATAAACGAATTACGAAGCACTAAGTAAATTGAAAACCAATCGAAACGAGATGAGCCTAACAAGGCGGCGCACTCGCAAGGCCACGAATTAAACAGCGGAGCAAGAAAAGCAGGGCGCAAATACAAGGCAACAACGCATAGAGCCTCCCGCAAGGGTTGTAGAGGAGAGGAAGGGAAAATTTATGAGCGACAGTCTTTATTTAATCCAAATTCAAGGCTTCGATAAAGGAGAGGTTAGGTTGACATTTTCTTTTAATCCTGTGTATCACGACACAAGCAAAGCCGAATTAGAAGAAATTATCGGTATTGCCAAAGAATTACAGCGAGCGTTACAGAAAATTGACGAAGCTAAATTCAAGGCGCAACTAAGACGGAATAACGGAGGGGACTAATGTATAAGCCGTTAGGTTACGAAAAAATGAACCCCGTGCAGTTGGCACTGGCTAATGCTGATTTGCATTTATCTTTTATACACGGGGCATTATTGGATTCAAAAACTCCTGAACTTGCAGAAATTAATCTCGAAGTTCATAAGTTGATTGATGAAGCTAACGATTGGCTTGAAGAACAAGGTTTTCCTTGTACTTACCGTAAACGTGTTGACGGAAAAATTGTTCGTCAAAGCCATTAACTAACTCTAGCTCAATGTAGGCTTCAATCGAAAAATCTAGATACTGAATAACGCTATGGTCGCGGAACTCCACTTCCAAGACCTTAAGTTCAGCGTCATAACCTACTGAGACAACAGTATTAGCTATAACAGGATTACGTTTCATTTTTCATCACCTCCCTTGCTGAGATTTTCATAATTTTAGCAGGGAGATATTTAAGGCAAAGGCCGAAACGCGGTCTTTCACGCGCTGCTCCGTTCTTGTTGATTAATTTCCGAGAACACCCGCAAGGGACAGTGAGGGGCGCAAAAAAAGAAAGACCCGTCCGAGTGTCAAGCACTCGCTGACGAGGCCGTTATTCGTCCGTCAATATTTTTTAAGCAGTACCCAGACGGGCAAGGGGTAACAAGCTGAATCAGAAAAAAATTTAGGTAATTACACAGGAGGTAATTATATGGTAGATATTTCCACTTTTCAAGAAGAGATGACCTCGTATGAGTTCGCCGATGACAACAAGTACGTCTGGTACAAGTTGGACGACATTTTAAGGTTGACCGAATTAACGGAGAAAGACCTTCAAGAACTTCCTGAAGAGGAAAGAAATGTCCGTGAATTAATTGACGGGACTAAGGTTATTCAAGAACCCGCCGCTTATCTTCTGATTTTCTTTATAAGCAAATCGAAGAAGGTCAAAAAAATGCAGGATTGGCTTTTTAATAAAGTCTTGCCCGACATCGAAACAAAAGGTTATTACATTAAAGGAGTGTAAACAATGAACAGTGAATTAAAACTTTTAACAACGCGCGAATTTAACGGTGTAGCACTCGACTGCTACAAGGCTGACAACGAAGACGACGGCTTCTGGGCAACAAGAGAGCAAATAGGACGGCTTTTAGGATATTCCGAACCGCGAATTGCAATCGGGAAAATTCATCAGCGAAATCAAGAACGTCTCGATAAATTTTCGGGGGTAGTCAATTTGGTTACCCCCTCCGGCGGAACGCAAGCCACAACGGTTTATAACTTCAAAGGGTTTCTTGAAATTTGCCGCTTCTCAAATCAACCGAACGCGAATGATGTCATGGATTTTGCTTGGCACGTCATGGACGAAATTCATCAAAAAGGGATTTACATGACACCGGCAAAAGCTGAGGAAATTATCAGCAACCCCGACTTAATCATCAGGCTGGCGGAAGAAGTCAAAGCGGAGCGGGCAAGAGCGGCGGAACTCGAAATGCAGAAAACAGCACTCGCCGCCAAGATTGAAGCGGATAAATCCAAAGTGATTTTTGCAGAGGCAGTCGGAGAAAGCAAGGACGGAATGGTAATAGGGACATTCGCAAAACTGCTCAAACAAAACGGAATTGACGTAGGACAACAGCGGCTTTTTGTATGGTTTAGGGAACACGGCTGGCTCATGAACACGTGGGACTGCAGACGCAACACCCCGACCCAAAAGGCATTAAATAAGGGATTTTTTATAGCCCGTGAGAATGTCATTTATACGGATTCCGGAATAAGGACACCCGCTCCCACGCCGCTACTCACAGGGAAAGGGAGGATTTACTTCCTTAACGGATTTAAGAGCGGGGAGTTTCAGATTTAAGGAGGCGGTTACATGCCGGACAATGAAACTTTCGGACAGCGGCTCGCAAGGCTTAGGAAGAAAGCGGGCATTACGCAGGAGAAACTCGCTGAAATGCTTGATGTTTCTTATATGACAGTCAGACGGTGGGAGTGGGGCAAAAACGCTCCCCGTCTTGACGAAGCTAAGAAAATCGCCGCCGCGCTGAATGTGAGCGAAGAGGAACTATTGAACGGAGCACCCGAGCAAGGAGGCTGGGTGCTTCAAATCAAAATCGCAACTGAATTTAAGGAGGAAATTATAGACATGAGAGCAAAAGTATTACCAAGTATATCAAACCTCACCTGCACACCGCAGGGAGCGTGTTTAACACTTTCAGCAAATTATGACCTTTGGGGGGACATCAAGCAGTTCAAAGCGTTCATAAAACAGCTGGAGCAAGGTCGCAATCTCGTACTCCAAAACGGGAAAGCACTCGGCGGAATTAAGGAGGAGAAATAAATCATGGTGTTAAGGAAGTTTTTAAGCTGGTGTTACAAGAACGCAGACGACAAGCGAGAACTTGTCTTGCGTAAGAAAACGGCGTTGCGCAACAGACTGCTTTATGTACACGACATCGACACGGAGATAGAGCGGGGATTTTGCACTATCAGCACTCACTTTAGGAACGGGCTCGGATATTTTTACGCCCTTAATTTATCGGGGAAACATTAGAAAGGAGAAATTATCATGACTGAAAAAGAAAAATGCGAAGCTGAAGAAATGCGCGATTTTTGGGAAGACACCGCCGTTGAAGAACTCGAGGGGGTCCAGAGGGACGTTGAAAGCCTGCAGTATGAACTTTTGAGTAAGTATAAAGGCGACAGCGAGGCAATACATGAAATAGCCTTTAGGTTAGACGAGGTCATCAAGATTGCTAAAAAACGTCTTGAGCATTGGAAAGAAATTTGCAGCGAGATTGAAGCCGAAGAAGACGACGAGGACGACACGCCCTACGAGCCCTACGACTGCGTGCTTGACCCCGTGAGCGAGCCTTTTGATTATGTTGCGTTAGGAATGGGGGTTTGAGAATGGGAATGAGCATAGAAGAGCTGCGGGAACTGAGAATACAGCTTAAAATTTCACAAAGAGAAGTCGCAAAAGCATTGTATTATTCGAATAGTTATTTCAGCGCGAAAGAAATAGGGAAAGGTAAAGCTGATACAAATTTTCTTCATAGGTATGAAAAATTCCTCACAGATGTCATTGACGGCAAAATAGAGGTTAAACGTTCTCTATATACAGGGATAAATTCAGCAGAATACAACACTATAAAAAATCCTGTTCCACGTGAAAAAGTTGCGGAGTTAAAAACAATACGAAAAAAATTAAAGTTAATTCTTCGTGTTGTTGCCTCGCAAATAAATATGCCGAAAGCTACATATTCGGGGAAAGAAAACGGGAAGTTCCCAACTTCACAGGAAGAGTACGACCGCTTCATGAAGTACTACAAGCAGGTGAAGCTGCAGCGGATTTTCGGTGCGAATTACAAGGAGAAAAAACATGACGCTAATTAAAGTGAAAGACTTGCGCGGCCTCCGTGAACAGCGCGGATTGTCGCTCAAGGAAGCCGCTGAGAAGTTGAAGATGTCTGAGAATACTCTGAGCAGTATCGAGCGGGGACTTTACGCCACGAGTACCCGACACGAAATTGTGAGGAATTATATCAGATTTCTTCTAACTCGCTCAGAAAAGCAAGGCGAAGAAATTAAGCCGTCCAAAAAACAACCCGCTACGCCGGAAATGAGGACAGCTGAACGCAAAGAGCCTACGAAGAATAAATCCCGCATAGAGCAAGTCTCGGTCGAGGAGGGGCGAAAGTTAGGGCAATGGCGGCTGAAAGTCGGAGTTACGAAACGCTACGCGGCACAGCTAATCGGGAAGTCTACGGTCTCGATAACGAACAAGGAGCGCGGATCGTACCTTTTCACACGGGAAGAATACAACACGCTTAAGGCGGTCTATGAAGCAAAAGAGAAATATCAAGGAGGACTAAACAATGATATTTGATTGTATGCCAGTATGTCATTACTACACCTACAGCACGACAAAAGGTCAACGGAGAAGCGAAAAAGCGCACAGAGAACTCGATAAATTACACATGCTTTTGGACAAATTCGCAAGACTCCGTAATCTGATTTTTGAACTTCGCGCGGACGCAGAGGACATTGACTTAGGGCTTGTTACTAATAGTGCTTATAAAAGCATTGCTGAGTTCAATTTAATTTACCCCGTCATCAAAAAACTTTCTGACACTGCAGAATTTATCAACGACAGAGAGTATCGGGAGTGGGAACTTGAAGTAGAGGCACAGGAGAAAGAAAAGAGGACTAAATAATGAGTGAGTTAAGACGGCGCGCCGCGTTCTGGCGCAACATGGAGTATTCGCTTGACGGAATGTTAGAGGAAGTCAATTCGCGGTCGGGCGACAAGTGGTTCAACGATGAAGATAAACACTATTCGGAAGAATTAACGCGGGAATTAGGGGACGCGCTTGCAACAGTCAGAACCCGCTACGTACAAGTTCTAAATGACCAAATCGATGAGTGGGGAAAATGGGAAAAGTTAGATAAGGAGGATTAAATCATGGAATTTAGGAAAGCAGAAAAACGCAAGGCAAAATTACGTTTAGGCATTACCGGCGCGGCAGGAAGCGGCAAGACATACGGGGCTCTTTTAATCGCTAAGGGGCTCGGAGGTAAAACAGTATTACTCGACACGGAAAACGGCTCAGGAGACCTCTACGCTACCCTTTTTGACTATGACGTGGGAGCAATCCAAGCTCCCTACACCATAGACAAATACATCGAGGGCATTAAGCAAGCTGAAAGTCTCGGTTACGACATAATCATCATAGACAGTCTCTCTCACGCTTGGGCGGGTGAGGGCGGTCTCTTAGAGCAGGTCGACAACATAGCCGCAGGAAGCCGGAGCGGGAACAGCTACACAGCGTGGCGGCAGGTTACCCCTCAGCACAACAAACTGATTGAGACCATGCTTAACTCCCCGTGCCACATTATAGCCACCATGAGGAGTAAAACGGAGTACGTCATCGTAGAAAACGACAAAGGACGCAAAGAACCCCGCAAGGTAGGTCTTGCCCCCGTACAGCGCGAAGGCATGGACTACGAGTTCGGCGTAGTGTTCGACTTAGGGCAAAACCACATGGCCGCCGTAAGCAAAGACAGAACAAGCCTTTTTGACGGTAAGACGTTCCAGCTGTCGGAACAGACGGGCGAGACGCTCAAACAGTGGCTTGAAAGCGGCGTTGACTTAAGACAGCGCAAGGAACTTTTAGCTAAGCTATGGTCGCGTCTTTTAGCGGTTTGCGACGGCAAACAGCAGCAGGCAAAGGAAATCATGCTCTCAATCACTCACGGCAAGACTTTGGCGATTGACTTCTCGGAAGACGAAATGCAGGCACTTACAGCTGATATTGAACGCCGCGAGAATGAAGCAATAGCAGACACACAGGAGGAGGAAAACAATGAGTAACAATTATTACACGGGGCGCAACGGCATGGAAGTTATAGACTTCATCGAGGCGTTTGACTTGAATTTTAATTGCGGGAATATTGTGAAATACATCGCCCGCGCTGGTAAAAAAGACGGTGAAACACGCTATAGGGCACTTCAGAAAGCTAACGACTACTTACTGCGCGAAATGACTAGAGCAAGATTAGAGGAGGGCGCAAATGCCGAAGGCTAAGACGATTGACCGCGTTGAACTTACAAAAAAGAAAATGGCCGCCCGCGAGCGCATGAAAGCTAATGCTCAAACCGTAAGACCGCCGGAATACACAAAAGAAAATTCGCGCTTCTTGAAAATGGTCGCGGAGATGAAACAGGAACACCCAGAACTTGCCGCTCTTGATGATGAACACACATGCCCAGTCTGCGGCGGCGAAGTAATCCCCTACGAGGGCTGCTACAGGTGTAAGAAATGCGGCTGGGCGAGATGTTGACACTGGTATAAATCACCTGCCCGTCTGCCTACAGGTAGGCCTTAGGCAGATGTTTTATATAAATTTTTTAGAAAGGGTTTGTATAAAAAACTCTTTCGACACACAAAAAAGCACGCAGAGAGAGTTCGTGTATTAACAAGACTTGCCGGTAGGTTTCGGCTTACCGGCTTTTTATTCAAGAAAGGAGTAAAAGATGAGTGAGGAGTTAGGAGTTAGGGGTGAGGAGTTGAAACTCAAACCCTGTCCGTTCTGCGGACATGAAGCGCAAATTAACAAAGATGAGTGGAGTATCCAATGCTCTTATTGCCCGGCTTATATGGGTTATTTCAGTACAGCGCAGGAAGCAGTCGAGGCTTGGAACAGGAGAGTGTGAAATGTCAATAATCATCGCTTTTTTCTGCGGAATGGCTTTAATCACTCTCGCAGACGCTATCGCGGACTACATCAGCGCAAAGGCTCACGAAATCGAAGCTAACTCGCAATATCTCAAAAACCTTGCCTCCTATTACGGCTTAAAGGCAAGGAATGAACTACAGAATACGCATGAGGAAATCACGGGAGGAGAATAAACCATGTTATCCAGTAAGTTAATAGAACAACTCATAAGTGCAGGTCTAACAAAACAACAAGCCACAAGTGTTACTGCTGAAGCTGTAACAAATTTTTTAATGAATGAAGACGGGAAAAAACTCATTCAAGAAGCTCAGTGGCAAGTATCGGAAATGCAGGCATTAGTCAATGAGTTAAAAAGCTCTTATGTTGAGTTACAGAAAAAGATAGCTGACGTTTCCCAAGAACTGCTCAGTATTATAAAAGCTCAAGCAGAATATGGGGGCGTTACTGACGAAAAAGCAAAGAATGTCGTAGCTTTATATGCCGCTTTGCTCAAAATGAATGAAGGCACAGGAGCTAAACCAGCTGACATAGTTAATAATGCTGGCTATGTTGTATACGCTTATCTCGGAGGACAAGCAAAACAGAATATTAGATATACAAATCAAGAAGAAAACGACACTCGTAACGTTTATTAAAAATCAGAAACGGAGGAAATAAATGAGCAGTGAAATTCATCAAATTGTAGATATTGAACTAAAAGGCGGAGCAGAACTCCACAGGTTTAACAATGTTTGCGGCGTTGCATACTCGGCTATTTATCTTGACGGCCGTGAAGTATTCAGCTGTGAACGGGAACGCGAAAGTTCAATGATTGTTTATTGGCAAAAGTCTAATTTAGGGAAAATCAAAGAAACGGAGGAAAATACTAATGTCAACTAAACTCTATGACTGCATGGTCGCGGTCTCTAAATACAAAGACCAGCAAGGCAACGACAAAACAAAATGGGAAAACATCGGCGCAATCTGGCAGAACACCGACCAAAGCGGCAACACCTACGAGACCCTCATGATTAAGCGCACGTTCAACCCCGCAGGACTTGACGCTAAAGAAGGCGCAGACAGCGTCAGAGTGTCCCTGTTTAAGCCCAAACCGGCGCAGGGCGGCAGCGGTCAAGGACAGCAGGGTCAGCAAACCGCAGGACAGGCCGCCTATAACCCGCAGACCTCTCAGACATTCGGGGGCTATCAGCAACAACAGCAAAGCGGTTTCGGACAGCCTATAGTCGATATACCTTTTTAATCCGCCAAGCTGAAAATGCTCAGAAAGGGGCTTAATCATCTATGGAATATATCTTTAGCCCTGAGAAAATTAGAGACGAAGTGCTTGCGTTCATGCGCGATAAGGGTATGTATCCCGCGCGTGAGCGCGACACATGGCTCATCTTAGACGACCGTATCCACCGCTACCAGATTGAGGGGCACAAAAACGGCTCTACTAACGGCGCGTATGTCATTCACACCGACGGCATTCCCGCCGCCTTTATCCAAGACTGGAGCAACCCGAACTCACGCTACACGTGGAGCATGAAAGGATTTAAGAAAGCGGATTTTGACAGCACGGAGTGGAACAAAAAACGCGCCGAACGTGAGGCTGAACTCTACCAAAAACAGCAGCAGGCTGTAGAGGACGCTTACGCGCTCTACGACAAGTCTTTCAACGGCGAAATATGGCACGCCTACCTCGACCGCAAAGACGTCCGGGCCTACGAGGGTGTCCGCCTCGATAACCCCACAGGGCACCTGTTAATCCCGCTGCGCGACATCGGGGGGAGCTTCAAGGCAGTCCAAACTATCGACCGCGACGGGCAAAAACGCTTCTTTTACGGCACGTCCTACAAAGGCAACTTCTACTCTATCGGGCTCGACATGTTACGCGAGGGAGACGGCAAACCGATTTTCGTCTGCGAGGGCTACGCTACTACCGCGAAAGTCTTTCAGCTGACCGACCTCCCATGTGTGGCCGCTATATCCTGTAACAATCTCGAAGCGGTCATCACAGCTTTGCGCGGACGCTACGGCGGCAGACCGATTATTCTCATGGCCGATAACGATTTAGCTACATTCAACAAGCACGGTTTTAATCCAGGCATTGATGAAGCTAAAAGGCTCTTAGAGAAAAAGCTGATAACGGGCTATGTTACCCCTCCTTTTGACCCCGCTAATCCAGAGGGGTCAGACTGGGACGATTTCGCGCTCAAATTCGGGAATGAAGCGGCACGGGAACTGATAAAGAAACAACTCCGTTACGCTCTTCTGCCGGATGATAAGAAAAAACTTCTTTCACGGGTCGAATGTATCAACGCTCAAGCTCTCAGAACAAAAGTCTTTCAACCTATAGTCTGGGCTGTTGACGGCTTCCTACCCTCCGGCCTCTCTATCCTCGCTGGCGGCCCGAAAGTCGGGAAAAGCATTTTATCTCTGCACCTGTCGCTCGCTGTAGCTATCGGAGGCTGTGCGCTCGGAAAAATCAACGTCCAACAGGGCGATGTTCTCTATTTAGCTCTCGAAGATACTCAGCGCAGACTGCAGGAACGTATTGACGGCTCAGGACTTTCCGATAACTGCGACCTATCGCGGCTCGACTTAATCACAACTATCCCGCGTCAGCATGAGGGAGGCCTCGCATTCATTCGCTGGTGGCTCGAAGAACACAGGCAGGCGCGCCTCGTTATCATAGACACGCTTCAGAAATTCAGGAAGCAGTTATCAAGCAAAGGCAACGTCTACAGCGAGGACTATGACGCAGTAAGCGAGATTAAGAAAATCGCCGACTGGTTTAATGTCCCGTTCCTCCTTATACATCACCTTAAGAAAGCTATGCAGGACGACTGGCTTAATGAACTCTCAGGCTCGCAGGGCATTGCCGGAGCAGCTGATACGATTTTCTCACTGAAACGCGCAAGGACTGACTATCACGGCATACTGCACCGCACGGGGCGCGATGTCGAAGAGACCGACTTCAACATGGAACTTGACGGCTTTAACTGGATACTCATGGACGAGATAGACAACACTTCAACCTCCGAATGGAAAAAGGCTATTATCGACTACCTTAAGTATCGTGAGAGTGTTACGCCAATGGATTTAAGTGTAGCTCTGAACATAGATACACAGACCGCTCAACAGCAGTTACACAGGCTCGCAAGAGACGGGATAATTAAGAGAATAAGACGCGGAGTGTATTCACTTTCTTAACATGGCGTAGGTAATATTACGTAAGTTATTTTTATTTACAGTTTTTTTTGTCAGCTTTGTCAGTATTTAGTATTTATCAATATTTATATGTATTTTTCTTGTCAGCTTCCTGTCAGTTCTTTGTCAGCTTCTGTCAGTTCGTTATTAGTTATTGATGAGAACTGATTTTATACGTTCCTGACAATCCTGACAATTAAGCTGACAAGATAATTTTATTAAAAAGTTAGTACTCATCATGATTTAAGTACTAAGCTGACAAGCTGACAATATTTTATATATATATTATATTTTTTAAGGAGCGTTTCATGACTAACGAACTCGAAGACAAACAACTCGGGAGCGAACTACTCAGCATAGAGTTAGACGGCCTACCCCCGACTGTAAACCACATGCACATGAAAGTCAGAGGCCGCGTATTTCGCACGGAAGAATGTCAAGCCTACCAAGATTACGTCTTGGGGGCTTTGTCGCGTCTATGGGGCTCTAAACCGCCTTATTCGGGACGCTGCGAATTAAACTTGATTTTCACTGCCTCGAATAAAAAACGCTGGGACATCGACAACAGAGTTAAGGCTATTCAAGACTGTTTAGCACGCGCAGGAGTTATCAAGGACGACACTCAGATTGATAAATTAGTCGTCGAGCGCGTTTACGGCAAAATCGCAAAAACAAGGCTCGTTTTAAGAGAAAAGGATTAATTACCTTAGGACATAAATTAAAATTCATTTACGGGCATTCTACGCACGTCTTTTAGGGAGTTAAAATCAAAATGACAGCTAATAATATTTTCAGACTTACAGAAAAGCGGCTTTTTCAATACGGAACGAATATTAAAAAACTTGTTACGCTACAGAACGAATTAAACGAACTACAGCACGGCGGCGATATTCACGCCCAAAACTACAGCGCAACGGGCGGAAATAATCACGGCGTTAATAATCCCGTGTTAAATTATGTTGAAAAAGTTTTATCAATAGAACATAAAATAACACGGCTTGAGCGGGATATTAAGCCCGTAAAGCGTTTAATTGAAGACTTACAGCGGGATAACTCTCAAAAGGCAAGGGATTTCATTATCTTATTGCGGGAATTTTATTCCGATAAGCACAGTTTGAAAGAAATAGCAGAGATAATAAAAAAAGGCCGACGGACTTTATATAACCGTCGGTGCGAACTTGTCAAGAAAGCGGCAAGCTATTTTTAGTCGTCAACGTCTTCAGCTGTGATTATCCTGCAGTCCCATGTCGTGATAAATTCGTAGTTGTTGGGAGTGTCCCTAATTTCGTATTTGCGCGGCTTTTGATATTCCATTTTATGCTGATAACAGTTATATCCGTATTCTGCAACTGTTACAGTTTTTTTATCTTCATTGCGTTCAAGAACTATAAAGCGGCATACTTCATCACGTTGCGATATTGCCTCATAGTCCCATTTATTATTAATATAAGCTGGGGTAGATTTTTGTCCGTGTTCGATGTAGAGATATTCTTTTCCGATTTCAAACTTCTTCATGATTTACTCCTTCCTTAAAACAATGAGAGGGTTTATCCCCTCTCTTTTTCCTCTTCAACTGCGTTATGTTCTCCGAAAACTCTATAGCCTTGCGGAGCATAGCGCATTTTCCATTCTTCGACTTTGGCTCTTAAATCTTCAAGACTTCCTGCTCTGTACTTTTTGCGGGAATGTGTTTCGGGATTGAACGCGATAGCGACGTATTCATGAAACATTGTTTATTCTCCTTTCTGAGGAGTTAGGAGAATGTCCCTTAATCGTCAGTGATTATGGTTACGACTATTTCAAAGACTTTGTCATCAATGTCGGAAAACGTAAAACTATCTGGGGATTTTGCGACTTCTTTGGCTACGTTCATTAATTCAGCTTCAAGCTGAGTAGCGAGTTCTTCGTTTTCCGGCATACCGCTGTCGAGAATACTAACGTCCCAATTTGCACTGGCGGCTTCTGAAAGATAGTTGAAGATGATATTTTCAAGATTGAAAAATAAATTTTCTTCAATCAGACGAATAAAACCCGAACGCAAGACCGATGATAATTCAAACGTGTCTGTGTCAATCCCGATTGCTCCGGATTGTATTCCGGCATTAACATAAGGCTCTAAAAACTCGACAGCGTCATAAAGTGAACTTTCATAACGCGGAGTGTTCTGTATTGCGACAATGTTAATAGCGTCTTCAACAGTTTGATAGCTTCCGATATAGCGGCTGAGCGTTATTTGTGCGTCGGTTACGGAGTTGTTTATACATTCGTTGCAGTAGTCGGTGCAAGTTAAATCCAATGTCCTTAATTCCATGATTAATATCTCCTTTCATAATTCGATGTAACTGTAGTAGTTACAAGTAGTTACACTCTAAGAACAGTTATTTGCTTTAGTGTGCTAAAGTGATAAAGTGCGCGAGTGAGGAGTTAGGAGCGGACTGCTATTCTTGACTTTCTAAGTAGTCTTTGAAGTATTCAAGCTCGTCAAGTAATTCATCAAGAGCAGAGGACGATATTTCGCCTAATAAGTCTGTCAGACTTTCTGAAATTACTTCGTCTTCAACGTTTGTAACGTCGATGTCTTCGACATAAGCGTGAGCTTTCGAGATTAACTCGTTAGCTTCGGAAAGGGCTTTATATGCCGCTTTAATGTTCTTTAACATAGTTATAGCCTCCATAAGATTAAAATTGAGGAGTTAGGGAGGAGCGGAGATTTCGGGAGTTAGTAATAAATCTCCGTGATTACCGTGCAAACCGCTAAATAAATCATTCCGGCGAATGCAAGACCTTTGAGGAAGTCAACGACTTTCCAGAATTTCCGCTTACGCTGATAGGCTCGTTTTTTGTTGATTGCGATGTAGCCTGCTTCTTTCCAAGAAGTGCTGTCGTATTCCATGATAACTGCCTCCTTAGAAGAAAACCGCAGTTGCGAGGGCTATGCCTGCCGCGATTGCGCCGCCGACTGTGAAGAGTACGAATGCTACTGCGAGTTCGAGCTTAGTCTCTTTGCGCTGTTCGTGCTTCTGCTGAGCGATGAGGGCTTCGAGAAGAGCCGCGTAGTCGGGAGTGAACTTTCTTGCCACATATTCGGAGTTGAACTGAGTTGATTTCTTGTTAGAAAACATGTAAAATTACCTCCTAAGATTTTAATTTACTTTAACCTCGATGAGGGCTTTCCCTTGCGAGGGCGTTTTGCTATACAGCTCACGCAAGTCAATTATACCACACAAAATGGATTTTGTCAAGGGGGGTAGCTGGTCTCGATGTCCCGACTTCCTGACCCGCTCCCCTCGCCGCGTGAGTTCTCGCCCGTGAGCCCTGTCAATCCGCGCCCGTGTCGCCGCTCTTACCCGCTCGCGTCGCGCATATATATAGGAAGACTTCCCAGCCGTAGCCTGAAAGAATATAGAAAAAAGACACCTAAAATCAGTTATCATCGGTCAGCCCCGCCCGCGCGCCCCGCGCCCCCGTAGCCATTCAGCCCCGAAGACCCACCACGTACGTAGGCGAAAAAATAAGTACCTCGCCATTCTGCTATACCTCCCCTATTCAGGAAATGGGGCTGTATTTTCATTTTTAGGAATTTCCCATTTTTTGGAAAAATGGGTTATAATTTTTACATTCGAGTAGTGTGAGAACCTAAAAATTTTTGAAACATAACTTCATTCATGAGTTAAAGATTATCTCCTGCTTAAAAATTAAAAAATGGAAATGGGCTTAAAGGATTTTTTGGGGAACGTCGGAAACGGGCGTTCCTTTTTTATATCTGGAGTAAAGAAAGAGGTGAAAAGAGATGTCAGCAATCCCCGAAATAAAGGATAGGAGTGCTACACCAGGTTCATGGAAGCCTGGACAGTGCGGCAACCCGAAAGGCCGTCCGAAGATGACGGAGGAAGACAGGGAAGTTAAGGCTATATTGAAAGCGGCGTGTCCGAAAGTGGCATTGAAGCTGGTAGAGCTGCTTGACTGCGCGAACCCTAAGGTGGTACTGAGCACGTGCGAGGTTATCCTTAACAGGGTCTACGGTAAGCCGCGAGAGAGCGTAGATATGACTGTTACGCAGGAAGATGACACCCAGTTGAAAGTGCGCAGTGTCATTTTAGAAGAGTTGAAGAGAAAACGTGATGACAACGAGCGAGAATGTAGAAAAGACGATTATTACGACGGCGGCGAGAGAGACAGCACATTCGCTATCGACTTCGAGTAATGAAGAGGCTGAGATAGACGACAGCGAGATACGTGAGGCGTTAGAGCTGCAGAGCCGTGCGCTGAACTCGCTTATCGATTTTAGGAGGATATTCATTCCCGACGACGACGACGTAGAGCCCGCGCCGTTCCATTACCAGTGGAGCGACATTTTACTTCATGGCGACAAGAACTTTGCGATTGAGGCGTTCCGTGAGAGTGCTAAGACACAGATAGTCATCAGGGCTAACCTGTTACACGCGCTGACGTTCCCGCAGGAGCACAGGAGTTACTTAGTTATCATCTGTGCTACACAGACAACGGCGAGCAAGAAGCTGCAGGAAGTAACGAGGGAGTTCAACCAGACCCCCGAGATGAGCGGTCTTGTTGCTAAAGTTATCGAGGATAACGGGGGCGCGTACGAGGTCGTTTACAAGGACGGCGCGAAAGTGCGCCTTGAGGCATACGGTAAGGGCGGCACGGTTCGCGGCTTATCGTGGGGTGCTAAGAGGCCGGATTTGGTTATCATAGACGACCCGCAGGACGATGAGGACGCGCGTAGCGAGACGACCACCGAGAACAACTGGAACTGGTTTTTGAGCGATGTTTACTTTCTTGGTAAGAAGACGCGAATTTTCATGATTGGCAACAATCTTGGTGAGCGTTGCATGATAGAGCAGGTAATAAACGCGGCGGAGCAGTTGAAGTTTGAGGCAATCCGTATTCCGATAATGGACGCTGAGGGTAAGCCCGCGTGGCCGTCGAAGTGGCCGCTTTCCGAGATTGAGCGCGACCGTGAGAAGTGGGAGCAGTTAGGGAAGATAGACATATGGTATCGGGAGAAGATGTGTCAAGCGTTAAGCCCTGAAAGCCAGAAATTCAAGGAAGAGTATTTCAAGTACTACGACAAAGAGCCGGATTTGAATACGCTGAATATCTACACTACTGTAGACTTGGCGATAAGCCAGAAAGTTAATGCTGACTATTCGGCCATTGTAACGGTCGGTGTTAATTCCGCCGGACATTGGTTTGTGCTTGATGTTGAGTACGGGCGATACGACCCTACGATGACGATAGACGCGATATTTGACGCGGTTAAGAAGTGGCACCCGCTGAGTGTCGGAATAGAGAGCGTCGCGTATCAGGCGGCGTTGCAGCACTTTTTAGAAAAGGAAATGCCTCGCAGGGGTGTGTTCTTTAGGATAGTGCCGCTTAAGGCGGAGAAGAAGAAAGAGATTAGGATAGATAACATTCAACCGCGCTTTGCAGTAGGGACGGTGTGGTTTAGGAGCGGAGCGTCATGGTTAGACAAGATAAAGGGGGAGCTGCTTGCTTACCCGAACGGTCTGCATGACGACGTGATAGACGCGCTGGCCTACATGGAACAAATGGCGGTCAGTCCCTACGAATATGACAATAAGGGAGGGGGTTTGAGTGAAGATTGGAACCCGATAATAGGGATTTAGGGTTGGACAAGGTTAAGATAAAAAACACAATCCTAAACGATATAAAGAGAGCGAACAATTTTTTCAATTCAAAGATAGAGCCTACATTAAGAACCCGCCACCAGATATATGAAGCAGACAAGGATTATTACAAAAAGCGTTTCAGCAAATTAGGGACGCAGATTGACTTTGTGAGTTATGACTTTTGGGCAATGGTGCAGTGGGCTATCCCTAACATAATGAATGCGTTTTTCGGGAGCGATGACGCGCTTGTAATAGTCGGTCGGAGCAGCGAGGACGTACCGAGAGCGGAGGTCTTCAAGAAGCTGATAGATTTCCAGCTTATGACGCAGAACAAGGGCTTTTTAGTTCTTTGGGACTGGTTTACGGACGCATTCCAGTACAACTTAGGAGCGGTCAAAGTATGGTGGCAGCGTGATGAGGAGTGGGGCGAGGAGCATTTTGAGTATGCTGACCCTACGCGGCTTATGATGTTGCAGGCCGACCAGTGGTGCGAGATTACGGAAATAAGCCCGCCCGATATGTACGGCAATGTAGAGGTCTACTACAGGATAGGGCGGTTAAAGGTAAACAGGCCTGTGATAGAGAATATCAGGGTAACAGATTTGCGGTGGTCTCCCGAAGCTAAGGGGCTTAACGACGCTAACTTCGTGGCGCACAAGCAGAATGTAACAGCTGACCATTTGAGGAGGCAGGCAGCAGCGGGGGTTTATGACCCTATGGCGGTAGAGCGTGCTGTATCAGATGAGAGCAGCGGGGTTATTTATTCTGCGTTCGAGACGGAGTTAAACGATGAGTTAGACCAGCGGTTTAAGGAAGACGACAGCGCGAGAAACCTGTATGAACTTTACGAGTGCTATGTGAAAGTAGACATTAACGGCGACGGGCTTTTAGAAGACGCGATAGTTACTATGGTAGGCGAGGAGATGTTGAGGGTAGAGGAGAACCCCTACGGGCGTGTTCCTATATTCACGGTATCGCCGATAAGGGACGCTTTCAAGGTCTTAGCTAACCTGTCATTCAGTGAGATAGTCGGAGAAGTCCAAAGCAGCAAGACGGCGTTAATGCGCCAGCTGATACTGAACACGGTCAACACGAACAATTTACGGTGGTTTGTAAATCCTACGGGCATAGACCTTAAGGACTTACAGGAGAACCGCCAGTATATCAAGAACAAATCGGGCGACCCTAAAGCGTCGGTTATGCCGTTCCCGCAGGCCTCGCTTGCAGGGTGGACAATGCCGCTGTTTGAGTATTTCGAGGGCACGTTAGAGCAGTGGACGGGCAGAACCCGTTACAATCAAGGCACGGACAGTTCGAGCTTGAACAAGACGGCGACGGGTATCAGTCTGCTTCAACAGGCGAGCGCACAGAGGATAGACTACATAATCAGAGTATTTGCTGAGACTGGTGTAGGTGAAATGGTGCGCTTCCTGATTGAGTTAAACCAGAAGTACATAGACCAGCCGCAAGTGGTTAGACTGCAGAACACCATGCTGCAGATAAGCCCTGATGATTTAAGCGGCGAGTTCGACATTGACGTAAACACGGAGGTCGGTGTCGGGAAGAAGAAGCAGATGATTAATAACATGCAGCTTTATCTGAGTGCGATTGCGCCTACGGGAATGCAGATAGGAGCAATAACGCCTGGCGAATGGGCTAAAGCGGCGCAGAGGCTTTTAAGCGACAGCGGAGTGAGAGACCCAGAGAGCTACGTACAAGACCCTGAGATTATCAAGCAGCAGTTCTTTATGAACCTTGCGACGTTGCAGGGGCAAATGGCCACGCAGCAGGGAATAGCGCAGGGTATTCAGCAGGCCGCCGGTGCAATGCAGCAGCCGCAGCAGGCAAATCAAAGTTAGATTATTTCTAACTTTCACATGCCGGTTCAAGGTATGGCGGTAATCGTGTGAGTTCAAGTCTCATAACCGGCGATATTAAATTTCAGGAGGTTTCAACAATGTTATTAGGCGGTTGGAATTATGACGAAGTTAAATCCGCGAATTTGCCGCAGAAAGTTGCGAGTGCATTTACCGCAATCACGGAAAATCTTATCGGTGCTGAGTATATGCCGATAGCTTACGCGGGAAGTCAAGTCGCAAACGGGATTAATCACTGCATTATCGCGTTGCAGAGCATTATGTCTCCTGGTGCGGAGAAGCGGTTAGTCAAGATGATTATCAACATCGACACGAACTGCAAGCCCGCGCTTGTATCAATCAGCGAACTTTAATTCAAAAGCCCTGAATTAAGAGCTTTTATTTTTAGGAGTTACCAATGGACGAAGAATATCAGCAGTATCAGCAGCGTTTACGAGAGGACGCAGAACAGGGGCGTAAGGCCAAAATCGCGCTTGAGTTCATGAGAGATTTTATCTTAAGGGAGCGGGCAAGTGTGATTTACCAGCTGGAGATTAACACAGAGATGACCGCTGATGAGGCGTTGTCTAACAAGCGTTGGTTAGAGCTGTTAAGGAAGTTCGAGAACGCAGCACAGGCGTTTATCCAGCTCGGCGAAATGGCAGAAAAGGAGTTAGAAGACGCTTAATGTGGACGGCGGAAGACACGTTGCTCAAATATAAATGGAAGACGGAAATATCAGACAAAGAGATAACCGCGCTCCTAAGAATGGCAGAAATCGGCGTAACGCCGGAACAGAGAGAGCGTTTTAAGAAAAGAATAATAGATATTTTAACGAAAGATAAAGGAGATGAATAAAATGCCTAAAAAAGGTTACGAGATTGACGAGCGGGCATGGGACATTATTAAGAAGAATGTTTTTGATTTAGGAAAGTATTTCCCGACCCCGCAGGACATTAAGATGTTTGAACGCAAAGCAGCTGAGACACTTGAAAAGACCAAAGTTGAAATTAAGGAGAAGGTGTTAGTCGATGGACGAACAGACAATGCAGCAGACGCAGGAAAATAGCGTAGATGAAGAAGTTGCCGCGCTCCCCGAAGACGTACCGGAAACAGCCGACGAGCCCGCGCAGGAAGAGCCTGAAATAGGTCTAACGTCCGACGGCGAGGTCAAATTCAGAGACGGATTTTTCGGAGATTACGGTAAGAAAGAAGACAGCGGAAATGGAGACCAAGCAGGTACAGACGGAGGAGATGAGCAGCTCCCCCCAGCCGCCGAAAGCAACGTTGACGGCGCACAAAGGTTATATTCGCCCGAAGAACTCAGAACCACCCCGTTTGAACAGTGGGACAGAGCGAGACTTCCTAAAGAAATCGCGGCCTACTACGACGCAGTTTCAGCACAGCTTACAGCGCGTCAAAAGGCAGCGGAGGTAAGAAATGCTCCTTTGCCTCCTATTTTGGGCGACGCTCCTAAACCGTACACACCGAAAGAGTTAGTAGCAGACGCTAATAAACTCGCTATGGAGAAGTTAGGCATTACGGACGAAATGGACTTTGACCCCGAATATGACGCGGAGCAAAGAGCGGCCGTTGACCTCGCGAAAGCTGAGTTAATCCAGCGGCGCAGCTACGATATGGCTTCGTATCAACAGCGGGTGCAGGAGTTTAGCGAACTGCGAGAATTTAATTCACGTCTTGTAAGCAGTCCTGATTTCGCCTCGTTTGATAAGTGGTACGGCCAGACGCTTAAGAAACTCGGAAAGACGAATGAGCAGGTGCAGGCAGGTCTTTATGAGATAGCACGTACACACGGAGGCAGGGCGGTTATTCAGCAGCTTCAGACGTGGTACAGAATGTTTAGAGATGAGACGGCAGCAGCACAGCAGCAGGCAGCACAGGTGAAACAGACACCAAGAGTTAAGAGACAACCCCCTAAACTTGAAAGCACGCAGGGCGGCAGCACGGGCGGACGCAGGACTTACAACATGCGTGAGTTCAGTCAGCTTGATGATGACGCTCAAGCGCGTGCCTTGATAGATATGGGCTTAGTTTAATTAAAAGGAGAGGGTTTTTATGGCAAGCAATACTTACGAAGCAGTAGGAAATAAGGAGGACATCAGCGATGTTATTACTAATATATCGCCTGATAAGACGCCGTTATTTTCGAGAATTGGAAGAACTAAGGCTACTCAGACTATTCATGAATGGTTGGAAGATAGCTTAGGAGAAGCGGAAGACAACGCACAGCCCGAAGGCTACACCTATTTCACGGTCAACGGCGAGCCGCGTGTCAGACTGAATAATTACACTCAGATTATGCACAGAGGTATTCAGGTTACCGACACACAGGAAGTCGTTTTGAAACACGGCGTACAGTCGGAACTTGCGTATCAAATGCAGAAGAAAATGAAAGAACTTGCGTTCGACTGCGAGAAAGCATTAATTGAGCAGGATACGAAGTTCTTAGGAACGTCCATTAATGACGTTAGACGTTTCGGCGGTCTGCCTTATTGGATTATCACCAACGTATTAACTAACGGCGGAACACCGAGAGCGTTGACATTCGACCTTATTAACAACGCGTTAGAGCAGGTCTGGCTTTGCGGCGGCAAACCTACGATATTGTTAGTATCGCCGCGCAACAAGCGTGTTATCTCAACATTCACAGCAGGCAATACGAAATATATGGACGGCAACCAGACCACGAAATTAAAGCAGGTTATTTCGGTACTTGAAACCGATTTCGGTACAGTTCAATGTCTCGTAGATATATTTATGCCTAACGACATTATTTATGGATTAAGCCCTGAATATATCAAAAAGGCGTTCTTACGTAACTTCAAGACGGGCGACATGCCGAAAATTAGCGACATGGGACGCAGGATTGTAAACGGCGAATGGACGCTTGAAATGAGAGCCGAAAAAGCGCACTTCAAGATTGAAGACTTAGAGGCTGTTTTCACAAACGTAATAATAATGTGTGAATATGTGATAATTTCA